>JBLHWZ010000199.1:0-10668 GCA_047629415.1 Bradymonadia bacterium | reverse complement strand
AGCCTGGATGAAGACCGAGTCTTATCGGCTCCACACCTTCGGGACCGTCGCTAAAATGAAGGCCGGTCAGTCAATCGGCGCCGAGTCGAGTCTCAACAAGATCTTCTGGTCGGAGATGGACGTCGCCAGTCACGAGGCCGCGATGGCGCTTCTTGGCGCTGATGCTGAATTGGACGAGGGCGACTACCAGAAGTGGATTCGCGGCTTTCAATTCGCGTTAGCCGGTCCCATCTACGCCGGGACCAACGAAATCCAGCGCAACCTCGTCGCGACCCGAGTACTCGGGCTTCCCCGCAAGTAGCCGCCATGCATTTCGCCTTTAGTGAAGACCAAGAGATGTTGCGCGAGGCCGTGGCAGCATTGTTGACCGCGGAGTGCGGCGCAGGAATTGTGCGCTCCGCGTGGTCGAACGATGACGGTCGAGGCGGCGGCCTGTGGACAGCACTGGCCGAGAACGGCGTTCTTGGAATTGTCGCACCAGAGTCTGCGGGTGGTCTTGAGATGGGCGCCCGTGAACTCGTTCTTCCCCTCGAAGACGCAGGTCGTTTCGGCGTTCCCGAACCTCTGATTGAGACCGCGTCAATCGCGATCCCGGCGCTGATCGCCACCTCAAACGGCCGCGCGAGGGATCGCTGGCTGGCGCGACTCGTCTCCGGAGAGTCGGTGGCGACGGTCTCCATGAACGCCGCTCCGTACGCTCCCTATGCAGGCTCAGCTGACCTCTTTCTTGTGGAAGATGGCGACACGCTCTTCGCGGTGCCGGCGGAAGCCGTCGAGGTCACGGCGAAGCAGTCGGTGGATCACACGCGCCGCCTCGGGGCGGTCTCTGCAGACCTACACTCGTCCGGCGTCGAGAATCTGGGAAGTTCCACCGTTGCAAGACAGTGGGCGCTCTTCGGGACCTCCGCGTTCCTCGTGGGTTTGGGCCAGCAGATGCTCGATCTTGCGGTTGAGTACGCCAAGGTCCGGACGCAGTTCGGAAAGGCGATTGGAACCTTTCAGGCAGTTCAGCACCGACTCGCCGATGCACGGTTGGCGTTAGAGTTCGCTCGCCCGATGGTCTATCGCGCGGCGAATTCGCTCGACACGACTGACCCGGATATCGACCAGCACGTGGCGCTCGCGAAAGTGATGGCGTCCGAGGCCGCGACCACGGTCGCCAAAGCGTCTCTGCAGGTGCACGGCGCGATCGGCTACTCCACCGAGTATGACCTTCACCTTTACATGAAGCGTGCTTGGGCCTTGGCCAACGCGCACGGGTCCGCCAGCGACCACCGCGAACACCTTATCCAAACAATCGTACAGGGAGCCTGAACATGACGACCGCATATATCTGCGATGCGATTCGCACGCCCATCGGCCGCAAGAAGGGGTCGCTCTCAGGCGTCCACCCCGCCGATCTCGGCGCACACGTGCTCAAAGCCCTCGTCCAGCGTAACGACATCGACCCAGGTGCGGTCGAGGACGTGATCTTCGGCTGTCTGGACGCGATCGGTCCGCAGGCTGGCGACATCGCTCGAACCTGCTGGTTGGCCGCGGGCCTCCCAGATCACGTTCCTGGCGTTACAATTGATCGCCAGTGCGGCTCCTCTCAGCAGGCGCTTCACTTTGCCGCGCAGGGCGTAATGTCGGGGACTCAAGACCTCGTCATCGCGGGCGGAGTCCAGAACATGTCGATGATTCCGATCTCGGCCGCGATGCTCGTTGCCGAGCCGTACGGACACGCCGACCCGTTCTCTGGATCGGTTGGCTGGGTCGAGCGTTACGGTTCGACCCCGGTTTCGCAGTTCCAGTCGGCGGAGATGATCGCTGAGAAGTGGGAGATCACTCGTCAGGAGATGGAAGCGTTCGCGCTCCAGAGCCACGCGCGCGCAGCCAACGCCATCGACGAAGGACGCTTCGAGCGAGAGATTGTGCCGTTCGGCGAGTTCAGAACCGATGAAGGGCCGCGTCGAGGCAGCACGGCCGAGAAGCTCGCTACCTTGAAGACCATCGTGCCGGACGGCCGACTAACCGCGGCGACAGCAAGCCAGATATCTGATGGCGCGTCCGCGATCCTGGTGGCCTCAGAAGCCGCAGTGAAAGAACACGGGCTCACTCCTCGCGCTCGAGTTCATCATCTGAGTGTTCGGGGCGCCGATCCGATTTGGATGTTGACGGCTCCGATTCCGGCCACTCGCTACGCCCTTAAGAAGGCCGGCATGACGATGAACGACATCGATCTGGTCGAGATCAACGAGGCGTTCGCATCAGTCGCGATGGCCTGGGCCAAGGACCTCGACGTGGACATGGCCAAGATCAACGTCAACGGCGGCGCTATCGCCCTTGGTCACCCGCTCGGGGCTACAGGCACGAAGCTGATGTCGACTCTGCTCTGCGAGCTTGAGCGCACTGGAGGCAAGTACGGCCTTCAAACAATGTGTGAAGGCGGCGGACAAGCGAACGTCACAATCATCGAACGACTTTAGAGGCTACGCGTGCGATTCGCATTTACTGAGGAGCAGGACGAGTTTCGTCGGAGCGTCCGTCGCTTTCTGGACAAGAATCTCGACGCTGAGAAGGTCCGCTCTGTAATGGAGACGGAGTCTGGCTGGGACACTGCGCTCTGGCAGCGGTTGTGCAGTGAACTCGGCATCGCAGGAATCGCGATTCCGGAGGAGTTCGGGGGTTTCGGTTTTGGGGTCGTTGAACATGCAGGAATCATGGAGGTCGCGGGCGGCGCGCTGCTCGCATCCCCGCTGATCTCGACGCTTAGCCTGACGTCGCCTTTACTTGTCGGCTCGGGTCACGCCGAGGCCTGCGCCGAGTGGCTGCCTCAGTTCTCCGAGGGCACCGCTACGGGCGCGTTCGCGCTCATCGACACGGGTCGGACTTGGTCCCGTGAGGGCGTCACTCTCACAGCCGCTCGAAGCGGCGACCGCGCTCGTCTTACCGGGCTGAAACGCGCTGTGATTCATGGCGCAACTGCGGATGTGCTCGTCGTCGCGGTGCAGCTCGACGGTGAGTTCGCTCTCTGTCTTGTTCGCCGCGATGCGGATGGTGTCGCAGCCGAGCACGTTCCCACAATGGATCAGACGAATCGTCGGGCCAGCGTGACATTTGAGGGCGCCGACGCCTTGGTTCTCGCAACGGGTATTGTCGCCGAGCGGGCGTTTGATCGTGCGAGTGCAGTCGCCCGCGTCTCTCTCGCTTGCGAGCAGGTGGGCGGTGCGCAGTCGTGTCTGGACGACGCCGTACGGTACTCCACCGAGCGGATCCAATTCGGCCGCCAGATTGGTAGCTTTCAGGCTGTTAAGCACATGGCCGCCGATATGATGGTGGACGTCGAGTCAGCCCGCTCCGCTGCCTACTATGCGGCATGGGCCGCGGACGCTGGCACGGCTCAACAACTCGCCGAGTCTAGCCTTATCGCCAACGCTTGGTGCTCCGAGGCGTATTTCGCGTGCGCTGGACAGAACATTCAGATTCACGGCGGCGTAGGATTTACCTGGGAGTATGACGCGCACATGCACTTTAAACGGGCTACTGCGGGGAAGACGGTTTTGGGTTCGGCAACCGAGCACAGGGAGCGAATTGCCGCACAGTTGTTGGACGGGGAGGGCGCGTAATGGATCTCAAGTTCACAGCAGACGACGACGCGTTCCGGGCCAAGGCGATCGAGTGGCTGACCGAGGCGCTTGAGGGCGACTGGGCGCACGTGCGGTTCCGCGGCGGGCCGGGCGACGAGCACGCGCTTGTCGACGAACGAAAGGCTTGGGGGAAACACCTTGGCGAGGCCGGTTGGTCCTGCATTGATTGGCCGGTTGAGCATGGCGGTCTCGGCGCGACGATCATGCAACAGGTCGTCTTCAACGAAGAGTACGCTCGCCTCGGCGGGCCTGGGCGTCTGGGTCATATTGGAGAGACCCTCGCCGGTCCCACGATCGTTCATTTCGGCAACGAGGCGCAGCAGAAGAAGTTCCTGCCGGCTATTCGACTCGGTCAAACGATCTGGGCTCAGGGCTATTCGGAGCCGAACGCCGGCTCTGACCTCGCGAACGTACAGACGAAGGCCGAACTCGTTGGTGATGAGTGGGTCATCACTGGGCAGAAGACTTGGACCTCTCACGCGCATGTAGCGGACTGGTGCTTCGTTTTGTGTCGCACAGACACAGACGCGGTGAAGAAACATCGGGGAATCTCCTATATCCTCGTGCCGATGGACCAGCCGGGCATTGATGTTCGTCCGATTCGTCAGATGACCGGTACGAGTGAGTTCAACGAGGTCTTCTTTGATGGCGCGAAAGCACACAAAGACGACGTCATCGGCGGCGTGAACAATGGCTGGCGCGTGGCGATGGGCACGCTGGCGTTCGAACGTGGTGCGTCCACTCTCGGGCAGCAGATGGCGTTCCAGTCGGAACTGGATTCGATCGTTGCCCTCGCTAAAGGCAACGGTGCAGCATCCGATCCGATCATGCGACAGCGGATCGCCAAAGCACACATGGGTCTTCAGATCATGCGATGGACCGCTCTTCGCGTCCTGAGTGACTCGCTGGACGGCGGAGAGCTTCCACGTGCTGCGATGATCAACAAGCTCTACTGGGCCAACTGGCACCGAGATCTTGGGGAGCTCGCGATGGATGTGCTCGGAATCGATGCCGATGTTGCCGAACCAGGCGACTATGAATTGACTGCCCTCCAGCGCATGTACCTCTTCTCCCGATCCGACACGATCTACGCAGGCTCGAATCAGATTCAGCGCAACATCGTCAGTGAGCGAGCGCTCGGCATGCCGCGCCACAAGTAGTTCTCCAAACAACCAAACATATGACAGCACCTCAGGCTCCTCCGCCACATAATCTGCTGGCCGGAAAGAACGTCGTTATTACAGCTGCCGCTGGCACGGGTATCGGCTACGCGACCGCGTTGCGTTGCGCCCAAGAAGGAGCGAACGTCCTCGTGAGCGACATCCACCCGCGTCGTCTCGGCGAGTGCGCCGACAAGATTGAGCGGGAGACCGGCAAGCGTCCGCCCAGCATCGTTTGCGACGTCACCAATGAGGAGACCGTCCAGGAGCTCATCGACGGCGCAGTCGAGCAACTCGGGCACATCGACGTTCTCGTGAACAACGCGGGACTCGGTGGCACGGCTAATGTCGTCGATATGACCGATGACCAGTGGGCGAAGGTGTTGGACGTCACATTGACCGGTACCTTCCGTGTGACACGGGCGGTGCTCAAGCACATGTACTCGCGCAAGAGCGGGATCATCGTGAACAACGCATCGGTGCTTGGCTGGCGCGCTCAAAAAGGTCAGGCCCACTACGCAGCTGCGAAGGCTGGAGTGATGGCGCTGACGCGCTGCGCGGCGGTTGAGGCGGCTGAATATGGGGTACGGATCAATGGCGTGGCACCGAGCCTCGCGATGCATGCGTTCCTGCACAAAGTGACAACTCCGGAGCTGCTGGCAGAGCTCTCGGCGAAAGAGGCGTTTGGACGCCCAGCCGAGGTTTGGGAGATCGCGACGACGATCGTGTTCCTGGCGAGCGACTACTCCAACTACATGACGGGAGAGACGATCTCCGTGTCGAGCCAGAGGGCCTAATGGTCGATATCAACACAGAAGGTCTGCACGGCGAGGCCTTTGAGATGGACGTCGAGCGCGGCAAGGTCCGAGAGTTCTCTCGGGCCGTTCATGCCGGAGACTCCGCCTACTTTGCCGGCGTAAACCCAGTCGCTCCACCGACCTTCCTCACCACGGCTTTCCACTGGGAACTCGACGTAGAAGGTGCCGCGATCTGGGAACGCGTCGCGATGTCGCAAGAGCGAGGCATGCACGCCGAGCAAGAGTACACCTTCCACGGTCCGCCGCCGCGAGCTGGCGACAAACTCACGGCCAAGTCGCGCATCGATAAGATCTTTACGAAACAAGGACGCCGGGGCGGTGAGCTGACCTTCGTGGTCATGATAACCGAGTACCGCGATCTGGATGGAAAGCTGGTGGCCGAAGCGAAGATGACCGGCGTTGAGACATCGAAGCCGCCGACGGAGGAAGGAGCATGACGTTTGACGAAATCAAAGAAGGCGACGCTCCTGAGGCCCTCACCATGGGGCCGATCACCCGCACCGACATCGTTCGGTACCAGGGTGCATCGGGCGACATGAATCCCGTCCACCACGACGAGCCGTTCGCTACTGGTGCCGGCTTCGCGGTGCCGCTTGGCGTTGGGATGTACCCCGCAAGCGTAATGCACGCTTGGCTTGGCGGCTGGCTCGGGCCCGAGAACGTCCGCGGGTGTCGCACGCGCTGGAAGTCCGCGTACTTCCCTGGGGACACGCTGTACTTCTCAGGCAAGGTCGCATCGAAGGACGCTGACACCCGCCAAGTGCAGGTCGAGGCTGTGTGCACCAAGCAAGACGGGTCGGTCACGATGCAGGGCTGGATGACGTTCCAGTTTTAAGCTCGGCGCTCAGGCCTTTGGCTTGATACCTGTCTGTGCTCAGCGTCGCCTACTTGTTCTGGGCCGCCTTAAGAAAGGCTGGCCACTCACCGCCGCCGTCCAAACGAATCGCGCTTCCGGTCGTGTATTCGGCGAAGTCTGAGGCAAGGAAGAGTGTGGCGCTGGCTACGTCGTCGGGTGTCCCCATGCGCCCCAGCGGGACCGTCGCGGCGACCCGTGCGGTACCTTCCGGTCCTCCGTAGTGCAGGTCGCTCTGCTCTGTCTCAATTAGCCCGGCGATGACCGCCGTCACGGTGACCTTTGGGGCCCATTCGATCGCGAGCGATTTGGTGAGGCTGAGCAGCCCAGCCTTCGCGGCGCCATAGGCCGCGGTGCCGGGAGAGGGTCGCGTCCCACTCACGCTGGCGATGTTGACGATGCGTCCGCCGGTTCCTTGTTGCTGCATCACCGCGTTGGCTGCCTGCGAGACATGCAGAGGGGCGGTGAGGTTGAGGTCAATGACTGAGGCGTGGAACCGCGGCGAGGCATCGGCTGCCATAGCCCACGGAGCACCTCCAGCGTTGTTCACGACGACATCTAGGGCGCCGGCGGAGTCGACGACCGACTTGATTACTCCAGCGACCTCGTCCGCATCTCGGATATTGCACGGTAGGAACTCGGCGGGAACCTCCGTCTCTGGCGGCTTGCGCGCGCAGGTGAAGACCTTCGCCCCCGCCGCTGCGAAGCGTTCGACGATTACTCGTCCAATTCCTTTGGTGCCGCCGGTGACGAGCACGACCTTTCCGGTGAAGTCGATTTGCATGCTGAATGGGGTGTGTTTCGCAAGGCCATGTGGCATAGACTAGAACACGTTCTAGCACACTGAACCGACACTGAAGAATGAGCAATAGAATCTGCGAAGGCCGCGTTGTTATCGTTACAGGAGCTGGCCGAGGAATCGGCCGCGCGCACGCGCTTGAGCTTGCCCGTCAGGGCGCCAAGGTTGTGGTGAACGACCTCGGGGTTGGGCGAGAAGGGCAGGAGCCGACCGAGTCTCCGGCAGATCAGGTCGTCGCTGAGATCAAAGCCTTCGGTGGCGAAGCTGTCGCAAACGGCGATGACGTGACCGATTGGGAAGCGTCTGGCAACATCGTTAGAACCGCTATCGAGACGTTCGGCGGCCTGCACGGTGTCGTGAACAACGCTGGCTTCGTGCGGGACCGCATGTTTGTGAGCTCGTCCGTCGACGAGTGGGACGCCGTGCTCAGAGTTCACCTCCGCGGTCATTACTGCACGGCACGACACGCTGGCGCATACTGGCGCCAACAGTCGAAACAGGGTGAGACGGTGAGCGGGCGAATCGTGAACACCAGCTCCGGCGCTGGGGTTCTTGGCTCGATCGCGCAGGCGGCCTATTCGGCGGCAAAGGGTGGGATCGCGTCGCTCACGCTGGTACAAGCTGCGGAGCTCGGTCGCTACAACATCACCGCGAACGCCATCTGCCCCATCGCTCGCACTCGCATGACCGAAGAGGTCTTTGGCGACATGATGAAGCGTCCGGACACTGGCTTCGACGCCATGGACGCAGCAAACGTCTCGCCCCTCGTTGCGTGGATCTGCAGCGAGGATTCGGCAGACGTGAGTGGCCGAGTGTTCGAAGTCGCGGGCGACTACATTCAGATTATGGACGGCTACCGGCACTCCGCCAAAGCCACCGCGGGCGGCCGCCGGTTCGAAGCAGCGGAAGTGGGCGCAGCCGTACGAGGCGCAATCGAAGAGGCTCCGACCCCTGAAAAGGTCTACGGGACATAGGGAGTCTCGGCGACCGTGATTCGGAGCGTCGTCGAGACATGAGGAGCGAACGGGGGAGCGCAGTGGCGTGTGAAGTCGACGTCGAGTTGACTCGTGTCCACCGCGAGAAACCGCTGCCGCTGCGAATAGTCTTCGCGTTCCGTCTGCGCGGTGCGACGCTGTACACGATTCAGCCCCACTTCGTTCCGCCTCCGCTACGCTCCGCCTTTCGCTCATGGTGTCCCTACGGGGGAGTGGCGTGGTGGTCGGATACGATTCGTGGCGTCCGCATCGTGATTCGGAGCGTCATCCGCCGAACTTTGCCCACCAGGCCGCGGGGTTGTTGCGGATGTACTCGCATACGTTGAGCAGATCGCCTTCGGTCCGTATCCTCCGGTCGTAGAAGGACCGTTGCCATCGGACCGCGTTGGGCGCTGCGAGACGCGTGACCTGGGACTTGAGACGTCGGACCAACGAGCCGAGTTCGTATCCGCCGAGCAGCTCGACAGTACCGTGGGTGTGATCAGGCATTACCTGAAATTCGTGCACCGTCAGGTCATCTCGGTCGTCTAGCTTCCGCCAGGCCGAGTTCAGCAGTTCGCCGATTGAACTAGGGACGAATCCATCGGCGGTCACAGTCCCGAGGGGGAGGCCGCCGCGTGTCCTAAAGACCACGTGGAACACTCCCTGATCATAGTCGACATGCGTTGCTCGCGGCGCAGGTTGGCGGTCTCGTTTGGGCAGCATCGAAGTCCTCAAGTGTGGGTTCACCACAAGTGGTCGACAGGTCTCGACGCTCGTTGCGTCCGAATCACGATTCCACGTCGATTCGCCTCCGAACGATCGATGCATCTCCCTTGGGGACACCATGAGCGTAGCGGAGGCGGAACCAAATGGAGCTGACTCGTGTCTGCCGCAAATCGCTTACGTCTCCGATCGAGGTTACGACTCACCGACCACGAATCGACGTTACGAATCGACGACTACGAATCGATGCAGCTCCCGTAGGGAAACCATGGACGAAGCGAATCGTGTCCGCCGCAAATCGCGTACGTCTCGAATCGCGATCACGAATCGCGTACGTCTCGAATCGCGATCACGAATCGCGTACGTCTCGAATCGCGATCACGAATCGACGTCGCGTTCCGCCTGTGTCGTGCGACGCCGGCCACGATTCGCTTCGCTCATGGTGTCCCTACACGGGGGGGACTCGTACGGGTGCGAGCAACTTGAACTTCCGACGCCGGACACGATTCGCTCCGCTCATGGTGTCCCTACACGGGGGCGGGACTCGTAAGGGTGCGAGTGGTTTCGTGCCCGACTTCGTGTTGGCGGCTCCTGCCTCCGCGCTACTATCTTCCGCGCCACTATCTCTGTCGCAACTTGAACTTCTGCACCTTGCCGGTGGCGTTTCGGGGTAGGTCTGCGACAAACTCGACGCTTCGGGGAGCCTTGAAGTTTGCCATGTTGTCGCGGCACCATCCCAAGAACTCTGTCTCGTCGATTGTTTGGTTTGGTTTGGCTACGACGTAGGCTTTTCCTACCTCGCCCATTCGCTGGTTCGGCACTCCGATCACGGCGACGTGTGCGACGTCTTCGCGCTTCATTACGATGTTCTCGATCTCGGCGGGATAGGCGTTGAACCCGCCGACGATGAACATGTCTTTCTGGCGGTCGGTGATGCGCAGGTAGCCGCGCTCGTTCATCACGCCGATGTCACCGGTCTTCAGCCAGCCTTGCTTGTCGAGCGCCTTGGCGGTTTCTTCGGGCTCATCGAGATAGCCCAACATCGTGTTGTACCCGGAGATGATCACCTCGCCCGGTTCTCCGCGGGGCACTTCCTCTCCGCCGGCATCGACTACCATCACGTTGACACCGGGAATCGCTCGGCCCGACGTGGTGGCGATGGTCTCGTTGTCGTCGTCGTGCCGGCACATAGTCGCGATGCCGCACGCTTCGGTGAGTCCGTACCCGGTGATGACGGTGTCGAATCCGAGCACCGTGCGCATCCGCTCAATGAGAGAGACCGGAATTGTCGCCGCGCCGGTGACCGCGAGACGAAGCGACGACAGGTCGTGCTTAGCGAGGTCCTCACGGGCCAGGAAAGTCTCGTAGAGCGCTGGAGGGCCCGGCAGCATCGAAATGCGATCAGGCGCGATCCTAGCGAGTACCGCAGCCACATCAAACGTTGGCTGCGGAAGTACGGTAGCGCCGACCATGAGCGCGGCGAGCCATCCTGCTTTGTAGCCGAACGCATGGAAGAACGGCGCGACGACAAGGTAGCGGTCTGTCGCGGCGAGACCGACGACGTCTCCCCAATCTCGGTACGCGCGCAGGTTCTGAGCGTGGGTGCAGATTGCTCCCTTCGGGGAACCGGTAGTACCCGACGTAAAGAGTACGTCGGCGACGTCGCCGGATCCGACTTGGCGTGCGCGAGCGGCGACCTCCGAGAGGGG
>JBLHWZ010000198.1:0-10756 GCA_047629415.1 Bradymonadia bacterium | reverse complement strand
GTAAGGGAATGACTGGTCCGAAAATCGGGGAGCAGGTCAAGACGTTGTCGCCGTGCTGCTGACCGGTGGTCGAACCCTGGTGGATCGCGATGTCCGCGTTCAAGTTGGAGTTCCAGCCTCCGATCATGTCCCATGCCGCGTAGTCGTGCGCCGAATCGTTGACGATCGTGAACACCTGAGCCTGGACGCCGATCTTCGTGGACCGAGCTGTGAACACGGAGTCAACGGCGTCAGAAGGAGACATGCCGCCCTCATTCGCCTGACAGAGGACGCCATTCATGAAGTGTGACTGGTACTGCCACTCGGTGTCGCACATGCCCAAGTTCGAGTGGTGCCAGTGGACCTAGTAGGTGTATCCGACGCGCATGTGCTCGAACTCATATGGGTTCGTGAACATCGGATCCTGTCCGTCGAATCCGGCGCAGAAGTTGCCGGGATCGACGTGATCGTCCGCGTGGTAGCTTGGGTCGTTGTCGTGGAGCCAGTCCTCTCCCAGGATGTCCTAGGTGCCAGTGTTCCTGTGCTCCGCTCCAAGATGCCAGTGGACATTGACCGGGCAGACTCCATCCACGTCACTAAAGGTCGTCGTGATGTGATCCAGTGCGGCCGTCAACTCGCCGACGGACCCTGCGGTTACGTCGGCGGCGGCTTGCACTCGAACGGCCTCATCGCTGCAGTCGAGGTTTGCGAGCGCTGCCTAGATCGGTGGTTGGTCGAGGCCGTCTGGGTTGCACGGATTAACCTGACCGCCGGTGTCCTCAGCGGTGTCGCTTTGTCCGGTGTCCTCAGCGGTGTCGCCGTGTCCTGCGTCCTCGGCTGTGTCCGTGCCGCTGTCGCCTGCACTGGTGTCGGTTTGTTTTGCGTTCTCTTCTTCGTCGCCGCAGCCGATCGCGAGCAGGCCGCAGGCCAGCGAGAATAGGGTTCGATAGGTCAGAGATTTCATTGTTACCCCTTGGGGTTCTTGGATCTGTCGACGCAAATCGTGGGCTCAAGGCCCAGTTCTGCCCCGCCGGCAATGAACCGAATATCTATGTATTCAGAGTAGGGGCCGCTTATCGTGCGACTACCCCTCACGCAACCTGAAGCTTTTGACGGCGTCCCGCTGGCTTGTGGGGGAACGGCGCGCCAACGAGAGTTAGGGTGCGAGTTCTGAACACGAACAAGGTCAGCGTGCGTTTTCGCATGACGCTGAAGCTCAGTTACGACGCTCGGTTTTGGCATGGCACGCTGGCCCCAGTGGTCTCGGTTTTCGTTGCGACTCGGATAGTGGAGCGCGGGCTCAGCGGATAGCGATCGCCGTCTCCGAAAAGGGGCCGAGGCTTGGGCTCAGGCAAAAATGAGATCTGCTCGCAGAGCGGGTGGAGCAATCCTGAAGATAGTTACGACGGGTTTGAATAAGCGTCCTCCGTCGGAGTAGTAGCGAGCGATGGGGATAGGCCGATTCCGGCGTCGCGGGCAGTGGCGCTGGCGACCGAGGTCAGCCGCTAGGGCGACCGGATAGCATCTGAGGAAATCGTGAAGCCCGTTGGGCGAGGATAGTCGGGACCATCGGGTGCAAAATCCGCGTGGTTGGGCATAGAGAATCGACTGGCGCGGTTGACGAACGCATCGGTCGCGTTTCTATTAGTGGGCCACGGGAATTCGTCAGCGCTCGGCCCCGGTTTGAATCGAATACGGGCGCGACACTTCATCCAGCCACGTAATGGCCAACAAAGACGACGTAGAGAATTTACTGATTGAGCTCGAGCTTCCGTTCGAACGCTTGGACGACGAACTCTGGGTCGTCGTGAACGACGCGGATCAAGGCGAGAACCTAGTCGTTTACTTGGCCGATTCGGTCCTCACGATTCGCGTGAAGGTCTTTGACCTTCCCGCAGAACCAAGCGCCGCGCTCTACCGCCGGCTGCTTGAGTTGAACGCGAGCGAGGTGGTGCATGGCGGGTTCGGCATTGAGAGCAACAATGTCGTTCTGACCGGAGCGCTCGAGGTCGAGAATCTAGATCGCAACGAGTTCCAGGCGCTGGTCGATTCATTTACGTTGGCGTTGAGTTCGCACTACAGCGAACTCACGGCACTTCTCCACTAACCCGCGAGGCAACCTATGGGCGTATTCGGACGACTCGGAACCCTCATCAAGTCGAATATCAACGATCTCATCTCGAAGGCTGAAGAGCCTGAGAAGATTCTTAACCAGCTGATCGTCGACATGCGCGAACAGCTCGTCGAGGCGAAGAAGCAGGTTGCTGTTTCGATCGCCGACGAGAAACGGGTCAAGAAGCAGCTCGACAACCAACAGCATCTCACGCGCGAGTGGGAAAAGAAGGCCATGATGGCCGTCCGTGCTGGTCGGGATGATCTCGCGATGGAGGCTCTCCAAAAGAAGGAGGAGTACAGCGCACTGGCGGCGGAATACCGCACGCAGCACGAGGCGCAGAAGGCCGCCGCCGACCAACTCCGCGCGTCGCTCAAGCAGCTTCATTCGAAGATCGAAGAAGCCAAACGAAAGAAGGATCTCCTCATCGCACGCAAGCGGCGCGTCGAGGCTCAACAGAAGATCCAAGATACCATGGCCGGCTTCGGCGATACCTCGGCGTTCGAGCAGTTCGAGAAGATGGCGCAGAAGGTCGAGAACATGGAGGCGGAGGCTGAGGCGACTGCCGAGCTGAACGCTGACATGGCGGAGACCTCGCTCGACGACAAGTTCCGGGAGCTCGAGGTTGACCACGGTGCCAGCGAGGCGCTCATGTCGCTCAAGGCGAAGATGGGAATCGTTGAGGCGGTTGAGGAAGAGGAAGAGGAAGAAGAGTTCGACATCGAGGCACTTGAGCGCGAGCTCGCCACGGTCGCGGCGCCAGCTTCGTTCCAGAAGGACGACTTCTAGGCCTCGGATCGTTCAGCACGTATCGGCCGGCGCCCGTCTCTCATCGCAGAGTCGGGCGCCGCGCTCGTTCGTGCATTGAGAGTCGCGGGCATGCCAACCAACAAGTGTGGTCTGCGAGTTTCCGTCGACGGAATCGGGCAAGAACAGTCGCCGCGGACCCAGGTTTTCCGGGGTGCGCAAGCCGCCTACCCAGGACTACCCACCCCGTCAAAGTTGAGGTTTTAGGGCCAAAGCGGGCATAGTCGCTACCGGTAACTCGATTAAGAGACTCAATGCTTCTTCATTGTCCGTCCTGCGACGCACACTTCGATGTGACCGCAGACGAGGCGGCCAAACCGGGGGTGACTTTTCGTTGTACGAACTGTCGCACAATGTTCAGCCCAGCCGAGGGCCTTGGGGCCAGCTCGTCCCGTTCGGCGAGTGGGTCACGCCCTCACGAAAATCAGCTGCCCCCTGCACGTGTTCGTGGTCAATCCACTGATCGCGTGCCGAGCGTCGGTGCGCCGCCCCACTCTGGATTGCCTGCTCGCAGCGAGCTACCTGGCGGCTTCGGCGGATCGGGGTTGGATTCCAGCGCGAGCCAAGCCGTTGGCGGATTCGGTACGCCAGCCCCTGTCGCCAAATCGATGGAGGGATTGCCCGTCTCCAGAGGAGTGAGTTTCGATTCTCAGGCATCAGCGGCAGTCCCGGTCAGCCAACAGGAAATGGGGCTTCCGGCGCCGGGAGTACCCGTACAACCTATCGACGCCGAGGCATTTTTTGATGATCCGGCAATGGATTCAGGGATTGGAGCTGGCGGATTTACGCGCTCCGGAACCGGACTTAACGGCGCCGTTCAGCAATCGGCGCCGGCTGTCGGCCCTCGCCCTCCCTCCTTCGCTGCGGAGATTGCCCCGCCGCCGCAACGCGTTACAGCGCCGCCGCAGGGCTACAGCGCGCCGCCAGTCCCGTCGGGGATCTTCGCTGCTGGTTCTGACCTGAACGACGCCCACCAGGCCCAAGCAGGAGCGCCGCCACTCAGAGACGAGCCCGTTCGGCCGTCTGAGTCTGGGCTCGGAGTTCCTAGAGAAGAGTCCGGGTTGTGGGGCTCGAAGGACTCGAACGTGATCGCGCTCCCCGACGTGCCGGTGGCCACGAGCTTCGACTCAACGCAGGTGGACACCGTGCCGGTGCCTAGCGATCCTCCAGGCCAGTCGTTTGGTCCGGCAGCGAAGAAGACTGGCATTCGGCAGCTCTCAGGTAGCTTGACCGGTTCGCACACTCCGCAGCCCCTTCGCGCATCGGCCTCGTTGCCGTCGTTCCCCGACTCGGGAAATCCGCGCGAGTCGGGCGGGAGTAGCCAAGTGTTTCGCCTGGCCGATCTTGATGGGGAGAGTGGATTCGAACTCGACCCGGCCCTTTCGGCCACCGTTCGGCGGACGCAGACCGAGGAGATTCCTCAGAAGTCGGTCACGGTACAGATCGATCCGCTCGTCGAGTTTCACGACGTCTTTCAAGACATTCGAAAGGCAGAGAAGGGCGACGATCGGTCCGCGACGGAGCGCTACTTCGACACGGGCCTCTTCTCCGGCGTGGAAGACCAATCGGTCGAACGGCAGGAGAAGGAGCAGAGAGAGCGCGAAGATCGGGAGACTCGGGCCCGCGAGGGGCGGCTCAATCTCAAGGCTGGCGCTGGCGGCCTGGCCGCACGTATTGAGCGAGAGGTGGCGACGCCTGCGCTCGAGGCGGAAAACGACGACATGTTGGCGGCAGCGCTGGCGGACTCTGGTCTTCGCGAGCCGTCGATGGACGTCGCGACTGTCGCCCGAGAAGCGAACCAGGCCGCGATGATCGGCCTTGACGTGGCGGGGGAATCCGCGGCGGCAGCGGCGTTCCCGAACGCGGCAAGATATTTGAGCGTGCTACTGGCTCTGCTGGTCGCAGCCATGTGCCTGCTTGGGTTCATCGCGCTACGAAACGATGGAGTGCTCGATCTTCGGCAAATGAACCAGATGATGGGCGTCGCGTTTCGAGGAGAAATCTACGAGCCGCGGCACCAGAATGTGACTCAGAACGTTCAGACCGCCGAGGGCTGGTTGGGCGAGCCGCTGGCCGAACCTCTCGCGAACGATGGTAACACGCTCGCAGTGGGAGAACTCGTAAGCGGCCAGTACGAAGCCGGTCATGGTGCTGTGTTCACGCTCGTGGACGGAACCATTACCAACACCGGAGACGCGGCCTATCGCGCGATCTCCGTTGAGGTTCGTCTGCTGGACTCAGACGGTGAGGCCGTCGCGAGACGTGTTGTGCCCGCTGGCGCGCCGTTGGATCAGCCTCTGATGGAGGGGATCACCGATGAGGACGGACTGAGCGCCGAGTACACGCGCTTGGATGCGCTCATCCGAGACGTCGGGGTCGAGCCATCTCGTTCCACTGGGTTCACCGGAGCGTTCCTGCTGGACGCTGCCATCGATGTCTCCATGCTCACGGCGTCGGCGCGAGTCGTTCAGGCGGAGCGTCCCCGCGAGTTGTGGGCACCGGTCGAGTTCTCTGCGCCGTCGCTGGATGAGTTGTCCGCAGAAGCAGAGTAGGGGTCGACGGAGCCCTGGCGGATCACTAGTCCCTGTCGCACGCCATCGTTAAGATTGTGGCGCGCCATCGTTAAGATTGTGGCGCGCCGCCGCTAGGATTGTGGCGCGCCGCCGCTAGGATTGTGGCACTCGGCCGCTAGGATTGTGGCACTGCGCCGCCACGATTTCGCGCTTTCTTAATCGCCCAGATCTCCGCGAGTTGTCGAAGTGCTCAAGCCCACTGCCATTCATGAGTGAGTCCGAGGCGTACGGAGATCAGTACGAGCTGCCGACGTTCCGTCGACGCGTCTTGAGCGTACAGGACGCACCGTTGCGTTGCCGTCAGATTGAACGGCACGTTCTAACGGTCGACGCACCGACCGTGGCGGAGCACCTTCATTGCGTGATCCGAGCGGCTGCCCGCGGCTCGGGTCTTGACGCTGAAATCGTGTTTGCTCTCTCGGAGTTCATTGGTCGCGCCGAGGGCGAGCAGTTGTTCGCGTTGGAAGCGATAGATCTCGAGGCTCGGGACCAGAATTGGCATGCCGTTTCTTGGCTTCTCCTTCAGCCGCCCCCCGCACGAGCGGTCGACGAGCGAGCGCTGGCGAAGATGGGAACTCAGAGCCAAAGCCTGGGTTTCCGGAGGGCCCAAGCCATGCAGCCGGATCCCCGTGCGCTAGAGCAGCTGACGCTGGATGACCATTGGATGGTGATCGAGAGGCTCTGCGTGAATCCGCGGGTTCAGGAGTCGCATATCATGACCATTGTCACTCGGCGTCCGACGATGCCTGAGTTGATTAACACGGTGGCGCGGAACAACCGGTGGTATCGGCAGCCCAGCATCCGTGAGGCGATGGTTCAGAATCCGTTTGGTGACACTGCACTAGCACTCAGAACGTTGCCGACGCTCAGCCCTCAGCATTGGAAGTCGATTCAGCACGCGTCGCAGGTTCACCGTGCAGTACGCGGCTTCGCTGGCTATCTGGTCGCGTTGGGGCAGTCCGACGACGCGGAGCCAGGTCCTGCCTCACTCGTCGAGACGGCGCAGTAGCGATCTCTCCGCGGCTCGGGTGTCCGGCTGCAGTGTCCGACGAGTGGTGTCAGCCGTCTGATTGCATTGTTGACTCAGCTACGGCACGATGCATTCATCCCGCGCGTGATTGAGATGCTGACGCCTGACGAGTGGATCTTTCTGGGGATCCTGACCTTCATAATCTACGGAATTGGTGGTTGGCCTCGGCTGGCCGCTCGACTCTTTGCAAACGGCACTGAGTGATCCGCGCGAGATGACTTTTCGTTGACTGCTGGGGCTCGCCTCTGGTAGCCACGCCCGGCCTCAGTTTCGAGGCATCCGTTTCGGCCAACCCAAGGCGAACCTTCGAGGTTCGTGCCCGACACGCGGAGAAGAGAATTATGGCAAAGAAAAAAAGACGTAACGTTCGGTATAAGAAGCGCAAGGTATGTCCTTTCGTGAACGATCCCGAGCTTCTCATTGACTACAAAGACGTATCGCTCCTGAAGCGCTTCCTCTCGATGCGTGGCAAGATTTTGCCTAGCCGTATTACGGGCGTTTCGGCGAAGTACCAGCGTGAGCTGGCAGTGGCGATCAAGCGCGCGCGTACGCTCGCTTTCATCCCGTACGTGGCACAGGACTAGTCACGAATCGCGTGAGCCAAGTGCTGCCACTATACAAATGGGCGATCGCTTCGGCGGTCGCCCTTTGTGTTTCGTGCGGCGGTCCCGGAGTGCCCGAAGAGCTCCCTGCCCTCGCGATCGCGGTGCCGGCGGAGCTTGAACCGGCCGAGCTGCACCTTGAGGTCGCGCCGTTCGGGGACATCACACTGACCACAGAAGCGGTGCGTGCCGCCCTCGTCGAGCAGGGGGTCACAGTTTCCGATGTCAGGGAACTCGGGCCGGAGGCGATGGCTCTGCAGGGCATTGGAGGCTCACCGCGCACTCGATTCCTGGTCTTTGTGAACGCCGGTGAGTGGCCGAGTGAATTGGTCGACGCAATCCTCGGTGAGTATTACGCAGTCGTTGCCGGTCTCACCGGGCCGAACGGGATCCTGAGCCCCCCGGGGAGGGTCGCATTCGTCGGCGCTGCCGAGCCGCCATTCGCGCTGCAGTACTTGTACTCAGGAGCGTGGTGGGGTGCCCTCGAAGCGGAGCTCTACCGTGAGTTCGGTAACCCGTCGCTGAATCCCAACGACTCGGAGCCCTTCATTGCAATCGCGAGGGACGTCTTTCACCGTTACGGGCTCAGCCTGGGAGGCCACCCGTACCGTACGTTGGACCGGCTGATGGCGGAGCTCCCTCGCCCTGAGGAGCCAGGTGCAGCCTATCAACCGGTGGCCACGTTGGTGGCGATCGGCCTCGTACTAGGGGACAGCCTTGAGCGACGGCACGAGCGGGTCAGCTGGGTGCCTGGAGCAGAGGTGATGGGGCAGTACTTCGGGCTGACCGCTGGCGACGACGCGCTGCGCCCGATCGACTTCGTCATTCAGATCTATCGTCGACCGATCGAGGACTCGATTCAGGACTATTCTGAGCTAGTTCGGGGCCGTGCGGAGATCGAATGAAGGGCAACCAGCACTTGACTCGGTGGTTTTGATCACCTACCACAGCGCTCCCGCCAAAGTCGTGAGACCACGACGGCAACTATACTGATTTCGAACGACAGGACGCAAAATGTCACGCCGCTGCAACCTGACTGGCAAGCGCCGCAACGTCGGCATGAAGGTTTCTCACTCGCACATTCGTACCAAGAAAGTGCAGTTGCCCAATATCCAGACGAAGCGCGTCTGGTTTGAGGATGAATCCCGCTGGGTGCGCCTCCGCGTTTCGACGCGCGCGCTCCGAACAATCAGCAAGAAAGGACTGTCGAGCTTCATGCGCGACGCTGGCCTAACGATCAAAGACATCAGCTGAGCTTCGGCCAACTGAATGAAGCCGCGGCGAAATCCGCGGTCTTTTTTCGTTTT
This sequence comes from Bradymonadia bacterium, assembly GCA_047629415.1. GTDB lineage: Bacteria > Myxococcota_A > Bradymonadia > REDH01 > REDH01 > CBDUJZ01. The sequence continues at coordinate 2,345 of JBLHWZ010000198.1, read as the reverse complement.
GGATCGGTATTGGACGCGCTGAGCGGCACGCGTAGGCGTGCGCGTCTCCGGTCGATCGTTGGGAGCCGACCGGTCGTTTGGCTGAGCGTTTCCGTTCGGACACGATTCGCTCCGCTGATGAGGCGCCTGCAGGGGTCGTTCTGGAGTGGCGCGAGGTGCCGTCGCCGGAATCGCGGCCCCGGTACGGCCCTGCGGCTCCGACCGGGCATCCAGGTAACACCGCCCGCCGCATACCCTCGGCCGCCCGCTCAACCCATCTTCAGGACATCATGAGCAGAGCGAATCGTGTCCGCCGCATACCCCGGCCGCCGCTCAACCTGTCGTAGCGCCACCATGAGCAGAGCGAATCGTGTCCGGGAACCGAGTCGCGTCCGCTGCCAAATCGCCTCGTGCGGTCTGGCGCCACCTCGCGAACTCCCCGCTTAGTCGGCGTCTGGCGCCTCTCCCGCGCGGTCTTCGTCCTCACGTTCGGGCAGGTCGTTCACGACCTCCAGCTGGGGAGAAACAGAGGTCTGCTCGTCAGTGCCGAGCAGACCTTCTAGCCGCGCGGAGACGGCAGAGCGCACTTTCTGCCATGCGAGCCAAACTCCGACCAGCAGGCACAGTACGCCAAAGAGGAGGATGGCACCGCTTGCGTCACCGCCTAAGTAGAAGAGAGTGACCGCCAGCGCTGCCGTACCCAGGGCGCTCAGAAGAAGGGCAAGACCGCCGCGGCGCCGCACGGCAAGTACCAGTGCCAGCCAGACGAAGAATGCTCCGCCGAGTCCCAAGAGGTTCGACACCTGCTCGCCGCGGGCCGACCGGTATGAGATCGTCACGCTGGTGCCTCGATCAGATTGGTTCGCGTAGAGCTTTTCGAAGCTATAGAGCCGGCCGGCCGCGGGTACGCTGATCCGCAATCCGTCCGTATCACCGTTGGCTCCTGCCGCCTCACGTAGCTCTTCCTCACCGACCGACTGGCCGCGGGTCAGGATGTCCATGTCAGTCACCGGCGCGCCGTATCCGAGATCGTCCGGGAGGTAGAGGTCCCAACGACTGTCGGTGACGATCATGTCTGGCACCGGAAGCTCTCCGGTGATGCGGCCCATAAAGCCCATTTTCGCGGTCGGAGTTGAGTAGATGAGTTCGACCGGGAAGCCGTCTGACGAGTTGATGATGTTCACCAGAACCTCCGGGTACTCCGCTCCGTCCGATGCCAGCGCTGGAGTCTCGGGGCGGCCCTGAACAGCTGCGGACCACACCTCAGACCCCGGTGGGAGCCGTACTCGAAGGAACTGTTGGCGGCTGTTTCTTACGATGAAGCTGGCAGTCGTGACCGTGAAGCCGTCACGCGTGTAGAGCGTCCGATACACGGCCGAGTCGATGACAGCGGTTTGTACCTCGACCTCTTGGTGGCGCGTCACACGCAGCGTCAGTGAAGGCGCTGGCTCGGCTTGTACGTACTTGAACGCGAGCAGGATCGGGTTCGTCGTTCTCAGGACCAGCTGTTGGGGGAGCTCGGCTATGTCGACGCTCGAGAGGTTCTCTACCGCGTCCGATTGAACCTCAACCGCCGTCAGCGCTTCGACCGCGATTCTGCCTTGCTCGACCTCGGCTTCGGTGACGCTGACGAGGTCCACTGGGACGCCGCCATCTCCGTCGGCGATGATTCGCTCATAGGCGAGTTCGATGCGGAATTGGCCTTCCATTTCCTGAGTGAACTCGACCTCCACCAGCTGTGCGCCGCTCTCACCATCAACAAGCTCGTAGTCGCGCAGCGAGGGCGCGGAGAGGCTGAGGAAGTTCACGCCGGCGGGAAGCACCAACTGGAGTTCCATGATGCTTCCGCTCTTCACATCGATTTCGACGGTACTCGCGCCGCGCGTTGTCACGTCGTCCAGCGAGACGAGGGTGTCGACGCGAGCATCGAAGCGGCCCTGCACGCGATCGGGTGCGGTAGCGCGGACCGGCAATCCCGGACCAACTTCCTGGTAACGGAACGTGTGTGCGACTGTCATTTCCACGCTGTCGCGAACGAACGCCGGCAGCTGGTTCTCGCCGACAAGCAGCATGGTCGAGTCGGTTCCGGCCTCGGGAGTCAGCGCGAGTTCGCGACTCGCTAAGAGCGCGATCATCCCGCGCTGCCGGTTCACACCCGTCGCGGAGAGGAGCGGCAGCGTCACTTGCTCGGACGAGTCGCCCTCCATCACGAGGAGTCTTTCGTATTCAACGTCAAAGCGGAACTCGCCGCCGACCCTTTGATTGAGGAAGACGGTCAGAATTCTGCCGTCTTCCTCGTCTGCGATTCGCCAGTCCGCGACCATTCCGCTCGCCGAGACGACCTGATTTATCTGTGCATCGCTCGG
>JBLHWZ010000197.1:0-10780 GCA_047629415.1 Bradymonadia bacterium | reverse complement strand
TCTCTGCTCTGATTGCGTCAAGGGAATTCAGTCGCCTGATCACTCTCGGTTAGTAGGTGCGAAATCTGTCGGCCGGTCGCCGGGCGTGATGAGGCGAAAGCAGCCGAAGTAGAGAAGTCCAAGGGGGTTGCTGAGTGCGGCGCACCGAGGCAAAACCATGTCCCCCACCCCGAGGGAGCACATGAACGAAGCGCGGATCCTCTCCTTTGATGCGGACGAGTTGGAGGCCGAGATCGGCCGCCACAACGATCTCTACTGGATAAAAGACGAGCGGGAGATCTCGGACGAGATCTACGACGCCATGGTTGAGCGGCTGAAAAGCCTCCGGCCTGAGTCCGCGCTGATCACGCAGATCGGCGCTGGTGCGGACGAGGTTGCCGCGGCTGCACTCTCCGACGTGAAGGTCGTGCACGAGCATCCGATGCTGAGTCTCGACAAGTGCTACAGCGAGGACGAGCTCCTCAAGTGGTTCGGGACGTTCAAAGGTGACGCCCTCGTCACCCACAAGATCGACGGCGTCGCGATGTCCATTCGCTACGGATCGGACGGCAAACTAGACCTCGGCGTGACCCGTGGGAACGGGCGAATCGGCGAGAACGTCACGGCGAATATCCGCCATGTTCACGATGTCCCGAACCAAGTCGACCGACCCCTTGAGGTCCGTGGAGAGGTCTATATGCCCCTCTCCGTCTTCGACTCCCGATATGCGAAGGACTTTGCCAATCCTCGAAACCTCTGTGCCGGTGCCATCAAACAAAAGGATCCGGCGAAGACGGCGAACTACGACCTTCGCTTCTTCGCCTACGACGCGCTGGGGCTCGAAGACGCGCCGACCGAGACAGCTAAACGCAAGATTCTGCGCGGGCTCGGATTCGTCCCCGCCCCCGGCAGCACAACGTCGGCCGAAAATGCCCAGGCTGCCTTCGATGAGCTGAGCGCGCACCGTTCGCTCCTCGCAGGCGACCAGAACGCGAACGACTTTGAGACAGACGGAATCGTCTACAAGGTCAACGATTGCTCCCAACACGACGCGATGGGACTCACTTCCCATCACCCGCGCTACGCGATTGCCTACAAGTATCAGGGGGAATCCGGATTCTCGACGCTACAAGGCATCGAGTGGAACGTGTCCCGTTCGGGCTCAGTGAACCCGATCGCGCACGTCGCACCGGTGTCGCTCTCCGGGGTCACCGTGACGCGAGTATCCCTGCACAACCTCTCCATCATCGAGAAACTCGGTGGCGCCGAGTTGGTGCCTGGCGACAATGTGGGGTTGGCCCTCTCCAAAGGTGCCCGGGTCCTTGTTACTCGCCGCGGTGGCGTGATCCCGCACATCGAAGCTGTCGTGGAATCTGGCGACGGCTCGTTACACATTCCCACCGAGTGCCCGAGCTGCGGCGCGGCGACTTTCCGCGCTTCGGACTTTCTTCAAGCTGAGCACGATATTGAGTGCGTGACACAGGGTGTTCGGACTCTCGAACACTTCGTCAAAGTCTATGATATCCAGGGATTTGGGCCGAAGGTCATCGAACAACTCTGGGATCACGACATGGTGAGAGTACCGGCCGATCTCTATGTGCTCACCGTCGAAGACCTTGTCGCTCTCGACCGGCTCGGCCGACGGAGCGCTCAAAACCTCGTCGACGCAGTGAACGGCAAACGCGAAGTGGAACTGGCGATATTCCTCGCCGCCTGGGGCATCCCTGACCTTGGAACCTCGGTGAGTCGGTATATCCAAGATGCGTTCGTCGAGACGCCCAACATCGTGAGCAGAACTACTGCCTCGGCCGCACCGCAGGAGGAACTGCCGCTTCTCGCTGTTGCCCACTCGCGCCGGACACTGCCCGATGACGCCACCCCGATGGAGCGGGGCGAGTTCCTCCTCGAGGAGATCCGCCGAGCACCGGCAACAACCTTCGCGGAGATTGCGGGGATCGGTCCGATCGTCTCGGAGAAGATCGTTGATGGACTCGCCTCAAGGGCCGGCGACCTCGACGCGCTGCTGCAACACGTTACCGTGATCGCGGACGCCCCCGCTCCGGAAGTCGACCCCAGCGGAACAGTTCTTGCGAGCGCGAGCTTCTTATTCACCGGCGCAATGGAGCAGATGAGCCGTAAGGAGGCGCAAGAGATGGTGCGCGGCCTTGGTGGGACAACTCCGAGCGGCGTGTCCGCGGGACTCGACTATTTGGTTCTTGGTGATAAAGACCACCCTCGCTACCTCGGCGGTTGGCGCTCCTCGAAGTTACAGAAGGCCGAGAAACTCATCGAGGGAGGGTCTGCACTGCAGATCATTTCGGAGTCTGAGTTTCTCAAGAGAGTCGGAGAAGAATCCAAGTGAGCCAGTATGTTAGTGAAGTGAAGCGTTCGCATACGTGCGGAGAGCTTCGAGCCGATCACGTCGGTCAAGATGTGGTCCTTATGGGTTGGGTCGACGGTACCCGCGACTTCCGCAAGGACCGATTCGTCATTGTTCGCGATCGATTCGGTAAGACTCAGCTCCGATTCGATGAGCACACGGATGCGGAGCTCTTCGCGTCAAGCGCTAAGCTCCGCGCCGAGTACGTCATCGCGATCAGCGGCAAGGTCGTTTCGCGCGGCGACATGGTGAATGACGCCATGGACACCGGCGCGGTCGAAGTCGAAGTCACGGACCTCAAGGTCTTGAACTCGTCGGAAGTCCCGAAGTTCCCTGTGCGCGACGATATCGACGCCAACGAGGAGCTGCGCTTGGAGTACCGCTTCCTCGACCTCCGTCGGAAGCCTATTCAGGACAAGATCGTTTTACGGGCGGAGGTCACACACCTCATCCGCGACTTCCTCCATCACGAGCGGTTCCTCGACCTCGAGACGCCGGTCCTGACGAAGTCGACCCCTGAAGGAGCACGTGACTACTTGGTGCCGAGCCGAGTTCACCCTGGTGAGTTCTACGCGCTACCGCAGTCGCCGCAGCTCTTTAAGCAGCTCTATATGATCAGCGGCTACGACCGCTACTTCCAGGTCTGCCGTTGCTTCCGCGACGAGGACCTCCGAGCGGACCGCCAGCCGGAGTTCACCCAGATCGACATCGAGATGTCGTTCGTCGACCAGGATGACATCTACGACCTGATGGACCGCCTCATGGCGCGCATCTGGAAGTCGGTGCACAACGTCGAACTCGAGCTGCCTCTGCCGCGCCTGACGTACGCCGACGCTATGGAACGATTCGGCGTAGACAACCCAGACATGCGTTACGGCATGGAGTTGACGAACTGCACCTTGCTTTGCGAAGGCATCGCGTTCTCCGTGTTCGCCGACACGGCTGCAAACGGTGGCCGCATCAACGGCATCGTCGTCCCAGGCGGCGCGACTCTGTCGCGCAAGCAGATCGACCAGCTCACCGACACCGCTCGCCGCTACGGCGCGAAGGGTCTCGCTTGGGCAAAGAACACTGAGAAAGGCTGGACGGGAGGCGTATCGAAGTTCTTCGATGCTGACGCTCAGGCCCAGTTCAACGGACACCTCGGGGCTTCTGAGGGAGATCTCCTCCTGTTCGTCGCCGACAAACCGTCGGTTGCGTTTGGGGCGCTCGGCAACGTGCGAAAGCACGCAGCAAAGCTCTGTGATCTCGTCCCAAGTGACTCCTGGAAGTTCACGTGGGTCTACGACTTCCCACTCCTCGAGTTCGACGAGAAGGACGACCGCTTCTACGCGATGCACCATCCGTTCACCTCCCCGCGCGAGGAGGACATGGAGCTTATGGGGACAGACCCCGGCGCGGTGCGTGCCCGAGCGCACGATCTTGTCCTGAACGGTAACGAGCTCGGCGGTGGGTCCATCCGTATCCACGATCAGGGGATCCAAACGCAGATGTTTGAGGCCCTCGGAATCGGCGCGGAAGAAGCGGAGGCCAAGTTCGGTTTCTTGCTGAAGGCTCTCCGCCACGGCGCCCCGCCACACGGCGGAATCGCGCTCGGGTTGGACCGTTTAATCATGCTGCTCTCTGGCGCCGAGTCTCTTCGGGACGTCATCGCGTTCCCAAAGACTGCCAGCGCGAACTGCCTGCTGACGAACGCGCCCTCCCCGGTCGACAACGACCAATTGGCGGAGCTGCACATTAGGAAGCTCGACAAAGAGTAAGCTTGGGACTGGAACGAAGCGCGGCGCCGCTTATATAGGCGCCGCGCGCATCGTTTTTGATGCCGCCAACAAAATGACGCACCGCGTTGGCACAACTCTAGCTGCATGCTAACAGCGGTCCGCGTCCCTCGGAGCACATGCCTGGAACTCGCGACAACCCGTATGATCTGATCGTTGTCGGTGGCGGCATCAATGGCGCCGCCATTGCACGTGACGCCGTCATGCGCGGACTCAGCGTCGCGCTCTTCGAGATGCGCGACTTCTCCACAGGTGCCACTTGGGCAAGCTCCGGGATGATCCACGGAGGGCTTCGGTACCTGAGTTCAGACCCTGAGGTCACGCGTCTGGCGTGTCTCGACTCAGGGTTCATCCAGCAGATCGCCCCGCACCTGATCTTTCGGATTCCGTTCGTCCTGCCCTGGCTGGACACCGGCATCACGTCGAAGGTCATCTTCGAACTCGCGGAGATCTACTTCGATGTCTACGACCGCTACCAGCCGTTGAAGCGAGGCAAAAAGCACACTCGGATGACGCCTGAGGAGGTACGGCACATCGAACCCGGTATCCGCAGTGATGTGCTTGGTGCCATCACGATGGACGAGTGGGGAATCGATGCCCAGCGACTGACCGTGATCAACGCCATCGACGCTGAGGAGCGCGGCGCCGACATCAATACGTATCACCGCGTGAGGAAGCTTCTCCGGGACGACAACTCGACAGTTTGCGGAGTCTCAGTCGAGGACCGCGTTGGCGGCGGCGCTCGCGACGTGTTCGGTAAGGTCACGTTCAACGCGTGCGGGCCCTGGGCGATGAACTTCGCGCAGGCTCAAGGAATTGACTCGGTGCGAATCCGACCCGGTAAGGGCGTGCACCTGATGTTCGCCGGGCGAATCACCAACTACGCCGTGATCTTCGACGCGATCGATGGCCGCCAGATGTTCATCTGCCCTCACCAGAACACCACCTTGGTTGGGACGACCGACGACGACTACTACGGGGACATGGAGCAGATTCCAGTCCTCGAATCGGAGGTCGCGTACATGCTTCAAGCCGCTGAGCGGATGTTCCCCGAGATTCGCCGCTATCCGATGATCGGCACAACGGTTGGCTGCCGCGCGACGTTGCATGAATGGGGCCCGTCGGAGTCCGATCTCGGTCGTGGTCACAGGATCTGGGACCACGAGGAGTCTGGTGCAGCTGGGTTCATGACGATGGCTGGCGGAAAGCTCGCCAGTTACCGAGTCATGGCGGAGGAGGCGACGGACGCGATCTGCAAACGTCTCGGCGGTTTCGGCGGCGCGTGTGAGACCGGCTCCACGCCGCTCCCTGGCGGCGAGGCCCACGACCTCACGCTCGAGTCCTTCACCGAGTTGGGCCTTAACGGAGCAGCTGCTCGTCGAATTCTCTTCCGACACGGGTCGCGAGCGGAGTCGATTCGAAAGATCATGATCGACGAACCACGGACTCGAGCTCTCGTGGACCCGCTGGAGCCCGTCACTGAAGCAGAGATCCGTCATGTCGTTCGGACAGAGCACGTTGTGACGGTCGACGACCTAAAGCGCCGCTCTCGTTTGGGTATCGCAAGCGATGGCGCGGCCCGTTGCGCGGTACGCGCCTCCCAGATCGTCGCTGAGGAACTCGATATTGAGCCGGATCTTGTTCCGGAACTTGCCCGAGACTTCCTCCAGTCGCGCTGGGAAGATCGCCGCGGTATCCGGCGAGACGAGGCGACCGGCATGGAAGCGGTGAGCCAAGCTGTCGCGCACCTCTCGGCACAATCCGAGAGGCCATGGCCGGAGGGTGGCGGATGAGCAACTTCGATGTACTCGTTGTCGGCGGCGGACTCGCGGGCACGGTGGCGGCCGTTCGAGCAGCCTCTCTCGGCCGTAGCGTCGCAATCGTAGCGGGACCGCCCGGGGCCTCGGCACTGTGGAGCGGAGTCGGAGACATCTTCGGGCGCACGAGCCCGCATCTCCCTACCCAACTGCAGACCCGCTTCGAACGAGGAACAACGACGCCGACCGCTAATGACCTCCTCGACGCCGAGCAACGCCTCGATCGCCTTGAAGCCGTCGCACCGGAGCACCCGTACTTCTTGTTAGGTGTTAGCGCGTCCGAGCTACGACGATACGTCGAGCAAGCGAGCTCTGCGTTGGGTCTCCAGGGCACCGTCGCGGCGCAACCGCCCTTGGTTCCGACCATGGGCGGAACCGTTCGCCGAGCCGACTACCTCTCCAATGGAATCGCTACTCTAGGCTCCAAGCCGACCACGTTTGTGGGCTTGGATGAATGGCCCTCGTGGTCACCCGAGTGGGCCGCCAAGACGGCGACCCGTTCTGTGCGAATGGAACACGGCTCCGCGTGGGCCGGGCCCAGTACGTTCCTGGCTGCCACAGCGCTTCAGCTGGCGGCAAAGTGGCACGCCGCCGACGCTCATCGGATCGAAGCTCTCGCAGAGGCTTGCAGTGGCCAGGCGATCGTACCGGCTGTCCTCGGACTGACATTCGCCCGCCAAACGGAATTGCGCGCGAAGCTCACGGAGGCCGGTGCCGATGTGACCGAGCTCTCCGGAGCCGCCGACTCCGCGTTCGGCGTCCGCTTGGTGCGTCGGCTCGCAGCTGCGCTGACCGAGGCCGGTGTCACGACCATTCGCGACGATGCGACACTTGAAACCGGCGACGATGGCTGGCGATTCGGCGACGTGTTCGCAAAGTCGGTTGTCCTAGCGACGGGGACTCAGCCAAGACCGGGTTGGGCGCAGGGTTGGTACGAGCCGCCCGCCCGCCCGCCACGCAACACGAGTGATTCTCCCTGGTTGAGCCAACCCTTCCTGCGAGACGGAATCCGGATCGACGGGGCGCTCCGCGCTCTCAGCGGCGACGGAAGAGTGTTCGGAGCGGGCGGTTGCCTACACGGCCATGACTTCGTTCACGACGGTACCGGATTCGGCGTCGCGCTTACGACCGGATGGCTCGCGGGCACCCAAGCGTCGGAGGCGTCCGCATGAGACGAATCGTCGCGATCGCGCTGCTGGCTTTCCACTTCTGGAAGCACATTTTTCTGAAGGTGACTTTCCTCTACCGCGCCGGGGGTGAGGAGCGATTCGTCGGAAACTACCGACCGGACCGCGTGCTCCCCGTGCCGGCACGAGTCCGTGCGAACTTACCAGAGTGGCACAGCTGCGTTGGCTGCGGCCTCTGCGACGCAGTGGGTCCGACCTCGGACATCTCTGTGATGTCACTCGTGGGCTCAGGCCTGCGCGACTTCACGATGCGTGAGGACGTGGCGGCCGAAGCCGCTGCTGTTCTAGAGGCCGGCCCGACGGCGAAGATGGAGGCGATCTGCCCGACCTCAGTGCCGATCGGCGATGTCCTGCGCTACCTCGCCACCGGGGAGTAGGCGGACTCTGGACCTGTCGTTCGGTCCAGCCAGCCTCTGTCGATTGTAGGTGAGCAGATCTTTTAGAGGGGGTTGCTAGGCGGTGCGCGCGTTGACTTGTCAGACGCCCGCGATCTAATATCCGCCGGCCCATCCCCCGCGAACTCTCGATCTGCCTGAAGCAGTCCCAATGCAGCGGAACTTAATAGCTACCCTCGTTCAGATCGCCGTCTTTGTGGTGTTCTGCTTTTTGGTCTTCTTCCAGATCTTCTCGGTCAACACGTTGCAAGAGCACGTGCTTGAATCGAATCGGAGAGTGGAGGAGTTGAACGACACTGTCGCTCGGCTCCGAAACGAGCTGGAGACGGGCGGAATCACCGTTCGCAACGGCAGTTCCAGCGGCGGAGACGCCGACTCGAACGACAGCGACGAGTGGATCTCGCGTTACTACAGCGAGTCCCAGTGGGACTCGATGACGCAAGAGGGGAACTACATCACGTTCCGTAACGACCCCTACCGAGTCGAAGGTGCCGTCGAGGGCGGTACGATTCGTCGCGCCGCGATCAGCGATATTCCGGGCCTCAACCCGATCACGCAGAATGCCGCGGACGTCTCGGAATTGTATCACTACGTGCAGGAGAGTTTGGCGTCTCGCCAGCGTTCAGACCCAGACCGTTGGGTGGGCGACTTGGCGACCCGCATCGAAGTGAACGATGACTACACGGAGTACCATGTGTGGCTGCGCGACGACGTCGAGTGGCACCCTGTTGCGGTCGACTCTAGTGACGCCCGCTTCGACTGGGCGCGGGTTGATCACCAACTGGTCGCTGACGACTTTGTGTTCTTCCTTGAGTTGGTGATGAACCCGCAAGTCGAAGCTGCTCACCTTCGTAACTACTACGAGGCATGCGACGGCATCGAAGTGATCAGCGATCACGAGTTCATCGTTCGATGGAGCGAGCCACAACACCAGTCCATATCGTTCACGCTCAGCTTGGCGCCCCTTCCTCGGTGGCTCTACGGCTCCGACCAAGATGGCCGACTCTACGACGCCTCCGAGGTTGGTCTTCGCTTCAACGAGCACTGGTACAACAACGGAATGATCGGGACCGGCCCGTACCGATTCGAGAGCTGGACTCCCGGCGGGACCATCCTCCTGAGCCGCAACGACGAGTATTGGGGCGACGACCCGGCCCCTGAGGCGATTGAGTACCGAGTAATCGGTGACGCAACCGCGCGATTGAACAACTTGGCCGCGGGGCAAATCGACTTCATCAACATGCAGCCGACTCAGTACAAGAACGCGGTCGTTGAAGGTGGAACCGATGGGTTCACGAATGGCTCCCTCGAAGTAGAGACATTCCAAGGCACAGCTTATCGCTACCTCGGATGGGACGGAGACGGCCCGTACTTCGGCGACCGACGCGTACGCCTCGCGATGACCCACGCTCTGGATCGCGGTCTCCTGTTGCGTGAGAACATGCACAACCTCGGCACACAGATTACCGGTAGCTTCTTCGTCAACGGCCCGGACTACAACAATGAGTTGCAGCCCTGGCCCTACGACCTCGAACGCGCAGCTCAACTCCTCACGGAAGCGGGTTGGGTGGACGGAGACGGAGACGGCATCCGCGAGAAGGTTGTCGATGGTCAACGCATGAACTTCGAGTTCGGCATGATGACCTACGGCTACCGGCCTGAGTTCGTCGCTGCGATGGAACACTACCGGAACGACCTCCGCTCGATTGGGGTCGTGATGAACGTCGAGCCATGTGAGTGGGCGGTCATCGTTGAGCGAATGGAGGAGAAGGACTTCGACGCCTACACGGGCGGCTGGGTTCTCGGATGGGAGTCTGACCCTTACCAAATCTGGCACTCCAGCCAGGCCGACGAGCCTGCTGGCTCCAACCGTGTTGGGTTCCGGAATGCAGAAGCGGACCAAATCATCGAAGAAGCTCGACGGACGTTTGACCCGACCGAGCGCTCCGCGCTGTTCCATCGCTTCCACGAGATCATTCACGAGGAGCAGCCGTACACGTTCTGGTTCTCGGGTCTCGAGATCGGTGCTTGGCGTTCCGAACTTAAGAACGTGAACTTCGCACCGATTCGTCCGTTCACCTCGAATCGAAACTGGTACCTGGCGCCCTGAGTCGCGGATGACACGTTACGTCTTAAAGCGGCTCCTCTTAATGGTGCCGACGTTCTTGCTGATCACCGTGCTGGTGTTCGTGCTCATCAACCTTGCTCCCGGTCGTCCGGGTGGTGGTGGAGCCGGCGGCCAGACCGGTGAGAACGCACAACAGAGCGCGAACGCCCGAGAGGGGTATCGGCTCTTCAAAGAGCAGTACAACCTCGACAAGCCGATCGTGCTTAACTTCCGGTTCTTACTGGAACGTTCCGATGTCGAGGACGAGTTAGAAACGCTCGTCCGCAACATGGGCGCTGGCTTCCCGGGTGAAGAAGCGGCGTACGACGTCGGTGTTACCGCAGCGAGCGTTATCACCGGCTTCGTGAATGAGGACTACATCGCGCTCGACCAGCGTCTTCAAACCGAAGAGCTGACGGAGGACGAGCGGGACGCACTTCGCGTCGAGATGCAGAACGCCGGCTATCAGCAGGTCGACGCCGTCCGCCCCGACCGACCGGAATCTGGCGAGGTTCGCGACGCCGAGGACCACCTCGAAAACTGGGGTAACGACATCGTCGTCTACCTGCTCGATATCGCCCACGACTACGTGCACGTTGTCCCTCTCGACGCCGAAGACATGTGGTTCGACGGCTACGGAGTATCCGCCAGGGACTACGGAATCGAGCTTGGGCAGCGCACAGCGACCATCGACGGTGCTGCGCTCATCATCCACCAAGGGCTCACCGACAAGGTGCGTTTCATGGCGGTTCAGCGGCTCACTGTCAGCTCTAAGCGGTCCGTTATCCTCGGCGACGGCGAGCGCGGCTCAGAGGAGCAACAGACGCTGAACCGGGAGATCGTCTCGGAGAACAACACCGTCGCGCTCTGGGCCTACGGACTAGATGCGGGCCCGGAGGAGCGAGCTGAAGTCTTGGCTCTGTGGGACGAATGGTTCGAACTCAACGAGGAGCGCTTCACGTTTACTACGGGCCAGCTGGTCCAGCGGATGTTCTTCGACACCCGGTTCGCTAACTACTGGAGCAACCTCGCTCAACTGAAGCTCGGGACGTCGATTCGGTACCGCAGGCCGGTTACCGAGATCATTAGTGAGCACTGGAAGTACTCCATCTTCTTGAGCTTGGCATCGCTGTTCCT
>JBLHWZ010000196.1:0-10801 GCA_047629415.1 Bradymonadia bacterium | reverse complement strand
CAGCGTGAAGAAGCCTAACTGCGCGCCCCTTCCCCCGCTGTCATGAAGCGAGGTCCGATGGAGGATGTCGGAAATATGTGCACGGAAACTCACCTCGACAGAGTTGGCCGACGTACCGATTCGGTCAAGGGTGGAGGCTGGTCAGAGCCCGTCAGACCACCTCTGCATCAGGCTCGCGCGACATCACCTCACTTGAGCTCACGGCGTATCCGCATCGTCCTCCAAGCTCCGATGCCAGACCATCTCGCCGTCAACCCAGATCTGCCAGACGCGCTTCTGTAGCTCGGCCGGGATATCGCGAACCGCGATGCGCTCGATGTTATCGAGCACCTTTGTGCGCAGCTCCGCGCTGGTGCGCATTCCGACCAGCGCGACCTCAACGCCTCGGCATTCGACGCGGACGGTGTGACCGCCATCGCAGCAGTTCAGGCACTGAGATAGCCTGAAGTGCACGTCGAGGTCGGAGTCGGCGACCGATTGTTTCGCATCGGCGAGTAGCTCGGCGGCCTCCGTCGCTCCCTTTGCGCGACGTTCCGGCTGCCGACACCGACGGCAGATGGCGATGCGATGATCAGGGACGGGCATCAAGCAACTCCACGTTAACTCCCACAGAATTAAGCGACGCAACGAGTTCGTCGCGTTCGACGGGCTTCCTCAGAAAGTCGGATGCACCGAGTGAGTAGGCGAGGTCAGCGTCGTCGACGTTGGTGAGCATTACAACGGGAACATTGGCTGTCTTGGGCGACGACTTGAGTGCGCTGAGCACTGCCCATCCATCCATTCGGGGCAGCTGAACATCGAGCAGCACGACATTGGGGAGCTGCTCTCGTGCCAGAGCTAGACCCGCCTCTCCTGTGGGTGCTGTCAGTACGTAACAGGCAGTTCGGTTTAGCTGCCTCGCGATAATCTCGCGCACAGCTGGGTCGTCGTCGATCACGAGTACGGTGGTGACCGACCGGGGCGAGCCTGTAGCGGTCACTTGTGCACCGACCAGACGCGTTGCGATCCCCGTGATTGCTAGGGTCGCTGGCTGAGCCTCAAACGGAACTGTCGCGCGGAATGTGGTACCGAGCCCGGGCTCGCTCTTCACCTCAAGACCGCCACCCAAAAGCTCGGCACAGCTCCTCGCGATTGTCAGCCCCAGACCGGTGCCGTCGAACGACCTGTCGAAGGACATCTCCGCCTGGCGGAATGGCTCAAAGATTACGGACAGCTGGCCCGGATCGATCCCAATTCCGGTGTCAGCCACGGTCAGCAAGAGCGAGGGACCGTGCCCCGCCATCTCGATCGTGATCTCGCCGTCGGTTGTGAATTTGGCGGCGTTTGAGACGAGGTTGATCACGATCTGTTTCATGCGGGTTGGGTCTGACCACATCGGCCGAATACCCGGTCGAACGTCAACCATGAGCGTGTTTCCGTTCGCTTCAGCCATCGGTCGGACCGTCTCAACCACTTCGAGAACGAGCGCCTGTACGTCGAAGTGCTCCAACTGGACGTCGGACCGACCGGCCTCGATCTTTGCGATATCGAGGAGGTCATTGATGAGCTTGAGAAGGTGACGGCCAGCGCTGTGGATATGGCCGATATCTTCGGCGGCGACGGTCATTCCCGTCTCTTCCGCCTCCTCCATAATGAGCTCGCTATAGCCGAGGATCGCGCTCAATGGCGTTCTCAACTCGTGGCTCATATTGGCGAGAAACCGAGACTTCGCCAGATTGGCGTCTTCGGCCATCTTACGGGCCTCGTCGGACGCTGCTCGGGCCCGATCAGCGGCCCCCTTGGCCCTCTCGGCGGCGCCGCGCGCTGCCTCCGCCGCCTCCTTCGCTTCGATCAACTCCTCGCGCGCCCTTTCCTCCTCAAAGAGTGCAGCCCGGAGCTTCACGTTCTGAGCAGCCCGATAGCGATCGTGGGAGGTGAGCGTGTCGATGTGTGCGTCGGTGGTCCGTCGAACCGCGGCTGCGAACCACGTAACGATGAATGCCATTCCAGCGCGGCTCAGCACCTCCTCCCAAGGCTCGATCTCGTAAGCAGGACCCAGTTCGAGGGGCAGCCCAATCAGAGGCATTCCCAGGATGATTCCCACTATGATGATCATCCAAACGAACGCAGCACGCTCGCTGAGTAGGAAAACCGCGCCCCCAGCAGCAAGCGCAAGATACCAAGCAGAGATCTCGCTGGCTTCCCCTCCGATCGCCGCGATCGCGGTGATCGTAACGACCAAGGAGAAGACAGCGACGTGCGTCACCCGCTGAAGTGCGAGGACTCCCTTCGACCGGTAGGCGATCCCGAAGATGATCCACGCGGCGGCTGCGCCCAGCAACAGGATCGCCCCCGCCAGATACCGTTGAAGACCGATGAATCCGATGCCGTAGGCGAGGTTCCCGAACGTCTCTACCGCGACGAAGAGGATTAGCCGAACGAAGACGGCAGACTCATGCGGATCGGGGCTCTCCCGGTTCGCCAGAAGTGAGCGTATCAGGCGATCCCCAAAGGGACCGGCCGTTTTACGAGGTCGAGTCATTGCGGGGTCCCCTACACGCTCGCCAGATCGTGGGGAAGCCTTTGAGACCGATTCTGAATGGGGGCCGTTCGAAGGCACCGTCACCCCCAACCCGTGAGAAAAATGAAACCTTGGACATCGTTCCTAATAGCACCCTTTCTGCTCGCCGCATGCGGCGGCGCCAACGTCCGCCCCTCGGCAGAGGTACTGGACGGGGCTGGCATCATCGGGATCGAATTGGCACTCGACCAGACCATCATCTCCGACTCTGACGGAGACGGCAACGTGATGGTCCAGGTCTTCGCGGCCGGTAGCCCGGACGATGCCACGGCTCCCGCCCGGGTCGCGCTCGTGATCGACACCTCCGGCTCGATGGACGGCAACAAGATTGAGAACGCGAGAGAAGCCGCCCACGCGTTCATCGACCGAATGAACCCGGAAGATGAGCTCACGCTCGTAACTTTCGGTGACCAAGCGACGCCGCTGCTTGCGAACCACCGAATGAATCGTCCCGCCAGACGCGCTGAAGCCCATGAAGTGATCGATGAGATCGAGGCCGACGGAAACACCTGCACGAGCTGCGGTCTGCAGTCCGCATACGACCACCTGCTGCGCGGCTCACAAGACGGCGTGCAGCGCGTTATCCTGCTTTCAGACGGCCACCCAAACCGAGGGCTAGTGGAGCCGTCCCAACTGGCGCAGATGGCCTCAAACGCTCATCAGGGCCTCGGCATCGACACCAGCGCTATCGGGCTCGGCCGACTCCACAACGATGTCAGTCTGGCTTCCCTCGCCCAAGCCGGAGCCGCTGATTACAGGTTCCTGCACAGTTCTGACTACCTCGCTGAGCTGCTGAACGAGGAGCTCACGAGCCTGCACGCGACGACCGTTCGCGGCCTGCAGCTAGAGCTCCGACCAGGCGACGGCGTACACTTCGTACAGACCCAAAACTTGGGCGCACGGTACAACGGCGACAACATCATCTTTGATGTCGGTCAACTCGCGGCCGGTGAGACGATGGAGTTCCTGGTCGAGCTGCAGCTGCCTCCCGGCGATATGGGCCGCGCCGTCATCGCGACCGCCCACTTCGAGGACGCCGTCGGTCGCTCCTACGAGGTCGTCGAGGATGCACGGGTCGCGCGCAGCGACGACCTCGCCTCGATCGAAGAATCCATCAACTCCAAAGTGGTCGAAGCCCAGCACCTATTGGCCTCCGCGCTGAAGATCGAGGAGGCGATGAACTGCATCGCCTCCGGTGAACGCGAGGCTGGGCTCGCCGTACTCGAATTCAACGCCGAAGAGCTGCGCGGCGCCATGGCATCCCCAGCGCTCGCCGCTGAGGTCGAACAAATGGAGGTGATGCTCGATACCTTCTCGAGCGATTTCGGCGCCGCTGCTCCGGCCTCCGGCGCCACTTACGAGGACGCCGAAGACCGCGGCAACGTGATCCTCTACCGCGCTCAGTCCAACGAGCGACGCCGAGGTCGCCCGCGCTCGGAAGTGCGCCACGAGGCAGGAGCCTACGACATGAGCGAGATCGAGTGAGGCGACGCGCCGAGGTTCGACGCATGAGCCGCGCCCTCCCCGCCTCTACTCTAGATCTTCGGATCGCGCGGCGGAACCAAGATCGTCACCAAGCGCTCGCCGAGGTTGCTGCCTTCGCTGGTGACGAGGTCGATCCAAACCAGGAAGACCAGCGGCTCATCCTCGGTCTCCACGCAGTTGTTCTGCGCTCGGATCTCGAACGTCACGCTCGATCCCGGGGAGACGCCGCTAAATCCGTCGAGTTCTCCATCCCCATCGGTGTCCACTGGAACAGGCTCGTCGGCGCAGCCGCTCGGAGTCGCTCGGATCGGAACCACGCCATTGATGAAGCACGTAGTGTCGATGCCGGTGAGTTCGAACTCATCCTCGTCTCGTCGTAACGACGCGGTGATCTCGAACTCCTCACCGCCTAGAAGCGCTTCGATACCGGAGATGACCGACGAGTCGACGCCGCCGCCGCCGCCGATGAAGCCCGTGTCGACCTGGAACACGAGGGGACATTGTCCGCCGGAAGCTGGTCGACCAGCGCCATCTACGCCTGTGCAGCACTGGCTCGCGTTGCATCCTGACGGTCGGCCCTCGCCGAGTTCACCCCACGCGCATGGCTCGACCACAGCGTTGGTGGCGCGAGCGATGTCCTCAAGATCACCTTCAGCCGCACTATCGAAGCCAAAGAACGGGAGGTTCGTGCCGACGGCGAGGCCGATTACTCGAGCGTCAATGGCCGCAGCCGCGTCGAACGCCTCAACTCGCGATGCGCCATACGGGTATCCCCCATCGCCGCGGGCCTGGGTCGGCGCGTCGGTGATATGGGCGATGACACGTACTTGCGACTCACGAAATCCAACGCCTCCGACTTCGCCATCGGCGACGCCGGCGACGAACCCGCTGTCGGGGTTGAATGCCGCCACGTCTCCGTCCGCGCAGAGCGAGTCTCGACCCATTCCACTGGCCATCTGGTAGATGGCCTCGATGCCCGATTCTGGGGTGTCTCCTCCTCCAGCCGCGCTCAAACCGCTGACCGCTGCCTGCGCCGCGGAGGAATCTGTCGTAATCCGCTGGCGAAGTACGTACGGCACGTCACCAGCGCTCCCGTAGCTGTCGCAAGCGAAGTCCGCGAATTGCGTGACGGCGACGCCGAGGTCGCCGATTCGGCCCGAGAGTTCCGGGATAATCCGACTTCGCAGGCTCTCCTTGAGACTGTTGATCGCTCCGGTCATGGAACCCGTGACGTCCATGCTAAACGCAACATCGCCCGATTCGAGCGTGGTTACGATATCCAACTCAGCGGTTTCCTCGTCTCCTTCAAACGGAAGCGTGAAAAAGAAATCGACAAACTCTTCGATATCGCTGTCTGGATCACAGGGATTCGAGCCGAATCCAACCTCGACTAGGTCGATGAAACCATCGCCATCGCTGTCGGGATCAAAAGGATCTGTGGAGTCTGGGCAGCCCCACTCATTCTCGTCCGCGAGTCCATCGCCGTCGGCATCAAGGTCTAGGAAGTCCGGATCTCCATCGGAGTCGATATCGGACGGCTGGAGCCCAGAGCCTGGCTCGCGTCGGTACTCGACCGCGTCATCAATTCCGTCACCGTCAGAGTCGGTGTCCTCGCGATTTGGGATGCCATCTTCGTCGAAGTCCCCATTGCCCTCTATGCGATCGACGATTCCGTCGCCGTCGGTGTCGATCTCGGGTGGTCCGGCGTCTTCTGGCGGCCGCGGGGTGTCGGGTGCCGAGTCGGGTCCAGAATCGAGCGCGCCCAAGTCGACGACGGCTGGGCCGTCAGGTGCGACATCCGAACGTGTGTCGGTTGTTCCGGCGTCCGCCTCTCCCGCATCTCCGAAGCCTAGATCCGTGCCGAGGTCCGTGCCGCAGGGAGGCCTAAGGCATTCATCAGCGCTGCCGCGCGCGGGCCCTGCGTAGGTCGGGTCATCCGAGCACGCGAGAAGCAAGAGCGAAGCGAGAGCTAGCAGAAGTGCACGAGCGGTCATCGAACCTTGGGGGCAGATTTTTGGCGCCCTCGCTATTCGTAAAGACCGTCTAGGATCGAGCGGTACTTCTCTGTCACGAATTTGCGCCGTGTCTTCCAAGTAGCAGTCAATTCACCCGAGTGCATAGTGAAGTCCCCTTGGAGGATCGCGAAGCGACGAATTGCGCTGGAACGCGGTTGCTCGGCATTCACCTCAGCGACCGCGGCCTCCACTTTCGCAAAGACCTCAGGGTGCTGCGTTAGTTCGGAGAACGATATAGCCCCCAGACCATTCTCTTTGGCCCAATCCATCACCCTGGCCTCGTCCAACGTGATGAGCGCCGTGAGATAGCTTCTGCGATCGCCGTGCACGACGGCGTGCTGAATGAATGTCCGTCCTTGAAGGGCTGTCTCGAGCGCGGAGGGCGCCACCGATCGGCCGCCAGCGGTGATGATGACGTCTTTCTTTCGGTCCGTGATCCGCAGGTAGTTCCCGTCGAACTCACCGACATCGCCAGTGTGGAGCCAGGCGCCAGCTAGGGCGGCCGCCGACGCGGCGGCGTCGTTCCAATACTCGACCATCACGCACTGCGATCGGAGCAGGATTTCCCCGTCAGACGCGATGCGGATATCCACGCCAGGAAGAGGCTTGCCCACCGTTCCCAGCCGACAATCCTCAAGCTGGTTCACGGTCGCGGCGCCGCAGTGTTCCGTCAGACCGTAGCCCTCCAGAATCCGGATACCTGCCCCAGCGAAAAACTCGGCGGTCTCGACCTGAAGAGGGGCACCACCGGAAACGGCATATTTAAACCGCTTACCGAACACGCCGCGAACACCGCGGAAGACGAGGGCGTCCCCAATGGCCCACGCCAGTCGATCGAGCGGCGTGAATCGGTCCCGCCCTTCGGCCGAATTCGCCTTCCTTCGGGCTGTGCCCACCGCGCGGTCGAAGAGCTTTCGCTTGGAGTCGCTCCCGGCGACGACACGGCGACGAGTTCGCTCGAGTACCTTCTCGAAGACGCGCGGTACCGCGACAATCAGAGTCGGCTGGATCTCCTCGATGTCTTGGAAGAGCCAAGCGTAGCCGCGAGAGAAGCTGTTGATGCAGCCCGCTGCCATCGCGGTGATGTAGATGGCCCGGGCCAGCATCTGTGTCAAAGGCAGGAAGAGGACCTGTTCGTCCTTCTCACTCAGCGGAAGGGCCAGCCGATTGCCCTCGACCTGAGAGACGAACGCCCCGTGGGTCAACGCGACGCCGCGCGGGCGGCCAGTGGTTCCAGCCGTGTAAACGATACTGGCGAGAGACTCCTCGCTGATCGCCCCGCGTCGCGTGCCGACGAGATCGGAGTTGGAACCCAGCGCTCGTGCCCCGAGCTCGCGCAGTCGAGAGATCGGAATGATCCGTGAGGCGAACCCGCCGAGGTCCAGGTCCTCGAAACGAAGGTACTTGCTCTTGCTGGTGGACTCGTCGAGCTCGGCGAGTTCGTCGAAGTAGATGATATGGCTCAGCTCAGGAAGCTCAGGCCAAACTCGCAGCAGCTTCTCCAACTGTGCGGGATCCTCCACGAAAGCCAGCTTCGAGCCCGAGTCTTCGAGAACGATACGGGCCTGGCGGGGCCGCGACGTCTCCGTCACAGGAACGATGACCCCGCCCGCCAGCAGTCCGGCCTGATCCGCATAGACCCATTCGGCCCGCGTGCGGGACATGATCGCGACCCGATCTCCCACGCGCAGTCCGAGATCGATGAGTCCAGCGGCCAGTAGAGAGCTGGTGCGGAGCCAATCAGCAAACGAAACGTCGGTCCAGCCGCTCTCGGAGCGGTAGCGTAACGCAGTCGAATCTCCACTTTCGGAGACTCGCTGATGAAATAGGTCGATGAGGGTGCGCGCGGACATGGGATCCTGAGAATAGCATCGGACTCTATCTCGGCGAATGCCTCGGTTCAAGCCGCCGAGTAGCGAGAGCGATCAGGCTCTGATATGAGGGCCGAACGCCTAACCCCACCCCTGGAAATCCTCGTGATGATGTCCTCCACGCACTCGAAGCGTATCCGCACCGTCGCCGCTCGCATCGCTCTCCTTGTAGCGGTCAGCTTTGCCGTCGCATGCGGCGGACGCCAGCAAGGCGGTGGCCTTCAGGACCTCGGCTTCGATGTCGGAGTGCAAAACATTCTCGACCTCCTCCCTTCGCCGATCAGCTACGCGTATATCACCGACTTCGATGAGGACGACGCAGCCAGGATGCGCAGTCAATGGCGCAGCTCCGCCTCTGGACCGGCCTTTGCGTCGATCGTCCAGTCCCAGACCGGTTACGATCTGACCAACCAAGAGGGCCTCGCTGAGATCGGGATCGACCTGCTCGGCGAATTCGGGATTTACTCCACGACCGCCCTCCCCGTCGCAATCGCTCGGCTCTCCGAGCCCATGAAGTTCGAGGAGTTTCTCGCCGGCTACCGCTCCAGAAACCCAGACATGACCTGGTCGTCCTTTGCGATCGCCGACTCGACTTTCTGGTCCACCGACATCGAAGAGAACGGCGATCATATCGCTTCATTCGATCTCGGGGTTGTCGGTAACTACGCCGTGCTTCGGGTCCGCAGCCCGATCGAGGGGTCCTTCGTCGACGACACTGCGCTCGCCGCATTGATCGAAGGAACTCACGCATTATCCCTCTCATCCGACCCTCGAATCGCGAGCCTGCAAGCACGCGCCGACGGGACCATCTCATCGGTCGGACTCTTGGATACCGAGCTCTTCCGCAAGGTCTTCACCTTCGTCACTTCGTTCGGAGAATTCGAGCGACCGGAGAACCCAAACTGTGACTCCACCAGCGACGCGATCGCTCAAGCCGTCCCGTGGGCCGGCATCGTGCAGTACCGAGCGGGGGACATTAGGCGAGGCATCCATGTCGTGCAACTCAGTGAAGCTGCGGCCGCCCGTGCCGCCGGAGTCCTGGGCGGGACCTCCGACGAGACCTTCGACGCCGCGGCGGACTCGCCGCTCTTCGTCTCGTGGAACCTGAACTTGGACGCAGCGCTCTCCCTCATGAACGGGGACCCCCGACTCACGGGCGAATGCGCAGACTTAGCAGCGTTGAGCGGCGCGCTCGGAACCTTGAATGGCCAAGTCGACCCAGTCATACGGGACTTTCTTCGAAAGTTGACCGGCCTCTTTATGATCACTCTCGAAGACCTCAACATTGCCGGCTTCATCCCACGCGTGAGCGCCGGCTTCGCTATTGGCTCCGCAAACCCGGTGCCGTTGACGGAGGTGTTCCAAAACGCACTCACTGAAATGGGAGCCGTCGGAAGTGTCGACGACACCGCTCCGTTCACGACCTTCGAATACTCCATCCTGGGCTTTACCGTCCGAATCAGCCAACTGCTCGATCGGATGGTGCTAGCAACCCACGATGTCCCCATCGGCCTCTTCAACTCGATGGCCGTCTCAGAAGACCAAAACGGGGACTTCATGCAGATGCGCATGCTCGGTGCGCCGATTGCGGAAATGTTGAGAGAGGTTCAGCGCTTCGCCATCGGCGAAATAACGGAGGAAGCTCAAAGCCAGTTCGAGGCGGTAGCGGCCAGCTACGAGTCGATCAACTGGATGACTTATACGCTCGCGCTCGACTCGAACACGATCGTCGGTACGATCGCAGTTGAGCTTACCCCAGTCGAAGAAGAGTAGGCGTGAGCAAGATCCGCAGCGCGATTGACGCGGTCCGCAAGGACTTTGCACCCGACGGAGAGACTCCACCCTTCGACTTCAACACGACGGCGATCTTCGTGGCGTCGACCGTGCTGCTCACGCTCTTCTACTACTACGGCAAGGCCAACTACTACCGCAGGAGCCTGGCCGAATCGTGGGACCCGACCTTCGCCAACTTTCTGGGCGACTACGTCGGCATGTCAGCCTACGCCTACTGGGGATTCAGCTCGGTCTTCTTCCGCTTGCTTATCCCTGCGCTCATCATTCTCTTCGTTCTCAAGCAGAAACCGCGCGACTACGGCTACAGGATCAAGGGGCAGCTGCGGCACGCCCCGCCCTACATCGCCGCGTACTTCTTCATGGTGCCGTTCCTCTACTGGGCGAGCACCCAGGAGTCGTTTCAGCACCGCTATCCCTTCTATGCCCCAGCGGCAGACGGCGGATCGACGTTCTGGCTCTATGAACTCTTCTACGGGATGCAGTTCATCGGCGTGGAGTCGTTCTTCCGCGGGTTCATGCTCTTCGGGCTCTTCAAGAAGTTCGGCTACAATGCGCTGCTGATCGTCGCGATCCCGTATGTGATGATCCACTTCAACAAGCCGATCACCGAGACGCTCGGTGCGCTGATCGCCGGGGTCTTTCTGGGATATCTCGCGCTCAAGTCGAAGTCGTTCTTTAACGGTATCCTGCTACACTTCGGAATCGCCGTGACCATGGACGTCTTCGCAATCGCGCAGAAGTCCGGCGGAATCAGAGAAACGCTCAACACCCTCTTCTAGTCGGTGGAGGCGCCGTGACACAGCCGTATTCGCTCTCCTGCCACCGCCGCGCGATTCGTCTCGAAGTGAACGCGCCGCTGGATGATTTGGTGGAGTGCAACTGCTCGACCTGTCGTCGCTTTGGAGCCATTCATTGGTACGTGAAGCAGGACGCGATGACATTAAGGGAAGAGGGTCAGGCGCTCGCGACCTATGATCTGGAGGTTCGTCCATGAGGGCCACCACTTCTGCCCCACTTGCGGCTCGTCCATCATGCGCACAGGCTACCCAGAAGGTGTCGTCGCCATTAACGCCTTC
>JBLHWZ010000195.1:0-10870 GCA_047629415.1 Bradymonadia bacterium | reverse complement strand
AGTCATATGGAGTGTGTAGCAAGGATCGCGGGCTTTGCATTCCGGCCCACGAGCGGGGGGCTAGCTGGAACGTGTTCTGATGAAGACGGCACCCACCTTGACGAGATCCACTTCGTTGCGGCACAGACTCCCGCACTCACAAAGAGGTAGAGCATGTTCAAGAAGGTTCTGATCGCAAACCGAGGCGAAATCGCTGTCCGCGTCATGCGTACTTTGCGCGAGATGGGCATTGGCTCGGTCGCCGTCTACAGCGAGGCGGATGCCCGCGCGCTGCACGTTCGCTACGCTGACGAGGCGTACTGCATCGGACCGGCCGCCAGCGCCGAGAGCTACCTTCGAACGGACAAGATCCTCGAGGTTGCGCGCGCCACCGGCGCCGAAGCGATTCACCCAGGCTACGGGTTCCTCAGTGAGAACGCCGAGTTCGCTGACACGCTCGCCAAAGAGGGCATCGTCTTTATCGGACCGCCCGCCTCGGCAATCGTTTCGATGGGCGAAAAAACTGGCGCACGTAGGATGATGATCGCCGCCGGTGTTCCCGTCGTACCGGGCACCGAAGACGCCGTGCCGGACCCTGCCGTCGCATTCGAATACGCCAAGGAGATCGGGTTCCCTGTTCTCGTCAAAGCTGCCTCTGGCGGAGGCGGAAAGGGAATGCGTCGAGTCGACGATCCCAGCAATTTCATGGAGGCGTTTGCCGGCGCACAGCGCGAAGCTCAGAACGCGTTTGGCGACGGACGATGCTACGTCGAGAAGTGGATTCTCGAGCCGAAGCACGTTGAAATCCAGATCCTAGCCGACACCCAAGGCAACTGCGTACATCTCTTTGAGCGAGAGTGTTCCGTGCAGCGGCGGCACCAGAAGGTCGTCGAGGAATCACCCTGCGCGATCATTCGCGACGACGTCCGTCAGGCGATGGGCGAAGTCGCCGTTAAGGCGGCCAAGGCCGTCAACTATGTCGGCGCCGGCACAGTCGAGTTCCTGCTCGACGTAAACCAGGACTTCTATTTCTTGGAGATGAACACGCGCCTGCAAGTCGAGCACCCGATCACCGAAGCCGTAACGGGCGTCGACCTCGTGGCGCAGCAGCTCCGCATCGCCGACGGCGAACCGCTGCCCTTCACACAGGAAGATCTGCGCCAAACCGGCCACGCCATCGAGGTCCGCGTCTACGCCGAGGACCCAGCCAACAACTTCCTGCCGGCGCCGGGCGTCATCACCCAAATGTTTGTGCCGCAGGGGCACGGTGTTCGTGACGACAACGGCTTCTACTCGGGTGCAGAGGTTAGCCTCCACTACGATCCGATGATCTCGAAGTTCATCGTCCATGCCGAGGACCGAGAGACGGCGCGGAACCGGATGCTGCGCGCGCTAGATGAGTACGTCGTTCATGGGGTCTCGACGAATATCGAGTTCCTGAAGGCGACCCTGGGCCACCCAGAGTTCATCGGTGGCAAGTACGACACCGGCGTTGTGGACCTGATCATGGAGACAATGAACGCACGCGTGCCTTCGGACGAAGAAGTCACGGCTGCACTCATCGGCGCCGCGCTCGACCGACACTTCAGCGACGGCGACACGACGGACGCCGCGGCGGCACCGGCCACCAAAACCAATAACTGGCAGACGTACGCGCGCATGCGCGCCGTCGGTCGTGTCTAGCCCCAGGTTCACGATGACGACCAAACTAGTTCGGATTCTCGACGCCAAAGAAGGCGTTACGCAGACAATCTCGGTCGAGCCTCTCGGCGGTGACGCCTACCGCGTGACGATCGGCGACGAAGTACACGAAGTCGAAGGCTTCCCCACGGAGCGCGGCGTGTCCTTCCGCCTCGGCGCAAAGTCCTTTGATCTGCCTGTTTACCGAAGCGGCGACTCGCACCACGTTCGCTTGCCAGAAGGCGCCCACGACTTTGAGCTCGTCGAAGAGCGCCTGCATAAGATGCGCTCGGCGCTCGGTGTTGGAGCCGGCGCTCTCAAGCCCGAGCTTGTGAGCCCAATGACCGGAAAGGTCGTCCTCGTGCGTTGCGCCGCTGGCGATGATGTCTCCGAGGGAGACACACTCGTCATCATCGAAGCGATGAAGATGGAAAACGAGATCAAGGCGCCAGCGGACGTCAAAATTAGGACCGTGGAAGTCAGCGCTGGCGACCTCGTCGCACCCGGCGGCGTACTCGTGAAGTTTGAGCTGGAGTAGCCGCCGACCCTCGCTTTCCGCGGACTGAGCGATTAGCGAGGGGGCGTGCGGTCGATCATCACCAAAGTCGTCGTCGCGGTGCTGATGATCATCACCGCGTTCGCTATTGCGCTCGCCTACAACGCAGTTGCGCAGCGGCGTCTGGTCTCCGATCTCGCTCGGATTAATCAGGGCTACGTACCTGTCGCGCGGCACTTAGACGGCGTCTCGGAAGAGCTGCGGTCCTTCGGGCGTGTCCTCTCCAATCGAGAGCCAGCCGCCCTCCGACAGTCGCTCCGCGCCTCCATGGCGCTCTTTCCGTTTGAAGAGCGGGTAGAGTTCCAACTCGACGAGCTCCGAGAGCATCTCGATGGAGTGATGGAGGATGAGCTCGACGCCGATGAAGGGCGATTCGTTCAGCATCTGCGCTCTGTCTGTGACGCGCTCTCGAACGAGAATCACCTGATCGGTAGGCGAGTTGGTGACCTCATGACCGGCCTCGACGAAGACCCGCACCGCCTGGAGCCAGCCTACGCAGAGGTCGGAGCTAGGCTCATCGCGCTTGAGAAGCGCATCGACGACCTTCGAACGGCCGTCGACCGCCGCACAGATACCGCGGTGGAGAGAATCAAAAGTGCGGAGCGCGATATCATGGTCCGGGTCATCGGCGCGTCCGCCCTCGCCTGCCTCTTCGCCGTCGTCATGGTCATCATGATCCGCCGATCGCTCGGACCGATCCGCGTCCTCACTGAGCTGGCGAGCCAGCTAAAAGCAGGCGACTACAGCGCGCGCCCCGTCGTCGCCGGCAATGACGAGATCGGAGTGCTTGCTCGTGAATTCGAGGAAATGGCGGAGGCGATCCAGACGAGGGACGCCGAGGTCCGGAAGAAGAATGCTCAGCTGAACGAGGTCAACGAGGCGCTCGTCGAAGCGCAACGTGCCCAGGTCCGTGCAGAACGTCTCGCTGCCGTCGGCGAACTCTCGTCGCGCGTCACACACGAACTCCGAAACCCACTCTCGAGCATCAGCATGAACGTCGAGATGCTCTCGGAAGAGCTAGAGAACATCACGTTGCCCAGCGACACGCGAGAGATGGTGCAGTCGATCGAGCGAGAGGTCGCACGGCTCACAGAACTAACCGACCGGTACCTCTCGATGGCGCGCAGTGACGACCCACGAAAGGAGCCCGTCGACCTCTGTGCGCTTGTCCACTCGGTCGTCGAACGCCAGCAAGCCGAGTCTGACCGCGTGGGGATCAGCGTGAGCGTCGAGGCTGACGGTATCAAACGAGCATCCGTTGACGAGGCGCAGATCCGGCAGGTCCTCATCAACCTCACGCGCAACGCTGCTCAGGCGCTTCGAGGCGCGAGGAACCCTCGCATCCTCATCGGCGTCGCCAGAACGGGGGACCGAGTCTCGGTCTCGGTAGAAGACTCCGGCCCGGGCATCGCGCCTGACATGGAGGAGACGCTCTTCGAGCCCTTCACCACTGACCGCGCCGACGGTACGGGACTGGGACTCAGCATCAGCCGCCGGATCGCTAGACGGCACGATGGTGATCTCATCTGCGGACGCTCGAAGAGACTCGGCGGGGCCCGATTCGAGTTGGAGGTTCCCGCCTAAGCGGGCCTGTCTGAGCCAGGCGTATACCTGCAGAGAGCCCTACTCATTGACCTGAATCGTGCCGAGGATCACCGCGTGCATCGTGGCAGCCATACGCCGCACGCGCGGGGCAGGATCTTCTTGGGCCGCCTCCAGCAGTGGCAGAGCGTCGACCCCGGCCAAGAGAGCGTAGTGCGAGAGGGCCATCTCTCGCACCACCGGCTCCGGATTCCCGGTGGCTGCTGACCCAAGGTCCTCTGGGGCCACCGGCAAGCCCGAGCGGGCGAGCCCGAGCGCAACGTAGTCGGAGAACAGCGGATCGTCCGCAAGATGCTGAGCCTCTGCCGCGGCAGACGCGTCGCCTAACAACCCCAGCGCAATGTGGAAGAAGTCAGCGTAGGGGCCGGCCATCGGGTCATCACCCAACACGTCGATCGCGATGGCCGACTCGGTGTCCTCGAGCAGAGCGAGAGTCATCGCTGCCTTGAGACGCGGGACCAAACTGCCGGTGTTGAGCAGGGTTCTCAGTGGGTAGAGTGTGCCGCAGCGGGCGAGCCCGATCGCCCGTGCCATCTGTGTTTCCGACGGGTGATCGATCGCGTCGAGCCAGAGCACGTCTAGAACGTGGCATGCCTCCGGCTCGTCAAGCTCTCCGAGTGCCCACGCTGCGATCTGTCGCTCGAGTGAAGAGGCCCTGGGGTCGGACGCTCTGCGTGCCAGCGTCTCGATCGGCGGAGGATTCAACGCGATCAGGCGGTGCTGATACTCGATGCGATCTTCCGTCTGGGCGCGAGCGGCAGCGGCCAGCAGGAGTTCTGCTTCGTCGATCTCCAGGGCGGGGGTCACGGCAGGAGCAGGCTCCTCAACCGCAGCAGGAGGTGGCGACAAGGCAGGGCCAGCGCAGGCCGCAAGGGCCAACGCGAGCGAGCCGCCGAGCCGCGCAACCGAGATCAAACGTCCTTGATGGACGCCAGTTGCTTTGCGAGGTCTCGATTGCTCTGGACCAAGTCTTGGAGCTCAGAAGAGAGGTCCTTGAACGCAGCCTTCATCGCGGTGTTCTTTGCCTTGAGAGCGTCGCGGTCTGGGACCGCCCCAGCCGATGTCGCTTGCAGCTCTTCGATCTGGGAGCGAGCGATCTCAAGCTCGCCTTCAGCGGTCCGGAGTTTCTTCGCCTCGGCTTCGAGTGCCTTGATGCGGACGTCCTTCTTAGCCGTCTCGGCCTTCGCCGAGTCCAAGTCATCTCCCCGCCTACGCAGGTCCGCCTTTAGACGCTTGGTGTCTGGGTCGCCGGCGCTCTTCGCGGCTTCAGCCCTCGCCTTGTCACGATCTCCGGCCACCTTGGCGGCTTCAGCTCTCGCCTTGTCACGATTTCCGGCCGCCTTTGAGGCGTCAGCCTTCGCCGCGAGCGCATGCTTCTTCGCAACGACCAGATCCGCCCTGAGCTTCTCGAGTTCTGTGATACCGGCACCCTCATCGCTTTCTAGAGCTGCGATTCGAGCATCTCGCTTGCTGAGCTGAGCCTCAAGTTCCTCGACCCTTGACGAAGCGTTCTGGAGGTCGCTCCCGATGCCCTGTCCGGCGGCGAAATCATCCTTGAGGCGTTGAATCTCCTTGGACAGTTTCGCCTTCTCTTGGGAGGCCTCAGCAGCCCGGCCTGACTCGTTCTGAAGCGCCATCCGAAGCGACTTGAGCTCGGCCTTTGCCGCCTTCAACTCCCGCGCGGTTTCAGCCACGTGAACGTCAGCTGCCGGGGAAGCGTCTGGTTGCTCTAGCTGCTGTGGTTGCTCCGGCGCCTTGTCTGCGATTTGCGGTACCTCGGGCGACTCGGACGGGAATGAATCGTTGAAGATCTCCGCCGATACACGCATCGTCGAAGCAGAGTTTGTCGCCGCTTTCAGGTCCGCGATGCTCTCCATTTCTCCGGAATTCGAGAAGAGGTCACCAGGCTTCGCAGCCAGCGTTTTGCTGTACTTGGGAGGCCCTGGTGGCGGAGGTGGCGGGGGCGGCGAGGGCGGCGAGGGCGGCGAGGGCGGCGATACCGGAGTTCCAGCCTCTGTGAGTTCCGCCGCGACGGCGCTGTCGTCTGTGTGGAAGAAGAGTTTGAACTCTCCACACATGACTTCGTCACCCGACTTCAGCTCGGCTTGTTGCTCCCGCTTCCCGTTGAGATACGTGCCATTCGACGAGTTCAGATCGTACACGGAGTACCGACCTGTCCCTGCGTCCAAACGAATCTCGGCGTGCTTTCGCGAGATACTCGGGTTGTTGATCCGCAAATCGCACATCGGATTGCGGCCGACCGTGTAAGCGGCCCGTCCGGGGTCGAGTGCAAAATCCTGGTTCGTACCACCATCTGTGTAGATGAGCTTGGCCACTGCTAGCGCTCCTCGATTGAGGCCTGAAAGAAGTCGGCAGGGTCACCCGCGAGGGCCTGGAGCCACAAAGGCGGCAAGCGATCGCTTCGAATCAGTCGAACCATAGTCGCACGCTGATTGTCGATGGATGGGCTCCCGCACACGACGCGAGGGATGCCTAAAACCCAGGAGGCAGAAGGTAGCACAGCGACCGACGAACTGCGAAAAACTACGGCAGTGCAACCGCCTGAAGTGGAAAGGAAATGTAGGCTATGGTACGCGGTCCGACCGCCCCTGACGAACGCCGAATTGTGAACAATCTCACCGCCAGACAGCGGCTCCCCGCGGACCCGAGACTCATCGCCCTTGGCGGCGGTGCTGGCGGCGTCGGGGCGTCCACACTCGTTTGCGACCTCGGCCGTCTCCTCCAACGGCGAGGCCGAAAGGTGCTCCTCGTCGACGCGGACATTGGAAATCCGAATCTCCACATCCGACTTGGGCTGGGCAGCGACACCACATTCGAGCGGTGGCGCGAGGATGCGCCGCTGGGCGGAGCCGTCATCCCGGCCGATCGGAACCGACCCGCGCTCCTCTCGCTAGGACTCGTGCTCCCCCGTCCATTCGCGCGACCCGACATCAGCGCCACGCGTTTGACGGCCTCGCTCCGTGGGCTGGACTACGATGACATTCTTATCGACCTGCCCGCAGCGCCGGACCCGCTTTGGACGACGCTCTTCGTCCTCAGCGACGTCCCAATCATCTTCGCTCCGACCGAAGCGATCTCGCTGCTCGGAGCAACGCGCTACCTGCGAGCCGCCCTCTTCTATGCGCTGCTCGCACACCCCGACGCAGAGAAGATGGAGTATGAGCTCCTGCGCACGCTGGAGGGTCTCCTGCTCGACGCCAGCGGAGAAGACTTCCGACTCGCCCTCGCCTCTCCTCGTCTGAGAAAGCTCTTCGAGTCAGCGCTCGACCGACTGGATACCTACCTGATCCTTTCGCAAACCCGAGAGCAGTCGGAGCGTGACCTCGGCCACTCCATGGCGTTTGCTTGGTCCTACCTGCTCGACGTCTGGCCTCGATACTTAGGCAGCGTCGACCACGACGAACGTCGCTGGTTCCAGCAGCGACACGACGCAAAGGGAGTCGGCGTCGCCAATGAGGGTGCCGCAGAGACTCTCTGTGAGGACATCGTCAAAGCGCTCCTCAACATCTCAGGGATCGACGCGGCGCAGCCACGCTGTCGGCGTGTTTTGGCAGTCGAAGGTTGGCAGAAGCTCGGCATCGCCGCGACGGGCGGACCCGCTGCGATGCGGTCGTCTTACCGACGCCTGTGGGAGGGGTTCCGCCGAGAGAGCCCCCTCACGCAGTCGTTGCTCTCGCCGCCCATGCGGGAGCGAGTCATCCACGAGCTTGAGGACGCCAATCGTGAGCTGCAGAGGTGGCTACAAGATCGCAAGGGCACCGATGTCGCACCGCAGAAGCTGGCCACTCCCCCCGCGCCTAGCACGCGACCTGGCGATCCAATCCGAGACGCACGCAACAGGGCGGGCTGGAGTCAGCGCGAACTCTCGTTACATACCAAGATTGGGCTCCGCTACCTTGAGGCCATCGAGCAGTTTGAGGTCGATGAACTGCCCAGACCAGTCTACCTGCGCGGATATCTTAGAGAAATCGCGCTCGCGCTCGATTTGGACGGCGACGCGTTAATGGACGATTACTTGACGGCAGTTTCCGAGACCCGTACTTCTCGTCTCCTGAGTCGTACTGGTTCCACCCGGCGTTCATGAGCAATAAAATAACCAGCATCCCCAAGGCAGCCAGATTGGCGCGGGCGATGGCTTCCGATATCGCGATCTACAATACTGAGAAGATCCAACGGGGCATCGAGAACGACCGACTCTTCGAAGAGCTCGAGGACGATCTCACCCAAGGTCTTCAGATGTGGACCGCCAAGGTCTCAGACGAGATCGCTAACGGAACGAACCTTCTTCAGAAGGCGTTCGTCGACACCGTGTTCGCCGGCTCGGCGCACATCAAGTCGTCAATCTTCTAGGAGTTCGCTATTTCAGGTTCCGGAGAAGTTCACTCGGTAGTCGTATCCGAGGAGCAAGGCGGCAAACGCATCGACGGTGCACTTGCGCTCGCTTTCGACGTACCAAGAGCCCGAATCGCAGAAGCGATCGACAACGGACTGGTGAGCGTCGACGGCAAGGCCGCGAAGAAACGCTCGCAGAGGCTGGTTGAGGGAACGACGGTCAAGGCCGCACTCGTGCCGCCGCGAACGCTCGAGACGCTCCCTCAGGATATTCCGCTAGAGATCCTCTACGAGGATGATCACGTCGTTGTGGTCAACAAGCCCACCGGAATGGTCGTGCATCCAGCCGCTGGGCACCCAGACGGCACCTTGGTCAACGCCCTGCTCTTCCATTGCGCGGGCCGACTCTCCTCTGTCGGTGGTGCGATACGACCGGGTATCGTTCACCGCATCGATAAGGACACCAGCGGCGTGCTTGTGTGCTCCAAGACCGATGAAGCCCACGTTCTGCTGCAGCAGCAGTTCGCAGCTCATACGGTCAAACGGCAGTACATGGCTCTCTCCGCACGGACCACGGGTCGTGGCATAGGCGAGAGCGGGACGTTCCACACTCGGCACGGTCGGCACCTGACCGACCGGAAGAAATTCACCGGTAAGAGCGGCGAGCGAGAAGCGATCACGCACTACGAGGTGATTGAGTCATTCCGCGACGGCGCAAGGCTCGTTCGCTGTGAACTTGAGACCGGACGCACGCACCAGATTCGGGTGCACCTCGCCGAGGCCGGCGCACCGATCCTCGGCGACCCCATCTACGGCGGCACCAGTGTCGCCCGCAGCCCGCTCGTTACTCGCACTGCGCTACACGCGCAGACGCTCGGGTTCATCGCCCCAAACGGCGAAGAGCTTTACTTCGAAGCCGACCTCCCTGAGGATTTCCAGAACGCTCTGGATCGGCTTCGAAGAGGCGCCACGTGGCGGAAGTAAACAAACCTAGGTCGCTGCTCCGTGCAGCTGTCAGTGACCTGTCCCGCTTCGCGTTCATCACGAACGTGCTGATCAAACACGGTTACTCGTCCGCGGCCGTTCGATCCGGCGCCCTCGACGAGTCCGAGGCGACCGAGGAGCGGGCGCATGCCGATGCGACCGACGCCGCGCGGCGCTTCCGCTCCATGCTCGAGGAGTTGGGCCCCACCTTCGTAAAGGTAGGTCAGATTCTCTCAACTCGACCCGA
The DNA here is from genome assembly GCA_047629415.1 of Bradymonadia bacterium. GTDB lineage: Bacteria > Myxococcota_A > Bradymonadia > REDH01 > REDH01 > CBDUJZ01. Next base: position 1,469 of record JBLHWZ010000195.1, on the reverse strand, counting down.
CCTGCTTCCTCCACCGTTCATCGTGGAGCTCGCCGAGTTGCAAGACAACGCGCCACGGGTGGATGGAGCCGAGATTCAGGCGGCGGTCGAGGAGGCTCTCGACGGAACGCTCGAGGAACTCTTCCAGGAGTTCGATCTCGAGCCGGTCGCAAGCGCGTCGATGGCCCAAACGCACGGCGCCGTTCTGCCCGACGGAACACCGGTCATCGTCAAGGTCCAACGTCCGGGAGTGGGCGCGACGATCCGGAGCGATCTCGACTTGATGCACGTCTTCGCCAGGCTGCTTGAGGTCACCATCGCCGAGATGGACTACTACGCGCCGGGCGACATCGTTTCGGTGCTCGATGAGGCGCTCTCGCAAGAGCTCGACTTCTTGCACGAGTCTCGTAACCTGGAAACGTTCGCTGAGGGGTTTGGCGACAACCCCAACTTCATGATCCCGAAGCTCTACCCCTCGCACACGGCAGCGACCGTGCTGACGATGGAGCGAGTTCAGGGCAGGAAGATCTCGGCGCTGACGCCTGGTACACCGGAAGCAGAGAAGTACTCGCTACGGCTCATCGAGGCCCTCTTCCTCCAGATCTTCGAGCACGGGACGTTTCACGGTGATCCTCACCCCGGGAACCTCTTCGTCACGGACGACGACCGGCTCGCGTTCATCGACTTCGGGCTCTGTGGCTACCTGAGCACCAGTCAGCGCGACCGCCTGGTCTCGCTCATCATCTCGGTGCTCTCAGGCGACATCGACGGCATGGCCCGCGTTCTGATTCGAATGGGACGCCCGCTCGGCCACATTCCGATGGCGGAGTTCAAGGGCGAGGTGTCGTCGATCCGCGAGCGCTACATGAAGCACAGCTTACGAAACATCGACCTCTCGGCGTTCCTCGACGAGTGCATCGACGCGGCGCAGCGCTACCGAATCCGTATCGCCACCGACTACAGCATCCTCTCCAAGGCCGCGGTCACGATCGAGGGCGTCATCCGCACGCTGACCCCCGACCTCGACCTGATGGAGCACGTCGGCCCGTACCAGCGTCGGCTCCTCCATCAGCAATACTCGGCCGACAAACTTCTCAAGGGCTTTATCGGCAGCACCATGCATCTGGGTAACTTCCTGAGCGAAGTGCCGGACCAGCTGGAACAGGTCCTGATGGACGTCGAGGCAGGCCGCTTTAGGGTCCGCATCAACGACGACGGCGCCCGGGCGATCGTCTCCGAACTCAACCGCCAGACAACCCGGCTCTTGATGGGTCTAGCAGCCGCGGCGTTCGTCGTAGCGACCCCGCTGGTCTTTGCGAACGAGTCGTGGTGGCTCTGGGGCAAGCTCCCCGGCGTGACACTCTTCACCGCGTCCTGCGCCTTCTTCTTTGGCTTCTGGGCCCTCACCTGGCATTTGATGGGCGGCCGAATTCGGGATTGGAGAATCCGGATGTCGCCCATTCTGAAGTTCATCCGCCGATGAGGCGGGA
>JBLHWZ010000194.1:0-10873 GCA_047629415.1 Bradymonadia bacterium | reverse complement strand
GATCAGATGGGAATTGATGCGCGGTTGGGGTTACCCATGACCGAGCCTCACCCCATCGTGCTCTTTGATGGCGAGTGCCAGTTCTGCGATGGAGCGGTGAACTGGATCATCGACCGCGACGCACACTGCGTGCTGCGCTTCGCCCCGTTGCAGTCGGACTCTGGGATGCAGCTGCGAGAACGATTCGGGCTGCTGGATGCCGACCTCGATTCGTTGATCGTCGTCGATCAGGATCGGTCGTATCTGCACTCCAGCGCCGCGCTCCGCATTGCCCGCTATCTGCCATGGCCGTGGCGAGCCCTCCGAGCGTTCTGGCTCGTACCCAAGTTTGTCCGTGACGCCGCGTATCGGCTCTTCGCTCGTAACCGGTACCGCTGGTTTGGCCGCATGGAGGTGTGCCGCATGCCCACTCCAGAGCTCCGATCTCGCTTCCTTTCGTAGCCATGTATCGTCGACGAACTACTCGTCGCTCCCTACGTCGTAGTTGTCGATGCATAGCTCGCTGGTCCTCGGCGTCGCGCTGGCTTCCCGAGCGTCGCGACCTTCGTGGCCTGGATGCTGCGCGGCGGCAAAACTGATCGTGATGGACCGGCGGTCGCCGACATCGCAGTTTGGTCGTGGCTTCTGGTCTTCGCAATCGCGAGTCTGCTCTATGCTGCCGCGATCCTCTCGCTCGACCTCTCGATTCTCAACATGCAGGTCGGGGTGCTGGCCGCTCGGCTCGTTTGTTGCGTCGGGACGATCTTCGGCCTGTCACGGGTGTTTCACTTGGGTCGACTGAACGTGATCAGCCTCGTTCAAGACGTCGGCCTCTTCATCGCCGTGCTCCAGTGCACAGGCTGGTTCATGGACAAAGCCTAGGGCTGGGGGATCATGTTCTTCGGCGGGTTCGGAGCCCTCCTCCTCTTCCTGTTCGTAGGCGGCATCACGCTCGCGATGCTCTTTCGTCGGATGTTTCCCAGGCGGGCCACGGGCAGGCCGCGGCGGACGAATCCGGCGTGCGGTGGCGTGAGGCGAAGTGTTGGCCCTCCGGGCTTCCGCCGGCGTTGTTGGGCTCTCGGACTCGCCTCGCCCGGAGGCGAGTTAGCTGCACGCGTGCACCTATCCTACGAACTTCGCGCGTGCTTCGCGTGAGGAAGCGACCGCAGTGCAGTGCGTTCGTGCCGGTCGATCATGAGCGCGCGCACGGCAGACCACAGCTCGAGCGCCTGGATCTCAGCAGAGATGCCAACTGGCCTGTGAACATCGATAAAAGAGGACCTGATGGGAGTGATGGGAGTGATGGGAGTGATGGGAGTGATGAGAGGCCATCGTTGCGTGACCCTATTGGTGCTCGTCGGCTGTTCCGACGGCTCGCAAACCAACGGAGGTTCCGGCATCGAGTTCGCCGAACCCTGCGAATACGATGCGTACGTCGAGCCCTGCGCGTTCCTGGCGTCCGTTCCTGATCTCGCCGACCGCGACCTGCGCCCCCGCGCTGACGTGAACGCAGCGGTCCTGGCGCTGAATTGCAGCGAAGGCCTCTGTGCGGACTCGGAACTCTACGAGTCTATCGTCGCCGGCTTCGCGACCATGGAAACGATCGATCCGCATATCGCAGGATTCGCCCAGCACGAGCGCGCCGCGTTTCTGCGCACGCTCTACTTCGACGTCGACTCCGAAGACGAGGCCGGCGCACTGACTCGGTCGGCCAACTTCGAGTGCGTGATGGACGCGGCGGGAGCAACCTCGGATAGCCACATCTGGAACGACGGAAGCGGCCGAGTGACAACGCAGGCGGAATCGCTCTTCGACGGGGAGCGACTCCGCGAGCTCATCATGGCTGCTGGTGTTACCACTGAGATCAGCTTCCCGTTGCTCGGAGGCGGCGGCGATTCTCTGAGGTCGCGTGAGGCCGAAGGCCCGCGCGAGTGGCTACTCCATCAAGGCATCGGGGATTGCCCGAGCGGGTGCGCGGGGTAACACGCATATTGGTTCCGCATCGAGACGACGGGCTCAGCGACCTTGCTCGGCGAATGGGTGCAGGGAGCTAACCAATCCGCGAGTCACCCCGAAGCTGAGGGCCTCTCGCACAATCGCCCCGCCGCAGTGGCCGCTGGAACCGAGCGGGGACGCGACTGACCGGTGCCGCTGCCACCGACTTGACGCCCTGCGTCATGCCCGTTACTTTGCTCCTTAGATGAACACACCCGCCTACAATACGAAGCATCATGGTCATGTCCACGACATGATCGGCTCGCGTGCGTAGAACGTAGTTCTCTCCCCGCTTTCCGGTCCTAACCACCGGCCGGAAGCGAGATTTCTTGTCTCCGGTCATCAGACCCCAGAGACAATGACGACGATTCGATTAGGCCTGCCCAAAGGTCGAATGCAGAAGGCAGTAGCGAAGCTCCTCTCCGAGGCCGGCATCACTCTCGACCAGACCGAGCGCGGCTATCGGCCTCGCATTGGAGGCCTCGGCGATGTGGACACGAAGGTGCTCAAGCCGCAGAACGTCGTAACTATGCTCGCCGCCGGCTCGCGTGACGTTGGCTTTGCAGGGGCTGACTGGGTGGCCGAGCTTGGAGCTGAAGTCGTCGACCTCCTCGACACGGGCTTGGACCCGGTACGAATGGTCGCCGCCGCGCCGGACGCGCTTCTTGAGAACGGCGCTTTGCCCTCGCGCTCTCTGATCATCGCCTCCGAGTTCGAGCGGATCACCCGCAGCTGGGTCGAGCGCGACAACCTCGACGCCCGATTCCTTCGTGCCTACGGCGCCACGGAAGTCTTCCCGCCAGAAGACGCAGATTGCATCGTCGACATCACGCAGACTGGCGCGACCTTGCGTGCGAACGAGCTCACGATCGTCGCGGAGCTGATGCGCTCTTCCACTCGACTCTACGCGAGCAAGCGCGCGCTCGAAGATCCCGGAAAGCGACAGTGGATTGAGTCGCTCACCCTCCTCCTCAAGTCCGTGCTTGATGCTCGATCGCGCGTGATGTTGGAGGTCAACGTGACAGCAGACCTTCTCACGGGGCTCATCGGCATCCTCCCCTGCATGAAGACGCCAACCGTCGCCGAGCTGCACGGCGGCGCCGGGTACGCGGTTAAGATCGCGGTCGAACGGGCTATTCTGCCCACGTTGATCCCACGAATTTCGGAGCGTGGCGGCACCGACATCATCGTCACCCCTGTGAGCCAGATCGTAGCATGAACTCACTGACGCCCCGCTTCGCTCGACCGTTCCAAGACTGCTCGGCGTACCAGCCGCCCCCGGATGCTGGGTTCATCCTCGACCTAGCCTCCAACACGGGGAGCGGACCACCGCCCGAGTTCTGCCGCCGAGTGTTGTCGTCGCTGCGATCCGTTGCCGCCTACCCTGGCGCCGGAGCCCTGCGCACAGCCCTCGCAGCGCGCTTCGGGGTTGAGGAGTCGACACTTGCTGTGACATCCGGTGGCGACGGAGCCATCGACCATATCTGTCGCATCACGTTAGAGCCGGGCACCAACGCGGTCGTTCCCTGCCCAACGTTCGAGATGATCGAGGTCAGCGCTGAGCGTACTGGGGCCTCGGTCACGCGTGTCGCCTGGGACGGCGAATTCCCGCTCGCAGCGACGCTTAACGCGGTAGATTCCGAGACCCGACTCATCGCAGTGTGTTCCCCAAACAATCCAACCGGTGTGGTGGTCCAAACGGCGGACTTGTTGCGGTTGGCGGACGCGAACCCGGGCATTCTCGTTCTGGTCGATTTCGCTTACGTCGAGTTCGCGGACAGCGACCCAAGCGCGGAGCTGCTGACACGGCCCAACGTCGTGCTCGTCCGCACGCTCTCGAAGGCGTGGGGCTTGGCGAATCTTCGGGTCGGTTACGCGCTCGGCGCACCCGCGACGATCTCCCGAATATTGGCCGCTGGCGGTCCCTACGCGATCGCTGGGCCCTCGGTTGCGCTTGCGTTGGCGTGGCTAGAAGACGGCGTGGCAACAACCGAAGCATTCATCGCTTGTGTTCGAGAGCAACGATCGGAGCTCAGCAGCAGATTCGCAGCGGACGGTGCGGAGTTCTACGACTCCGGTGCAAACTTCATCTGCCTCCGAAACGGAGAGCGCTATGCAGAACGGTTGGCAGCTGCGGGCATCCGCGTGCGATCGTGGGCGGGTGACTCTGACCGATCCGGGTTCGTGCGGATCTCGGTTCCGGGTGAGACGATGGCGTACCAAGCGCTCTGCGCAGCTCTCTTCGACGGAGCAACATGGGAGACGGTGGGAGACATGATCGCGACGAACGAGCGACGAGAGGCGAAGCTCCAACGACGAACGAAGGAGACCGAAATCTCGGCTAGCCTGTGTCTCGATGGAACAGGCGTGAGCAACGTCTCGACGGGTATTGGTTTTCTCGACCACATGCTCGACGCGCTCACCAAACACAGTCGCATCGACCTGGATCTTGTTTGCTCCGGCGATCTGATCGTCGACGACCACCACACAGCCGAAGACTGCGCCATTGTTCTCGGGCAACTATTCCGAGAGGCGCTCGGAGATCGGCGCGGCATCAAGCGCTTTGCGGATGCGTGCGTCCCACTTGATGAGGCGCTGGCCCGTGCAACGATCGACTTTAGCGGTCGACCTTCACCAAACATATCGCTCGACCTACGGCGGGAGTTCCTCGGCGCCATCGCGACGGAGAATCTTACCCACTTTCTGCAGTCGTTCGCGCTTGAGGGCAGATTCGCGCTGCACGTGGACGTGCTGAAGGGCGACAACGACCACCACAAAGTCGAGGCCGCATTCAAGGCGGTTGCTCGCGCGCTTAGAGCTGCGATCGAGCGCGATGTCCACGCCGATGTTCCGAGCACTAAGGGAGTTCTTGCATGAGCGTCTTCATCGTCGACACGGGAGTCGCAAACACGGCCTCAGTCGCCGCCGCGCTCGAGCGGCTTGGTATCCGCTCGCAGCTGACGAAGTCCGCAGACGATGTTCGCTCCGCGCAGGGCCTGGTCCTCCCGGGTGTGGGAACGTTCGCGGCTGGAATGGCGGCACTTGAATCCGCAGGATTGGTCGAGGTGGTGCGAGAAAGAATCCTCGCTGACCGCCCGACGTTCTGTGTTTGTCTGGGGATGCAACTCCTCGCTGCCCGCAGCGAGGAGAGTCCCGGTGTTGACGGCATAGGCATTCTCGACGTGTCGGTCAGCGCGCTTCCGCAGACGGTGAGGACGCCCCAGATGGGTTGGAATCAAGTGACCGCCTTTGGCGGACTTGAGGCAGGTCCCGCCTACTTTGCCAACAGCTTCTCGCTGGATCGCGCACCGGACGGTTGGAGCACCGGTCTGTCAACTCACGGACGAGAGTTTCCGGCAGCCATAGCCAAGGGCAACGTGATGGCGTGTCAATTCCACCCGGAACTCTCGGGGGACTACGGCGCGTATCTGATGGCGAGTTGGGCGTCTCGCTTTACCGGGGTCGTACCCCAGCCTCCGAAGGCGGAGCTGCGAACCGATGCCCGCCTCATCCCCTGCCTCGACGTCCGCGATGGTCGCGTGGTGAAGGGCATACAGTTCCAGCAACTTCGCGACGCCGGCGACCCTGTCGAATGCGCGCTCCGCTATGAAGAGTCGGGCGCCGATGAGCTTGTCGTTCTGGACGTCTCGGCGACCGCCGAGGGGCGCGCCGCCCGAGGGCCGCTGATTCGGAAGATTCGTTCTGTACTGCGGATTCCGATGACCGTCGGCGGTGGAGTGAGGAAGGTCAGTGACGCGGCAGAGCTACTTGCTGCCGGCTCTGACAAGGTCGCCGTCAATACAGCGGCCGTACTCAATCCCGACCTCCTGCGAGAGATGGCCGAGCAGTTTGGGCGACAATGTGTGGTGGCGTCGATCGACGCAGTTCGGCGTGGGGATTCAGGCTGGGACGTCGTCATTCATGCGGGCACGAAGCGCCTCGAACTCGACGCCGTAGAGTACGCGAAGAACGCTGTGCGGCTTGGCGCCGGTGAGATTCTACTGACCAGCTTTGATCGCGACGGCACCGGGGATGGCTACGATTTGGCACTCATCGAGGCGGTGCGGGCAGCGGTGAATGTACCGGTGATCGCGTCCGGCGGAGCAGGCTCGGTGGCGGATATGCGAGACGCACTCGATGCAGGCGCGGACGCGGTGCTCGCGGCCACCATCTTCCACGACAAGCTGCACGGCGTCGCCGACGTAAAGGCGGAGCTGTTCGGAACAGGAGGTACCCCATGTTAGTCGGCTCTGTAGACATTCAAGGCGGCTCGGCCGTTCAGCTTGTCGGCGGCGAGAAGCTGGCAATTGATGGTGGCGACCCGGTGAAATGGGCGACACGGTTCGCCCGCGTTGGCGAGGTCGCCGTGATCGACCTCGACGCAGCGATGTCGGTTGGATCCAACGAGAAAAAGATTCGTGCGCTCTGTGCCCAGGTGCCCGCTCGAGTGGGTGGGGGCATCCGCAGCGTGGAGTCCGCGCGCAAATGGCTCGACGCCGGAGCCCGCAAGGTAATCTTAGGAACAGCGGCCCGCGTAGAGATCCTGAGAGAGCTGCCGCGTGAGCGCGTGATCGCAGCGGTCGATGGCCGCAACGGCCAAGTAGTTGTCGAAGGATGGACCGCCACCACGAAAGACTCGATCGAGGAGCGCGTCGTTCGCCTACGCGACTATGTCGGCGGCTTTCTGATCACCTTTGTCGAACGGGAAGGCCGGCTCGGAGGAATCGACCTCGACGCAGTGCGGAAGCTGGTGGACATCGCCGGCGACGCGCGCGTCACGGTCGCTGGCGGAGTTACGACTCCCGAAGAGGTGGCCGCGATCGACAAGATGGGAGCGGACTGCCAAGTCGGCATGGCGCTCTACAGCGGGCGCCTGCACGAGGCCGACGCGTTCAGCGCGTGCCTGACGAGCGACCGACCCGACGGACTCTGGCCAACCATCGTGTGCGACCCATCGGAACGCGCACTTGGACTCTGCTACTCGAACGCAGAGAGCCTCAAAGTCGCACTGTCAGAAGGCGTCGGCGCGTATTGGAGTCGCCGGCGAGGCCTCTGGGTGAAGGGCCAAACTTCAGGCGCTACGCAACGACTGATTTCGGTTGCCGCCGACTGCGATCGAGACACTCTTCGTTTCGTCGTAGAGCAGGCTGAACCAGGTTTCTGCCACGAGAATCGACGGAACTGCTTCGACGACGGGTCGGGACTCGGCGCCCTTGAACGACGAGTCGCCGCACGAATCAAAGAGGCGCCTCCGGGGTCGTACACCGCACGACTGCTGGGAGATGAGAAGCTCCTTCGGGCGAAGCTGATCGAGGAGGCGGGAGAGCTCGCCGATGCCTCGACAACCGAGAACACGGCCGAGGAACTCGCAGATGTGCTCTACTTCGCTCTGGTCGCCGCTGCCCGTCGAGGCGTCACCTTGAAGGACGCCGAGCGAGTGCTCGACATGCGATCCCTGAAACTCACGCGGCGCCCTGGCGACGCGAAGCCCGGCAAGTAAGACCATGCTGAAAGTCATCGAAGCAAACAACTTGGCTCTGCCTGAGCGCGTTCCGTTCGACCAAGTAACGTCCAACCAGGCTGCGGCAATCGTCGCTGCCGTGCGCAAAGGAGGCGTCGAGCAGTTGAGGGCAACCGCGGAGCGCCTGGGCGACATCGCTCCGGGCGACCCCATGTTCTTGGGCCGTGAAGAACTCGACGCCGCGCTCCTCTCGCTGGATGAGAACTCCATCGGAGTTCTGACCCGCACTCACGACCGTATTCGAGCGTTCGCCGACGCCCAGCGGGCGGCCATCCAAGACGTCGCCATCGACGTTCCTGGAGGACGGGCCGGTCACTCGGTCACCCCTGTTCGAGCTGCAGGATGTTACGCCCCGGGCGGCCGCTTTCCGCTCCCCTCTTCTGTGCTCATGACCGTCGTTACGGCCCGCGCCGCAGGGGTCGAAACTGTCTGGGTCGCATCGCCACGCCCTACCCCTGTAACGCTGGCGGCGGCTGCGATCGCAGGTGCAGATGGAGTGCTCGCGGTAGGCGGCGCTCAGGCGATCGCGGCGATGGCGCTCGGGTGCGGGCCCATTCCCAAGTGTGATGCCGTGGTCGGACCCGGAAACCGATGGGTAACCGCAGCAAAGGCGTTGGTCTCAGACACCACGCGCATCGACATGCTCGCCGGCCCCAGCGAACTGCTGGTGATCGCCGACGACTCGGCTGATCCAGCCACGATCGCGGCCGACCTGCTGGCCCAGGCGGAGCACGACCCAGACGCCGTGCCCATCTTGGTCGCCCTCAACGCAGAGTTGGTCGGGCGGGTGAACGCCGAGTTGGAGAAGCAGCTCGCAGTACTCCCCACAGCCGACACCGCACGGCCGGCCCTCCTAAACGGCTTCGCGACCGTTGTGGACACCCCTGAGGAAGCCGCCGAGCTTTCGAACCGCCTCGCGCCCGAGCACCTTCAAGTCGTGACGCGAGAGCCCAACGCGGTCGCCGCCCTCTGCCGAGAATACGGCGGACTCTTCATCGGAGAACGCTCCGCTGAGGTGTTCGGTGACTACGGTGCTGGCCCGAACCACACCCTTCCTACCGGTGGCACTGCGCGCTTCAGCGGCGGTCTCTCTGTGTTCAACTTCCTGGCCGTGCGGACTTGGCTCAACCTCGACGATGCTGAACCGTTGATGGCGGACACGGTTGCTCTGGCGAGGATGGAAGGCCTTGAGGGCCACGCCAGAGCGGCTGAGGCGCGGAAGCGTAGATAGGGTCAATCCGAACAGATAGCGGGTGAATTGACGAAAGATGTTCCCGCGAGTTCTCCCGCGAGGGCGCCCCGCCCTCCTGTTGGGTTTGTCGGACGCCGATGTGGCCCAAACAAGTTGAGTGAGCGGTCGACTTATCAGCGAGCCGCTAGGACTTTGTCACTCGCGCCCAAACACCGAAGTCCGAGCGCTGACCGACGTGATCGTCGGTATGAAGACCTCGCTCTGGCCCAAAGAACCAAACTGGAGCCGTACAAGTGTGTGACGGCTGGGGGTGCTGAGGGGACGCTCAGGGGACCCTGAGGGGACCCTGAAACCGCGTACGTGGTTGGGTCAACGTATCTAAATGCAACCGAATTTTCGAGTAATATCAGCGAGTTCGTTACTTTTCCGCATTCGATCGAATACATCTTCACGGAACGTTTTTATCCGGCTTCCATGAGCGGCATCCATGGCCGACAACTTCTTCTCGACATCGAACGAACCGGCATCCCCCGATGACGGTCTCGACAGCGCACGACTCCTAAAAGACATCGGAGGCGCGTTGGCGACCGCCGGTCACCTCGCGACGTTTGAACACGCTGCGGGCGGTGAGATCGATCAAGAACGAGCCCTCGCGACGATGCACTTTTACGCCTACTGCAATGGTGTCTTTAGTGCACGGCAGGCGGCTGCGCTCTGCGGGACCGACGCTGGTTTTCAGCTACTGCTGAGTAATCGCCACGTAACGCATCAATCGCTGCTCGAGTACCGTGACGGCGCCAACAAACGCCTGGCGTTGCTCTTCACAGAGTTGATCGTCGCGCTGACGGATTGCGGGTTGGACACCTTCGGGCATACCCCTCTGCACGCAGTTGTTTCCGCAACCGGAAGGGTCGAGCGCGCCCGCGCTGCGGCGGAACTGGCGGTCACACTGCTTAATGCCGCCAAGCGGCGCGACGACATCGAGAACGCGCGCTATGGATTCAAGCGTCGCGGAGATGAACTCCCGAGTGAGATTCTACAGCCCGAGGAACGGCTCCATCGTATCAATGCGATGCTGCGGATGCGGGGAGCGGACGCCATCGGAACATGGGACGAGCCGACCAAGCTGATCGACCTCAATACTCTCGAAGACGGGTTCGAACTCGGCGCCTCACCTCTGCCGGATTCCCTGGGCCAGCAGTTGACCACGGCTGCAAACGAAGCGGCTCGCGACGGTCTGCTCCCTCGGAGCATGAGCGCGAGTCTCCCTGCGGTGCAGGAGCGATCGGAGTGGAATCCTCACATCGACATGGGCGCTCGTGGGGGCACGATCCCTGACGAAGACGTCGCTCGAATTCAGGCCGCTTCCGACGGACGTCCGCTGCCTCCGCGTCTTGAACCGGCTCTTGCTAAGCCCACCGCGGTAGCCGGGATGCCGCCCTCTCGTCAGTCGGCGCCGGTACAGATGCCGGTGCAGGCGATTACTCCCGCAACAGCTCAGGTACCAGCACAGCCCTCCCATTTGGCCCCGAGCCCCTCGTTTCCAGGGAATCCGGTGGCTCTCGCTCAGGCGACGGCTCACGAGGCTGCTGAGGCCTCCGGTAGCGCTATCACCCATCCGGCTCCGACCGGCCGGGCGTCCGTCGCTTCTTCCGCAGAGCCAGCCGCGGTGGAAGCCGCGCCAGCACAGGTGCCCACCGAAGCTAACTCGTCAAACGCCGGCGAGTTGCAGAAACAAGCCTCATCCGCTGTGATGGGCAAGTGGCTGATGGGACACTGGCAGAAGGTCATCGTTCTTCTCCTTGTGCTCGTTGTTGGCGCCCTGCTGCTGACGCTGAAGAAGTTCTGATCACACCGCGTTCTCCGACCACTCTGCGTTGACCGAACGCCGGTGTCGTGCCATCACCGAGGGGGCCCACGATTCCGTCCTCGCGAGACCAAGATCAGTGACGAGCAAGGCAATCTCCACACTCGTTTTCGGCGGCGTAGTCGTCGCCCTCTTCGGGATATCGATGGCATTCTGTCGCGGCGCAGCGCCCGACTACCTGGATCGATACGCCGAACTCGCACCAGAAGACGCGTCATTCGTGGCCGCTGTTGCGCCGCCGCAACAACTCATCGAGCGATTCGCGTTTGACGTCACGGACGACGAGCGGGCTCAACTCGCAATCGCGCTCGGGGCAGAC
>JBLHWZ010000193.1:0-10896 GCA_047629415.1 Bradymonadia bacterium | reverse complement strand
CCCACCGGTCGTAGCAATAGTTGGCACGCTTTAGGTATGCCCGAGCTGGAGTCGGTGCCTCCAGCTCGAAGTAGAAGATACCAGCTCGTTCATAGACGAGCCCCTCCTCTCCTACGAACCCATTCGACTCCGCCAGTGTACCTGCTCGGTTGTAGTGCGCGATCGCATCGCGAACCTGACCGCGGTGTCGAGCTAACTCAGCGTCCAGCAGCTCGGCGCGGTGCTGGTGGTTCTGCGGGCATGCCGCAACGAAAGGCTCGAGCTTGTCACGACTCGACTGTGCCCTCTCAAGACGCGCTGCATCGGCGGCACCATCACCCGCACCGATCGCCATGACGTTGGCCAACGCATCGTAGAAGTAGAAGGCCACAACGTGCTGCGTGGCCGATGCTCCATCTTGGTACTGCTCCCCCGCTGCCGCGATGTCCGCAGCCTCGCCGGGATCGCCGCAGAGCACACGATTGATCAGTCGAGCGACGGCGAGCAAGAAAGACGCCCCGCGGTAGCCGGTCTCCAAATACTCCGCCTCGGCCTCAACAGCGTTGTAGTCAGGCCCGATCAGTCGATCGGCTCGTTCGCCTTCGCCCCGCAGATTCGAAACGAGCTGCATAAACGGCAGATGCACCGCCTTCGCGCCCAAGTGATTGCACCTCTCAATCGAGCGGAGGTCGTCGCCGAAGTGCTGCGCCACTGTGTCCAGCGACCAGCCTGCGTAGAAGGACAGAATCGAGTGATTGTGTGTCGCCCATCCGCCGTATTCGAGGTCCCCAAGTTCAAGGCCCAGCCGGAGAACATCCGGCAACGCCGAAGCTGAGGAAGACACCGGCTCATGAAACACACGAACGTGTGTATTCCAAACATGGAGAACCGGCGTGTGCATGCGCCGAGTCTCGGAACGCTCGAGCAGCGCCACTGAGAGTTCACCTAGAGGAGCCGCTTGCTCCAAGAGGCCAACGACCGTGAGTACCATGGCGAGGAGCACGAATCCGTAGGCGGACTCATCCGAGACACCGTGGTCCAACGTATTGTCGACCAGCGTCAATGGAATGAAGGCGAATACCTCGGGCTTCGCGAGGTAGGCTGCAGTCGTCATCCCGACCAGGATACGCCGAGCAAGCGCCATCCCAGCGTCGTCCAACGAACGCATTCCTTGAATCTCGGTCGGCGGATGCTCGCTCAGGCGACCGAGGACCTTGCCGAGAAACGCGCCGGTGTCATCCTCCGACGGACTACGAGGCAGCGAAACCCCCAGAGCGTCCAGCGCATCGAGAGCGGCCTCGACACCGGCGAGATGCTCGTTACGCAGAACAAACGACTCGATCCTAATCGCCGAGGCGCTGACCCGATCAGACACACAATTCGCTCGCTCCTCGATACCCGCGACGAGCTCTTCCATCGCCGCAAACTCACCTGCGCGCAGGGCCGCCACCCCCGCGGACTGATGTAGTCTGATCGTCGCGGCGTAATCACTCAACCAAGCGGCCTCACCTCGCAGGATGACTGCTCTCCGATAGAAACCAAAGCCCGCACCAAAAGCCGCGCTCGCGACCGCGCGGTCCGCTGCCCGCTCGTTCAGCTCTGCGAGTTCGACCGCCTCGTCAGGCTCCAGCAATTCCTGCGCCTCATTCAAGTGTCCGACGACTTGAAAGATCAGCTCCTTCTCTGCATCTGTCGTCAGGCGAGACTTGAGCGTTCGGCCGATCCGAAGGTGCATCTGTGTGCTCGCTTCGATATCAAGGCCATCGATCACAGCCTTTGCGATTCTGTCGTGTGCAAACCGCAGAACGAACTCTGGCGCGGGGCCATACTCCAGATCCTCGGGCCTCAGATACCAGTAGCCCTCGCCAACGGGCGCCACCAGATCCTCCTCAAGCGCGCCACGCAGATTCTCCTGCACCTCGTAGATCGGCTCATCGAGCAGTTCGGCCAGCAGCCCCAACTCAAATCGACTGCCGAGGAACGCCGCGCTCTCAAGTGCTTGTCGGGTCCCGACAGGAAGATCAGCGACCAGCGCGGCCATGAAGCCTACGACGTTCTCCGTGATCCTAGCGTCGTCGACCGCCTTCAACTCCCACGTCCACTGCTTCTCTCTCGTGTCGTAGCGGATGGCGTTACGGCGCGCCAAATCCAGAGCAAGGCACCGGGCGAAGAACGGGTTACCGCCAGTCTTCTGGCAGATCCTAGCAGCCAGCGTCCGCACGGCCGCCGGCTCTCGATCCACCGCGTGAGCTAGCATTTCGGCCAACGCCTCAGCCTCAAGCGCTTCTAGCGTATGCGACTCAAGTCGAACCCCTGCCTCCTCGAGTTTCCTCACGAGAGCGGACAACGCGCTATTCGCATCCACCTCGTTGTCTCGGTACGTGCCAAGGATGATCAAGTGGCGAATATCGGGGTCGACTGCGAGAGAGCGCAACAACTCTAATGTCGCAGGATCCGCCCACTGAAGGTCGTCCAGAAGGATCCCCAGCGGCTCGTCTGCGCTAGCAATCGCGCCTACGAAACGCTGCACGACGGTGCGAAACCGATTGTCGGCTTCGGCGGGGCTCACCGCGTCGAGGGGTTGACCCTCTCCGACGATCAGCTGAAGGGCATCGATCTCGTTTGTTAGAACTCTAGAGTTAACACCGAGCGCAACTTCGAAACGCCGTCGCCAGACATCCAGCACATCGTCAGGCAGCGCGAGCAGATGTTCTACCAGCTCTTCAAACGCCTCAAGGAAGGGGGCGAATGGGACGACTCGATTGAGCTGCTCAGCTTTGCCGCGAATCAGTCGCCCACCGTGGAACGCTAAGGCACGCTGTGCCTCGCTAGCGAGCGCCGATTTACCGATGCCAGGCGCACCCGCCAAGAGCACCACTTCGGATCCACCATGAGCCACGCGAGAACATGCGGCTTCAACAGCGGCGATCTCAACTTTCCGCCCGTAGAGTACGTCTCGAAGACGAAACCTTGGCGCATACTCCGACTCGCCGATCACGAACTCAGTGACCTCGCCGGACTCTGATAGCGTGCGCAGACACCGTTCGAGATCCGCTTGCAAGCTACCCGCAGTCTGGTAGCGGTCCTCGGCGTGCTTCGCGAGGAGCCGGTCAACGATTCGCGCAACCGGAGCCGGCACTTGCGGCGCGACTTCCCTCAAACTCGGCGCCGGCCGAGCGAGATGAGAGTGGACGAGTTCCAGTGGGTCTTTGCTCACAAACGGCGGCCGACCACCGAGAACTTCGAAGAGTGTCGCACCCAGTGAATAGAGGTCGGTTCGAGAGTCGATTGGACGATTCATCCGTCCGGTCTGTTCCGGGGCGGCGTAGAGTAGGGTCCCTTCGAAGAGCTCCATCGGACGCAGCTCGGCCCGCTCCCTCGGCAGGATACTCGCGACGCCGAAGTCGATCAGAATTGCCTGTTCGCCGGGCCGAAAGAGGATGTTTGCAGGGTTGATGTCCTTGTGGACAATATTGACCGCGTGCAGCCGGACCAGCGTCTTCGCCACATCGCGGGCAACACCGAGCGCATCACGCAGCCCAAGCCGACGGCGCCGCATGGCCTCCCGCAGGCTGACGAGGTCGTTGTCCTCCATCACGATCTGCACGATGCCATCGTGCATCTCGAATGCAAGCGGAGAGGGAACACCAGGCCCGGCCCCCAAAATGTGAATCTCAAACTCACGCCGAAGGCGAGCGACCGCTGTAGGCTCAGGGAATGGCGTGGAGAGCTGTTTGATCACGACTCGAGCGTCGTCCTCTACTCGTCTCGCTCGAAAGACGTTTGTGGTGCCCTCCTGAAGAGTATCCAGGCGAGCATATTCGGCGCTCATTTTATTGCTCGGCTATACATGAATGGACGCAGCGATCCGCTCTGGATCTAGATACACGTAGGGGACGGGTCGCTCCAGGTTCCTCTCCTTCACAGACTTTGACGCGTCCTTTAGCTCACTCTCGAAGCGATTCAGGCCGTCGGCGACTCGTCGGTCGCGGAAGTGTGCCAACGGGTACTTTCCGAGGCGATTGTGTTGCGTATGGCTGATTTGATACATCACCTCCATCGCTCCGATCGCGACGTTCAGCGGCGGTAACATCGCGACCAAGTCCGCCTCGGTGTTCCCGCCGTTCTTGGGGCCTGGGGCGAACGCTGAAGTTGGAGAGTTGGGCACGAAACCCAGGAACTCCCAGCCCGAGTAGTTGATCGCGCTGTGATAGGGAGACGCACGCCATAAGAGCGACGAGATGAACTTCTCCAGCTGCTCGAATGTTTGTACTCGCGGCACTCCGTTGAGACCGCCCTTTTTTGGGTCCGCAAGATCACGAATCCAGCCTTGAAGCTCGTGGTCTCCACGCACCAACTCGTCGCTGGTGTAGTAGACGCGCAAGAACGAATTCACCCACTGCCGAATCGATCGCAGCACCAGACGGCCATCGTCGCGGTAGGGGTACCACGGGAGCAGGTCGTCATCGTCAACACCACGAGCGGCGAGGTCTGGCTCCAGATGAGAGTTCCCAATGTCGACGCCCTTCAACGTGCGATCGATCAGCTCCCAGCAGCCGTTGTTGGACGGCGACTGGTAGGCCTGCATATTGCCTTGCGGCCCGACGAACGTGTTGAGCATTACCTCATTCGTCGGCTGCGTCCATTCCAGATGCGGCTCCAGGAGGCGCAGAACCGGGTGCTGCTTGGAGAGGTTGTGGTGGCCGAAGATGAGCACCGCCTCCATGATGACATGGCAAAGCCCTGTGTGTGCACCGACCTCTCGCACGTGCGCGTCTGCCGTTTGCACGACCAACTTGGCCATCTCCCAACCCATCCCGTCCCGAGGAGTCCAGAGACGGTTATCAGGACCCGCTGTTTGATTACATTGCACCGCGACCGAGACGAATCCAGCTCGCACATCAATCTGGTTAGGAACCACGGCATAGACCGCAATCGGTGCCCAGAGGTACTTCTCGCGGCCGTCGATGACGCCCATCTCCAAGCCGTCCAGAATCGCGTAGTCGGCGACGTAGAGACGGCCCTCTTCGATGGCCGACTGCACGGTGTCGGTCGGGGTCGTCGATCGCCGAAGAATCTCGTCCGTAAGAGGCAGGTTGTCGGGCAGCGCGCGGACTCGCGAGAGCTGCATCGGATAGCCACCGGCTAGTCGTTGCCAAGCAAAGTACCAGTCCTTGCGCCAGTGCTGGGCCGAGCGTGGGAGGTCGACCGCCGCATGAAGCGCCTCGTACTCCGCAATCGAGTTGATATCGAGGGAAGGGAACTCGTTCTTCAGCCCTGCGCGAACGATCTCGAGCCGCTCCTTCCCGTCAGTCTTTCCGTCCGCATTCGGATCGTATCCAAGCTTCGACCCAACCGCTCCGCGGTTCGCGAGGAGCTTGGACATGGAGACACCGATGTCCGCCATATAGGTGGCCGAAAAGCCCTCTCCTTTGACGACCTCATCGGAGAAGGTCGTGTCCTTGTAGTCACGCTTGTACTTGTAGAGGTCGCGTGCAGCATCGAGTTCCGATGAGCGCGCATCAAGATTGTCCGATTCTTGCGGCAGCGTTGGCGTCGTCATGTTGTGCTCAGATGTGAATACTGTTTGGAATCAGGCTGGGCAGCAAGAACGGGAACGTCAGCAAGCGCTGTGCGTCTCGCTCGGCGATCTCGTGCTCGATGTCGGCCAATCGATTGCGGAAGGCCTTCACGACGCCGCGCGCCTTAGGATCCCTGAAGTGGAGGGCTGAATAGTGCCCAAGGATGTTCTCTCGAATACTGGAGAGCTGGTACACAGTGTCCGACGTGAGCGTGGCGATATCCCACGGAGGAAGCATATCCAGGTAGGCCCTCTCAGTGTTGGCCGTCTTCGAATTGACCGGGGGCGCGAAAGCAGCTCCTGGCATGTTTGGGACCGGCCCCATGAACGGGCATTGGCCAAAGTTGACGACCGCATGTTGCGCCGTCGCATAGAAGACGATCGTAGCTACCCACTGGGCGAGTTCAGCGATGGTGTTGGGGTGGCGAAGACCATTGAGGCGGCCGCCGGTCGGAGACGACATCTCGTCGAACCAAGCCTTGACCTCGTAGTCTCCACCTACCTCATCGTCGCTCCCATAGTACACACCGCAATACGCACGAACGTAATCATGAATTGCGCCCCAGATCAGCAGTGCGTCGTCGCGATAGGGCATCTCGGGCAGCGCCCCTCTGTCCATTAGACGCCGAGCGTCGAGCTCCATCGGCGGTGCGCCTTTCGGAATCTCAAAGTCGGTGACGGCTTTGCCGACCAAACCGGCCGTGACGTCGATCGTAGACCCCGTGACCTTGTCGACAATGCCATCACGAGCAATCAAGCTGTTCTTTGCGGACTCGTTGATCGCCAGGGTGAACTCTCCGTGAGGCTTCATCAACACGCGCAGCGGGTGGTCTTCTGAGAGCGTATTGTAGAGCGAAACCAAGCACACACCAATCATCAGGTGGGTCTGACCAAGGTGATGATAGCCCTCGTGCATATTACCGTCGGCGACGCGCACAGCGTTCTTCGCCATCTTCCATTTCCAACCGTCAGCTGGCGTGAAGATGGGGTCCTCTTCGCTGGGGCGCTGATAGATCTGAATCGCGACTGGACGCAGCCGCCGCTTGGGGTCGGACTTGTCTGCGACGAAGAGCGCGATCGGTGCTCCCACCCACTTCTGGAGACCGCGCGTGTATCCGGACGGCACACCGTCCAGAAGCGTGTAGTCACAGATCAACGCGCGCCCCTCGGCCAGCGCAGCGGCGAGAGAGTCGTTTGCAATTCCAGCGCGCTGAAAGTGTGCCTCGATGACAGGAAACTTCGGCGGAAGCTCCGTCACGCACTGGATCATCATCGGGTTCGCGCCGGCGACCCGTTGCCACGCAAACAAGCGATCGTCTTCGGTCGGATCACGCTTCAGCCGCTTCACGATCGGCGGAGCGTCAATCTTCTGAAAGTACTGGTAGAAATCCTCTTCGCGCGCGACGCGCGTCTTCGGCGACGCGTCCTCGTAGTAGACCTCCGCAGAGTTGAAGAGGATGTCGGTGAGCTTATGCTCGCCACCCTGGAAGAGCGCGGTCAGGTCCCGCAAGTGCTTCTTATGATCGAATCCGGTCTCGTGCTCCAGCCGGGACTCCACGGCTTGATGATTCTCGACCAAGTCCCGATTCAACACGAGCGCACGGGCGATATACTTCAGATTATAGCTGTCATCCTTATGAAGCTCTTTGGGGGTCGCCGTCTCCGGCGGCCAAGAGTAGTCCCACTCGTACCGCTGCGTCGCATGCGAGATGCGCTGCGACCGGACATCCGGATCATTAGATTTCTGCGGAATGGTCGGAAACAAGTTTGGCATCTGTGCGATGGTCGAGATCAAACTCATTGAAGTCCTCGTCGTCAGAGCAACCACGAGTATGATCGTGGTTAGGATGTAGATGTTGCTCCAGTGTGCCCTACGCATCGACTGTTCTCAACGATCTCGCTGCTCGAGGACACCGCGCCGGGAGTCCTCAGGCTTCGGCCGGACCCTCATCGATTCCAAACACATGATCGATGGCCGCGATCAATTTGGGTTCGCCATCGTGGGCGGCCTCTGCGAGTTCATGCAGTCCGTCGTCGATCCCGACGACGGAGCTCCGACGCCACCTCCGTTGAGATATCCCTGTCGCTGGCGGCGTGGCGGACTGATTCTCGCTCCACAGCTGTGAGCGCTTTGGCTGCTTCTAGCAGTCGCTCGAGCCGCGCTGTTTCGCCGGCAAGTTTCCGCGCGTTGTCGAGCGCGACCACTCGCTGACTCTCGTACCAAGCGCTGAACCGCCTCTGGCTAACGTCATCGATAATGCCCTCCGTGCGTAAATGCGACATCTCGTTCAGCGCGTGGTGAGTTGCAAGTGCTCGGCCGCGCTCGAGTTCATACTCCCGCATCAGCCCGGAGACATCGCTGAAGATCTCCTGCCAACGCATAAGTCGAGGCATCGTCAACCCCTGCAGGAACAGCGAGAGTGCGACAACACCAAACACGAGAGCAATCAGCAAGGACCGGTGTACTAAGTCGACCGGGAGACCGAGCACGAGCACCACTGAGAGCGATCCTCGGAGTCCTCCCCACACAAGCACGGGTTTCCAGAGTTTTGGCGGCGGGGTTGCCACCCGATCGACGAACGACACGAACCCATAAACAAGCAGCGCGAGAGACGCGAGCACTGCCAATAAAGCGATGGAAGCCGCCGGGAGCAGGTCAATGAAGCGCTCGGACTCCAACTCCAAACCGAGGAGCAAGAAGATGAAGGAGTTCGAGAGGAAACCAAATGAACTCCCAGAAACTGGCCACCGCGACGCCGGTCGAAGAGCTCATGCCGTATCTCGCACCGAACGAGCTCACGATGGTGCCCGCCGCGACTGTCGAGAGTACGCCGCTCACGTGCAGCTCCTCCGCAAGCAGAAATGCGCCCCAAGCGACCACCGTCGTCAGTGTCACTTCGATCAGACGGTCGTCGATTTGCCGAGTGAGCAACGAGATAGCCTCGCCGACGACTCCGCCCACCAGGATACCGCCGGCTCCTGTCTTGAACGCCGTCAGCACAGCGAAACGAAAGACCTCCCCAACCCCGTGGAATTCGCAAACCTCGCCACCCCCGTGTCCGCCAGCGACTCCGAGCACAGCGAGAACGATGCCGAACATCACGACCGCCACCCCATCGTTGGGCAGCGATTCGCCCTCAACGATCACCTAGAGCCTGCGCGGAACCCCGAGCTCCGTGAAGATGACCAGAACGCTGATGGGGTCCGTCGACACAATGACATCCGCAAAAATCAGCGACGGTGCCCATCCCATTCCAGGCACGATCCCCGTGGCGTCTAGCCCCAGCCATGTGAGCCCTGCGGTGACGGCCGCTGCGATCATGACGCCAGGAATCGCTAGGAATAGAATATGCGCCTGATTGCGCTTGAACTCGACCAGCGAGGGATGGAACGCGGCTTCGAAAAGCAGCGGCCGCAGGAAGAGCGGGAGCAGAATCTCGAGCGTGAGCGCCAGACCGCTCAACGCCTCAAGCTCGAACCCCCTAGCCCAAAGCCCACGACGACCAGCGCCAACGTGTACGGCACGCGCAACCTCGGCGCGCCCATGCCGACGAAGGCCGTTACAAGGAGCAACGCCAGGACCTGAACTTCTACCTGATGGATCATGGCGCACTGATTGTAACGGAAGCGGCCTCTCTGCTGGCGCGCAGGAAAGCTGTCGATCGCGGGAGACATTGCGTCGCCCGTCGTCGGTGGGCGCTTCTGGCGTCTGAGGCGAACGGCCGCGGCCAGGATCTAAGGAACCCTGCGGGCCTTCAGCCACATACGTGAACTGGCGATCACAGCTGAGAGCTGTGCGCTAATGGTTTCGCACCCGCTCGGATTTGACTAACCTTGTTCGGGCCCCCTTCACCCGCTTCGATATGATGCGCACATTCCGACTCATCGCGACCCTGATCCTCGTTGCCGCCTGCAACACCGATCCACCTGAGATTCCCAATGGTACCGCCGACCTCGGCATTGGAGACGTTTCACCCGACACGGGAAGCGCCGACGTCGAAGACTCTGGGCGTTTCACCGACGTGCCCACCTGCGGCGATGCCGATGGCGATGGGGTTTGCGACGAGGACGACATCTGCCCAGGCGGCGATGACACAGTCGACACGGACGGCGACGGCGTACCAAACGGGTGCGACGAGTGTGACGACAGCGCTGTCGACAATGACGGCGATGGCACACCCGACGAGTGTGACCCATGCCCCTCCGACAACCCGAACGACACCGACGGGGACGGCGTTTGCGAATCAGCTGACGTCTGCGCTGACGGAGACGACACTCTAGACGCCGACTCCGACGGGACCCCGGACGAGTGTGACATCTGTGACGCAGGCGCAGACGGCGTCGATAACGACGCAGACGGAGTTCCCGATGCCTGCGACGAGTGTCCGGATTTCGACGACGCGGTGGACGCCGACGGCGATGGCACGCCTGACCTCTGCGACGTGTGCGTCGGGAACGACGCCGAAGACGCTGACGGCGATGGGACTCCGGACCGCTGCGACTGCGACACCGCCGCATGCGCCGCTGAAGCGCTCTGCACCGAGTCCACAATGGGGGCTTCCTGTGTCTGCGCCTCGGGCTACGAAGGTGATGGCGCCACGTGTGCCGACGTTGACGAGTGCGCGATCAACAACGGCGGTTGCGACGATCTCGTCACCTGTCTCAACGCCGCCGGCTCACGCACCTGTGGAGTTTGCCCCGAAGGATACACAGGCCTCGGAGACACAGGCTGCATCGACGTCAACGAATGCTCGGAGGACATACATGGCTGTGATCCGCTCACCCGCTGCCTGAACAGCCAAGGCGGATTCGACTGCTCGCCTTGTCCATTTGGGTACGATGGAAACGGCTTTGATGGCTGCACCGATACGAACGAGTGCGAGACGGACAACGGCGGATGTGACCCTCTCACCCGATGCACCAACACAGCTGGAGGCAGAGCTTGTAGCGCGTGCCCGTTCGGCTATGTCGGCGACGGGGAAGCCGGATGCGTGGACGTCAACGAATGTGCTGTCGGAAACGGTGGTTGCGACCTCCTGACCACCTGCACGAACGCGGACGGCGGCCGCACCTGTGGCATCTGTCCATTCGGATTTTCCGGTACTGGCGAAGACGGATGCGAGGACATCAACGAGTGTGACACAGACAACGGCGGCTGCGACCTCCGGACGTCCTGCGTAAACACCGCCGGCGCCCGAACGTGCGGCGCATGCCCTGCCGGATACGCTGGCGACGGTGAGTCAGGTTGCACCGATGTCGACGAATGTGAGGTCGCAAACGGCGGATGTGACCCATTGACCATCTGCACGAACACCGATGGTAGCCGGACCTGCTCG
>JBLHWZ010000192.1:0-10936 GCA_047629415.1 Bradymonadia bacterium | reverse complement strand
GACTGGCTCGTCGCCGGCTTCTGGCTTCGCAACGATTAGCGTGGCTGCTTCGACAATCGCACGTGCCTTCTCCTCGCTGTATGTGGGAAGCTGCGCGATCTCCTCGATGTCTGCCAACGAGATATCCTCAAGCTTGTTGTACCCAAGGTTGAAGAGCGTATCGATCATCGATTCGTCGACGCCGTCGAAGTGAAGGAGTTCTTCCTTCGCCTCGGCCATGAGCTGACGAAGTCGGGTTTCACTGTAGATCTCGAGGTTCCAACCAGACAGCTGTGCCGCCAAACGAACGTTCTGACCGCCGCGACCGATCGCGAGGCTGAGTTGGTCGTCCGGAACGATGAGCTCCATCGCACCCTTCGCCTCGTCGATCAGGACCTTTGCAACCTGCGCAGGACTGATGGCGTTACAGACGAATCGGGCGGGATCGCTGTGGTAAGGCACGATGTCGATTTTCTCACCGCGCAGTTCCTGCACGACAGACTGAACGCGGCTACCGCGCATACCGACACAGGCGCCTACTGGATCGACGTCAGCGTCCGTACTGTAAACAGCAACCTTCGAGCGAACGCCGGGCTCACGAGCTACGGCAACGATCTTGACGATGCCCTCGAAGATCTCAGGAACTTCCTGTTCAAAGAGCTTGATGACGAGACCGGGGTCCGTTCGGCTCAGGATGATCTGTGCGTCACGCGCGGAGCGCACGACGTCTTTGACGTAGCCCTGGATTCGGTCACCCGGGCGGTACGACTCACGTCGAGTCTGCTCGGAGGACGGAAGAATCGCGTCGGCCTTGTGAAGGTCGACGATGATAGCGCCTCGCTCGAAGCGACGAACAATGCCGCCGATGAGCTCGTGCTTCCGGTCTTTGAACTCGTCGTAGATATTCTGCCGCTCAGCCTCTCGCACACGCTGGATAATGACCTGCTTTGCGGTCTGCGCAGCGATGCGCCCGAACGTGCGTCGCGAGGACTCAAGCTGAAGGGTCCGCAGAATCGGGCCGTAGTCTTCTTGCTGACGATCAGCGTCTTCGGCATCCTCTTCACGATAGAAGAGTTCGAAGAGCAGCTCATCACCAACCTCGAAGGTCGGGTCAACGGCGTGCACTGCGTCGAGCGAGAGTTCCCGGTACGGGTTCTCCACGCCGTCTACGACTGAAGCGACCATGAAAAGTTGGATGTGACCTGAGTCTTCGTTGAACTGCGCTTCGATATCGCGCTCTTCTCCGAACACCTTTTTCGCCGCCGTTTTAAGGGCTGCTTCGAGGGTCTCAACCAAAACCGAACGATCGATGCCGCGTTCGCGGCCGACCTGCTCGATGACCATATTCAAGTTCATCGTCTCACCTGATGCGTAATCACGTTACTCATTTCTTCCGTTTGGCTTTCGTGGAAGCGAAGTCGAACACCGTCCTGGCGCGCCGGACATTGTCCAGCTCGATTTCCCAACGATTCTCTCCGGAGGCGACGGACAGAACCCCGTCGCTGAAACTCTCAAGGACACCCTCGACGATCCGACGGTCATCCTCTGTCTGCTCGCCCAGAACGATCCGGACGTCGCGCCCGATATTCTGGCGGACCTGCCGCGCTGTGTTGAGATCTCGTTCAACGCCAGGCGAAGAAACCTCAAACTGATAGCTGAACGGGACAAGGTCCTCAGTATCGAGTTGGTACCCGATCTGCTTTGACACCCGAGTAATGTCGCTGACTGTCACCCCATTGCCGGGCGAAGAGCCGCCAGCGCGATCGATGACAAGCGAGATCCGCCCAGTTTCAGGCAGGATCTGAAGATCGTACACCACTAGATCGAACTCGGCGCAGATCTCTGCTGCGAGCTCTTCAAGTGTGTCGGCGAGTGCCGCTGGAACATTCTCTGTCATAGCACGAAGTAATACATTGCCCGGCTTAGCCAGGTCCCTCCAATCGCTGATTGTTCGGGGGAACGGCATCCCGCTCGCGCTGCCAGGCTCTGCTCGGTGGAGCAGCCCAATCAGAGTGAACTCTGAGCGTGCGGGACGCGGCCTCTTACCTCGCAGAATCCACGAGTGCAAGTCGGATTGCCTAGATCCGTCGATGCGTGAGGCACGGCAGGCTGGCACGGGTTTCTTCCAGGCGAGAGCGATGCAGCGTGGCCTGTATCAATCCCGCTTTCTCGCCAATCTGAGCAATCACCGTCCCCCACGGATCGACCGCCATCGAGTGTCCCCAAGACTCTCGGGAGCCGTAGTGTCGGCCCACCTGGTCCGTGGCGATCACAAAACACAGATTCTCGACCGCTCTGGCGCGAACGAGCAACTCCCAGTGAGCCGACCCGGTCCTGAAGGTGAACGCTGCGGGCACCAGCAAGACCTCCGCTCCGGCTGCCGAGAGCCCTCGATAGAGTTCCGGAAAACGGATGTCGTAGCAAATGCTCAAACCCAGCTTCCAGCCACCCAACTCCAAGACCACAGGCTGCGGGACGCCAGCAGCAACACTGTCGCTCTCTGAAAATGTCGTATCCTTGTCGACACCTACATCGAAGAGATGGATCTTTCTGTACGAACCCAGCACAGCGCCATCAGACCCGATCACCACACTCGTGTTGTACGTATGGGTGTCGTCCGGCCCCTTCTCCGCGAAGCTTCCCAGACAGAAAGCCACCCCGCACTTCGCTGCGATCTCCTGCAGAGTCTGTATCTGACGGCCGTCCATCGACTCAGCGTCTGACAGTCGCTTGAGCTCCGGCGCCAGTTGGGTCGCGTTCTCGGGTAACGTGAGAAGATCGGAGCCAGCATCCGCCGAACGCCGGACGAGGTCCTCGATCTGTCGCAGATTCTCTCCCACGTCCTCGGACGAGCAAATCTGCCCGATCGATACGCGTAGCGAGTCACTCATTCCGGTGCCAAATCCCAAACCTCGACGTTGTCGAACCTTACAGGTGACTCCCAATTGTTGAACCCGAAGTACGCGTGACCGGCACCTGTGAGAGGGTCGGAATCATCAAACGTGATGAAGTCGACGCCGTCGATGGACCAGCGCATCCGATTGTCGGTTCGCTCGATCTGGAAGCGATAGGTCTTCCCTACTTCCACATGCTGCCCTTCCGCGCCGACGAGCCGGTCGTCGCCATGCTCGTCGAGCCGAGCGATGATGTTCAACCGGTTGTCCCATCCGCCGAAAATCCCGACGTAACCGGACTGATGGGTCGTGCCGTCCGCGAACATCTCAAACTTCAGGTCGCCCTCTTCGCTGAGCGCCTGAGCGTCGAAGCTAAGGCGGACTTGCGCCGGCAGCGCCGAACTCAGCCACATGCCTTCGTTCCGGGCACCACCACCCATCACCCATCCCTCCTCGATCTTCCACGTTGCAGACGTAGTCTGCCACGAGTCACCAAAGTCGGGACGCTCGAAGTCGTCCGAGAAGACGAGCACTGGTTCGGGCCCAACTGCTAAGCTTGGGGTATCCGACGTGCCGGATTGGCATCCAGCTAGGCCTAGGCCAACAAGGACGACGACGCTACGAGCCATCTTCGGTCGTTCCATCATAAGGGTGAGCAAGGAGTGAGCTCTCATCGACAAGTGTCGTGTTCTGATTTCGCACAAGACCAGACAGAGTCTGAATGAAGTTCCATAGAAGTTTGACCGCCATCACCGAGTCCCCGCGAAGTACCTCATAGAAGTCTCGCCGGGAAATCTGAATCAGATAGCCAGGCTCCACCGCAGTGACCGATGCGCTACGTGGTCGATTGTCCACTAGCGACATCTCACCGAAGTACTGGCCCGGCCCCATCTCTGTGATCTCGTTCTCACCGACATGAACCCGGACCCGTCCCTCGATGACGATGAAGAAGTCGGCACCCGACTCGCCTTCGCCGATCACTTGATCGCCCTCCATAAGGAATCGCGCCTGGCAAACAGGGATCACCCGTAACAACTCGTTAAACGTGAGGTAATGGAAGAGCGGGATGCTCTTCAATGTATCCAGCGTGAGACGAACCCGGAGCGACTGCTCCGTCTCGACTGCGTCGCGGACATGAACCGTGATCACCGTGATGTTATCGTGCCCCCCTCGCTTAAGCGCGAACTCTACGAGATCTCTCGCGGCGCTCGCGTTCGTCGAGTGCCGGAAGAACGCTGCCAGATCGAAGTCATCCAGATAGCCGCAGAGGCCGTCCGAGCAGAGCAACAAGACATCGCCAGGAAGCGTATCCAACTCGAGCGTGTCGACCTCCACCGATGGGTGAACGCCGACGGCGCGAGTCAGCGCGTTGAGCTTCCGCTTCGCATTCTCATCGTTCGGATCGACTCGTCCTGCTCGAAGCGCATCGGTGAGGATCGTGTGGTCGGTTGTGACTTGGTGACTCTGCTCCGCCCGCACCAAGTACAGGCGACTATCCCCAACCTGCGCGACAAGTGCCCGCTCGCGATGGACGATGAGGAGTGTGAGGGTCGTCCCCATTCCTCGCTGGTCGGCGTTGGCTTCCGAACTCTCGTAGACACGGGCATTCGCCTCCTGAACCGCGGCCTCGACCAGCTCTAGCGAGCTCTTTCGCCCCTCCCTGGAACCGGACATGCCTGCATGGATCTCCTCGATATTCCGCTCGATGACTTCCGCAGCGGCCTGGACCGCAAGGGCTGAAGCCACCTCCCCCGCCGCGTGGCCACCCATACCGTCGCAGACGATGTGCAGGCCGATGTGGGGCCTGCTGAGCATGAAGTCCTCGTTATGAGGTCGCTTCCGCCCGACATCAGTGAGCGCGTACGATTCGTACTTCATTCGGCCTTGCCTTCGTCCGAGGGGGTTTCAATGGGCTCCTCGGACCCTGCGCTATGGTCGTCCTCTGGGACGATCGGCGTGACTGCCCGAGAGTGCTGTTCGCGTGCGAAGAGTAGCAGGCTCTGCAGCACCGACGCCATCGGGACGGCGACCAGCGCCCCAATCACACCGTACGTGTGCTCCCCAGCTAGTAACGCGAGAATGATGATCGCCGGATGAATTTTCGCGGCGCTGCCCATGATCTTCGGCTGGAGGATGTTCGCTTCGATGAAGTGAATACCGAGAATCCAAAAGACAAGAAGCACCGCAGTTGCGACGCTCTGGGTCAGCGCGATGAAGAGCGCAGGGATCGACGAGACGATGGTCCCGAAGATCGGAACAAGCGAACCAAAGCCCGCAAGAATAGCCAGCAATAGAGCGAACTTCACGTCCAGTAGGAGGAGCCCCAGCCCGGTCAGGATCGCGTTGATTACGCAGATCGCGATCTGCCCTCGAATGACGCCCGAGAGGCCCCGGTTGAGACGCGCCAGGAGCCGTTCGGTAGAGTCATGCTCCACGCCTGGGATGAACTCCTCAATCGCTCGAACAATGCGCGGGACATCGATCGAAATGAATGCGGCGACCATGAAAGTGACGAAGATTCCAACGATGGCCGCAATCAGCTTACCGAGGAGGCGCTGGCTGAGTTGCAGGACGTCGGCGACCTCTTTTCCGGAGGTCTCGACGGCCGAATTGAGCGAATCCGCGAACGCCTGCTCAAGATCGAGGCCGCCGTGAACCACGCCCGGCCCTGCTCGGCTCGAGGCGGTAATCAGATACTCCCCTTCGTCAGTTGCCCGAACGAGCAGGTCCTCATCACCAGCGTGGACCGCGAGGGTTCCGTCCTCAAGGGTCGAAATCGTGAAGAGAACCGGCTGAGAGTCCTCTCCGGGCGCCTCCGATTCGATGACGACCGAGCCGGATGAGTAGAGCGCCCGTTCTTCCGCGGAGAGCATCGACACCAGAAGAGATTCGAGCTCCGCAGCCTCGGCTGCATTCCTCACGATATCCCCAGCTTCCGCGATAGGGTTTTCGGCGCTCGCGGTCGGCGCAAACAAAGCCTGCAGCTGGTTGATCCGCGCGCTAATCCGTGGGAGCACCTCGGTGCGTGTCTTGCGAACGAACTGAGGAACCTCAGTTGCGAGCGTGGCGGCTTCCTCCGAGAGCATCGGAGCGAACACGGCAACCCCACCGATCGTCGCTCCTAGCATCGTGGTGTACACGAGCAGGACGGCGGTCCACCTCGGAACCGCACGCCCGTGGTACGAAAATGATGCGATTCGAGCGACGACGGGCTCGATCAAGTAAACGATCAAGACCGCGATGAAGAGCAATAGCGCTAAGTCGGGAAACTTAACCGCGAAGCCGACGAAGAAAGCGGTGACGGCGAGCGGGAAGAGCCATCGGAAGCGGGGCTTGTTGCTAGCTTCGTTGCTCAGCTCGCTCATCAGCTAGGCCCAGCTTCAACCATCTCCCAGAACCGGTCGAAGAGACCAGCCGCATCGTGCGGGCCTGGCGCGGCTTCGGGATGGTGCTGTGCACTGAAGGCGCGCAGCGAGGGGACCTCGATCCCCTCGATAGTCCCGTCGTTCAGGTTCTTGTAACTGATGGACACGGGCACTCTCGGGTTATCGAGCGTGACGGCATACCCGTGGTTCTGCGCGGTAATCTGAACCCTGCCAGTCGCTTGCTCAAGCACTGGTTGGTTGGGGCCGCGGTGGCCAAACTTGAGCTTAAACGTCTCGCCGCCAATGGCACGGCTGAGAAGCTGATGTCCGAGGCAGATCCCGAACACGGGGACCTTGCCAAGCAACGAGTCGACGCGAGCGACCGCGCCATCCATGCTGCCCGGGTCCCCGGGGCCATTCGAGAGCATCACGCCGGCCGGTGCTCGGGCCATGATGGCCTCGACGCTCGTGTCGTGCGGAACCAAGAGCACTCGGAAGCCGCGGTCCGCGAGATGCCGAAGAATTGAATATTTGACGCCATAGTCGATAACGACGACCAGCGGCGCGTTGCTCCCCCAATCTCCCGAGTCTGGAACGAGGGTCACGACATGAGGGGCGTAGCGATCGCCAGTCTCCCGCAAAACGACTCGCTGAGGCTGTGCGGTGCTCACGAGGGAAACGTAGTCGAGGTCCCCGTACTGAGGGCCACTGGCGAGCTCTGCCGCGATCGACGGCGCGTCGTCCGGGACCGCCCCGTGTACCAACGCCCCCATGACCGCCCCTGCGTCTCGAATCCGACGTGTCAGCGCTCGCGTATCGACACCTGTGACAGCCGGCACTCCCGCATCTTGGAGGTACTCATGCAACGTACTGGTTGCTCGGTAACTCGATGCAATGCGGGACGCTTCGCGGACGATGAGTCCGGCAACCTGAATTCGATCCGACTCCACGTCGAGCTCGTTCACACCATAGTTTCCGATGTGCGGGGACGTCATCGTCACCAGCTGGCCACGGTACGATGGGTCCGTCAGGATTTCCTGATAGCCGGACATCGACGTGTTGAAGACGACCTCGCCCACTGAGCGAGTGGGGGCCCCAAAGGCCTTACCTGAGAACCAGGTACCATCTGCGAGAACGATAAGTGCGGGTTCAGACATCAATCAACGGAATCGAAGAAACGGGACCAGCGGATTGAGCCGTCCCCGTTTCGGTCACGGGAAAAGAAAA
Organism: Bradymonadia bacterium; assembly: GCA_047629415.1. Classification (GTDB taxonomy): domain Bacteria; phylum Myxococcota_A; class Bradymonadia; order REDH01; family REDH01; genus CBDUJZ01. Next base: position 3,471 of record JBLHWZ010000192.1, on the reverse strand, counting down.
TGAACATTGAGCGGCCCTTGATGTGGCTGACGGGCACTTGGCCCCAGCATCTGCCATCGGAGCTGTTGTCGCGATTGTCGCCCATCACGAAGACATACCCTTCTCGGACTTCGATTTCATCGAAGTCGGGGTTGACACCTCGGTGCCAGACCTCGAACTCCTCGCCACTCAGCTCCTCGACGGCGGGGAAAACCCTACCGTTGTTAAGGGCGGACAGCTCTCGCCGAGGAATGGGCTCATCGTTAATGAAGATCTGATTGTCCTGGAGGCGGATACGGTCGCCCGCAACGCCAACAACGCGCTTGATGTAGTCCTTCGTGTGGTCGACGCTCGCCTGATCCACACAGCCCGGCGCGAGCCGAGCGCGGTTCCCATTGGTTAGGTCGTCCGCAGAGCCGAATTCGCCGTCGGCGCCTGGGCTCACGAGCCGGTAGTCTTCTCCAACAGGGGCGTACTCCATGGCTCGCCCCCAAGCGTCTGTTGACGCCGAAGCGCTGACTCCAGCGTCATCAAGAGTCGCCGGGTAGCCGCCGAATCGGCTCGCATAGCGCTCTACTTGGATATCGACGCTTTGGATCGCCTGTTGAGTCGCAACCTCAAGCGCGGGGAACTCGAACACGATGACGTCCCCGGCCTCAACATCGGACCATCGGGCTAGGTAGTTCGTCGTGAACGGCACGCGGAGCCCGTAGGAGGTCTTGGCAACGAACAAGTGGTCGCCGACCAAAAGCGTGGGAAGCATCGAAGGAGACGGAATCTGGAAGGCTTCGAACCCAAAAGCTCTCACCGTGAGCGCGAAGAGCACCGCAATGCCAATCGACTCGACGTATTCGCGAAAACGCCCCTTCCTCAGGTGCGACAGCCACGCTGTCACTTTTTCATCTAGCGCGTTCACCGACTCTGTCAGGTCCATTTTGTCGCGCAACGCCTGCTCTACCGCGGCTTGCGCTGCGCTGAGTTCCGTTCGACGCTCGTCCGTGAGAGTCGACGATTTACGCGCGAGGCGCTTCGATTCCTTAACGAGTTCTTTAGCTTGGCGGCGAGCGCTCATTATTCGACCTTCAAGACGGCTAGGAACGCCTCTTGAGGGATTTCGACGTTACCCACCTGCTTCATACGCTTTTTGCCCGCCTTTTGTTTCTCAAGGAGCTTTCTTTTTCGCGAAATGTCGCCGCCATAGCACTTGGCCGTGACGTTCTTTCGGAACGCGCGAATCGTCTCGCGGGAGATAACCTTGTTCCCAATGGCTGCCTGGATGGGCACCTCGAACTGCTGCCGAGGGATGAGCTTCTTCAGGCGCTCGCATAGCGTCTTTCCACGTTGGTAGGCCGTGGCCTTGTGGCAGATCAGGCTCAGCGCATCGACTGGCTCACCGCTAACCAAGACGTCGAGGCGAACCATGTCTCCAACACGGAATCCGATCATCTCGTAGTCGAACGAGGCGTAGCCCTTGGTGACGGACTTCAACCGGTCGAAGAAGTCGAAAACCACCTCAGCGAGCGGGAGTTCGTATTGCAACTGCATCCGCCGAGTTCCCAGATATCCGATGTCGATCTGGCTCCCGCGGCGCTCCTCACACAGCGCAATCACGGCGCCGACGTACTCTGGAGTGACGTGGATTTGGGCGCGAATCCAGGGTTCTTCGAACACTTCAATGTGATTGGGTTCTGGAAGCTTGCTGGGGTTCTCGACCATCAACACTCCATCCGAGGTGGTGACGCGGAAGATCACAGTCGGAGCGGTGGAGATGAGTTCAAGGTCGTACTCACGCTCCAAACGTTCCTGCACGATCTCCATGTGGAGAAGGCCTAGGAAACCACAACGGAATCCGAAACCAAGCGCCATCGACGTCTCGGGTTCATAGGAGAGCGCGGCATCATTGAGCTGGAGTTTCTCAAGAGAATCGCGAAGTTCCTCGTAATCCTTCGAGTCGATAGGAAAGATTCCACAGAAAACATTCGGGCGAACATTCTGGAACCCCGAAAGCGCCTCTTCCGCTGGGCGGTCGGCGCTTGTGACGGTGTCTCCGATCTTGGTGAGCGCGAGTTCTTTGATTCCGGACACCAGGTAGCCAACGTCCCCGGCTTTCAGCTCTTTCTGCTCAAGAAGGAACGGCGCATAAACACCGACGCTCTGAACTTCTGCTTCGGCCCCCGTCGACATCAGTCGAATCTTGTCGCCCTTCTTCATGCGACCGTTCATGACACGGACCATGGTTGTCACACCCCGGTACGAATCGAACCAGCTATCGAAGATCAGGGCTTGCAGGGGCGCGTCCGGATCACCCTTTGGAGGCGGGACGTTCTTCACTATCGCTTCCAATACCGCTTCGATCCCAAACCCAGACTTTGCCGAGCAAGAAACTGCCTCCGAGGCATCAATGCCCAAGACCTCCTCAATCTCCTCCGAAACGCGCTCGATATCGGCGCTCGGCAGGTCGATCTTATTAAGGACCGGGAAAATCTCGAGGTCGTTTTCGATAGCGAGATAGACGTTCGCGACCGTCTGCGCCTCGACGCCTTGAGTGGCGTCTACGACCAGAAGCGCGCCTTCGCACGCTGCCAAGCTTCGACTCACTTCATAGTTGAAGTCGACGTGACCCGGAGTGTCGATGAGGTTCAGCCGGTACGTCTTGCCATCGGCAGCAGTATAATCCAGTCGGACGGCCTGAGCCTTGATCGTGATGCCACGCTCACGCTCCAGGTCCATGTTGTCCAAGAACTGTGCGCGCTGTTCACGCTCCGCGAGGGTGCGCGTAAACTCCAGCAATCGGTCCGCGAGGGTCGATTTACCGTGGTCGATATGCGCGATAATCGAGAAATTTCTAACGAGTTCTTGCGACATTCGACCTAGTGCGCCCAGTGGTTAAAAACCGGGCGGAGCCTTAAGTTGCCCGCCCGAAGGTGTCAACCGGACTACGGGAGGAGCGTCATCGTAGACGCCGTCTCGTCCACAATGATCGGCCCGCAGAGATTATACGTAATACGTATTTCGATATCATACTCGGGTCCCGCAACCGGCGGGTCGAAATCAGCAGTTCCCGTGTGGGTCATTTCTTCCTGGCCGCCCCAGAACTCTTCGGTGGCTGCCTGGCCGTTCAAGCTTATGAGATAGCCGTTTACGCCAAGGCAGGTGAACCCAGCTCCCTCCGAAGTCAGACCGTTCATAGTGAGCGCCAGACTGACATCGACCCGCGAGACCGTTGCGAGGGGCGTTTCCCGAGAGCCGGTGTATCCGTCGTTGCTCGCGATCTCGCCGTCTACGTCGCCGAAGATGGCATCGCCGGCAGTTGGGAAGAGGAAGGAGTATACGCTTACCGGCGTGCAGACGAAGCCATCGCCGTCAAAACCGACAGCGCATTCGCACTCGAAACTCCCCGCGGAGTTCATGCAAAGCGCATCTGCGGCACAGCCGGCTAAGCCCTCGAAACACTCATCGACGTCGGAGCATGTCAGACCGTCGCCAGAGTAC
>JBLHWZ010000191.1:0-10955 GCA_047629415.1 Bradymonadia bacterium | reverse complement strand
GCGACCACGTGGTCGAGACGGGTCGTGGACGCAGGCCCCAGCAGGTTGCGCATGACGAATGGGCGGGTTGGCGGAAGTGCCTCAAGCGGCAGCCCGCAAACCGCGCGGACGTGCAGTTCGAACTGGTCGGTCTCGGTGCCGAAACGACTCCAATGTCCGGTGTTGTGCACGCGAGGCGCCATCTCGTTGGCGACGAGCTCGTCCCCGCACAAAAAGAACTCGATCGCAAAGGTGCCAACGAGGCCAATCGCGTCGCCGACGGCCTTCAGTGCGGCGCGCGTTTGGTCCTGCACCGAGTCTGGAACACCAAAGTCTGTCGCGGGGCCCCACACCTCGCGGCAGACGCCACTCTCCTGAAGACTGATCACGAGAGGCAGAAACACCATCGTGCCGTCCTCACCGCGCGTCCCCACCTGCGAGACCTCGCAGTCGAAGAACACCATACGCTCCGCAAATACCTCGGTGCCACGTTCCGCGGCGGCGAGGCAAAAACGCTCGATGTTGATGAGTCGTGCTGCTTCGGCCGTTGAATCGGCGGCTGGTAGCAGCAGTGTGCCGCGGCCGTCGTAGCCGAATCGTGACCACTTGAGCACAACGTCGCCGCCGAGCGCCCGGGAGGCGGCGTGAGTGTCGGCTACGGCCGCGCTGCTGCGCACACGGTATGCGGGGGACCGAGCGATCGAGAGCTGTTCGAAGAGGTGCTTCTGGACGAGCTTGTCTTGTGCAACCGCGATCGCATCTCCGTGCGGATGCAAGGCTGCGCTCTCGGCGACCGCGGCAAGCGTGCGGGTCAGCATCGCGGCGTCGAGGAACTCGTTCTCGGCCGTGATCACGTCGCAACAAGCCGCCAATTCCGCGACCGCGACCGGGTCGTCAGTGCGCCCTCGGATGCGGCGTACTCCTGAAATGAGCGCAGACGCATCCTCAGTCGGACTCACGATCGTTACCTGAATTCCGAGGCGAATGGCGGCCCCGGCGAGCATACGAGCGAGCTGTCCGTCACCCAGGATGCCGAGTGAGATCTCGCGGGAGCGTCCGAACTCGAGGAGGCCGTTGTGGGCGGACTCAAGATGCGCGCTTTCGTCGGAGGGCGTTAGGGAACTCATGACCGACCTCCGAGTTGCGCGGGTGACCACTTGAGGTCGCCCGCGTACTTGTGTGCGACGGCCCCGCTGTCATCGATAGCGAAGAGGTAGAGCCAGTTGTTGTCGAGCAATTCGCGGACGTGAGGGTGACGCCTGAGGATGGCATCGATCGCATCGAGGGGCGCCTCGACGAACACCGAGAGCCGAACAGGCACATGCACCCAGTCGTTGCCGTCGTGCAGAGACTGCAGAGGCAGGCCGACCCGGATATCGCCACCGGCGCCTTCGAGCACACCAATCGTTCCGACGGCATTGTGCAACGTCTTGTCTCCCGCGCCGTAGACACGGTTGTCGACTGTGGATGCGTAGTACTGAAGGTTGATCCACTGGGCGACGACCATCGGCGCGGTGAGGACGGTCTCGAGGACCGCAAAGCCTTCGTCTCGCCGCCAATCGTAAGAGTGGAGGAACGAGTTTGCACCGAGGTTGAGCGCTCGCGTGCGCTCTCGTGGAGCGACCACAAACGCTCCGCATCCCGCGAGGCCATACTCGGGTCGCACCTGCGCCCAGTCTCGGCTTCGGGCGCGCACCTGGTTGTCAGCGCTGGGTCCACGGACTCCCATGCGCTCACCGCGTTCGGCACGGGTTGCGTCGCCAGCCGAGGCCAGAGCGGAGCGCAGCGTGTTTAGCTCCGCTCGGTGTGTCTCCGGGATCAGCGCTTCGTCGAAGAGTGTGACCTCGTCTGTTGTGGTGTCGTGCAACGCGGCGACGAAGACCGTGTCATCGGGGATGATGAGATCGGCCTCGGCCAGTTCAGCGCGCACCGCCGGGTCGTTCAGAACAGCGGCCACGACTCGAGCGTTCGCGTCGCCAGCGTGTCCACCGCACGCACCGCATTGCAGCGCCGAGGCGTGAGGGTTGTTTCGTGTGGTGGCGCCGTGTCCGCAGAGTACGACGACGCGTGCCAGATGCCCGTGCAGACTCGTGCCCTTGAGAAAGCCGCTAGCGAGGTCGAGCCGCTCATCGAGGCGAAGGCCGGTGGCGCTTTCGCCGATCCCCTTATGATCGAGACTCGGTCGGCTGGTCGTCGCCTTTCGCACACGCTCGGATGCACCGGAGGACGACCCGAGGCCAAAGGTGTCACTCACGAGCTTCGCGCTGTAGCCGAGCCCGGTGGCCTCGACGAAGCTGAAGGAGGAGATCGCGGAGAGCTTGAACGCGCGCCAGGCGGATGCCAGCCGTCTGCGCTCGCGTCGTTTGAGCGTCAGTGTGTCAGATTCGCCGGTGATCGCTTGCTCACGAACGCGGATCGACGGCGCCAAGAACGCCGGGCAATGAGCGCCACCGCTGGCAGCATCCGCTGGCACCAGCTCCAGGGACGCACCGAAAAATCCTGCGAAACCGAGCGTGTCGACGCCCTCGTTCTTGGACTCGAGCTTTCGTCGGAACACCTCGGATCGCGTGTCGATGCAGAAGACCATCTGAGCGTCCGGTCGACTCGACCGAACAGAGACTGTCGGGGCGTCGAGGAGCGAGACGAATCGTCGTTGCCAAGACCGCTCGTATGCGACCTGCAATACGAGGTCGACGAGAAGTTCGGCGTGCCCGGGACTTCTCGTTGTCGGTGCACGCTCGCACAACTCAGATCGCCACTGCTTCCTTAGGGCGTCCCCTCCGCGGTCCAGCAGGGCGATGTCCCACGCTACGCGGATTGCGAGCAGGGCCCGCGCGGCGTCATCGGCTCCTCCCCGCAGCGCGGCCTCCCAGTGTCGGTGCCGGGCCGCGCCCGCCCATCCGGAGATCGTCGCGAGCGCGCGATGGAAATAGAGTTCCAGCTCGGCCCCGCTGAGGCCCAGGCGTTCAGCGAATACCTCAAGGGCGGCGTCCGCGGTGTCCGGAAGCTGGCCGGCGAACGCGCGGAATCCCTTGAGTCCCGCGAACTCGGGCGATCGATCGATCGCGGCTTCGTCTCGCCATGCGCGCCAAGGCTCGCTCCGTCGGAAGGGGGCGCTCCATGCCGCGCTACGGTCGTCGTAATAGGAGGCGGCCCATCTGGAGATCCGGTCGACCACCCCGCCGGCCCAATCGTGCTCGCCATCGCGGGAGACCACATCGGCGATTGTTGGAACGACGAGTCTCTTGTGCGCCAATTGCTCGCGAAGTGCGGCGTTGTAGATGTCTGCGACCGTTGTCGCGACTGGTACTTTTTTGTCTAGGGTGCCGACCGCATCGGCGATGTCGGCGTCTACTATCTCGCCTTCGGAAATCGCTCGAGCATAGAACGCCCGCGGCATTGTCATTCGGGCGCCGGATGTTTGTGCGACGACGGCCTGTGCCTCCGCGAAATCTAGGCTGGCCATCCCGAGGAAGGGGTTGACCGCGACCATGTTGCGCAGTGGCCACAATGGCGCGACGCGCTCACAGGCACGTCCAGCGGCGGCACATGCGTCAACAATCAACTCGCTTGTGTCGCACTTCATCGCGTCTGCGAGCTCGTAATTTAGCTGTGCATTCATGAGTTGGTTCCTTGTGTGTTGCGGCGTGTGGTGAGTTGTGTGCTTCGTCGTGGAGAGAGTCGTCGCGCCAGCTCGTCGACGATCTCGGCGGCATACAAGCCGTTCTTCATGTGTACATAGACAGAGGCCCAGCGGGCCTCTGCGATGACGGCCGGTCGTGCGAGCTGCACCGCGACGATTGCGCCGAAGCTCGCGAGCGTGAGCAGACCAATAGCGAGCATCGGCAGCGAAGCCGCGTTGGGCGGCAGCACTCCGGTCAGCCCTATGTCGAAGAGCGCCTTGCCTGCCGCGAACGCGAGGCTGCAACCAGCCGCGACGGCGATGGCCTTCGCCATGAGTGCGGGTCCCGAGTTCGAAGCCGCGGCCCGAGCCAGCAGCTGCGTTAGGCCAACGCCGAGCATCGCCGTGAGTATGATTGCGGGCGCGTTCGAACCGCTGGAGTCGAAGGGGGACAGACCGATCAGCTGCGGCACGCCGAAGGCGATGATCATCGCGGCCAGTGCAGCCGCAGCGATGATCACGGGCCGCACGCCTGTGGACGGTTGCGCCGCACAAAACTGCCGTTCGATCTCGACCACGCTGCCCGACGAGAGGAAGGCGTGCGCCTTGTAGAGCGAGTGTGCGACGAGGTGCAGGGCGGCGAAGGAGAAGGCTCCGATACCGCACTCGAAGAGCATGAATCCCATCTGTGCGATGCTCGACCAAGCCAGCGACGACTTTACCGAGGTCTGCGTGAGCATCACCATCGAGGCGATTCCTGCGCTAAGGGCGCCCACGAGAGCGAGCAACGGAAGGGCGCCTGTGCCAAGCATCATCACGTCGGCGAAGCGCAACACAAGGATTCCCCCGGCGTTCAGAATGCCAGCGTGAAGCAACGCGCAAAGCGGGCTCGGCGCGTCCACAACATCGAGGAGCCACGAGTGCATCGGGAGCAGGGCGCAGCGCAGGATCGCGGCTCCTGCGATGCTGAGCGTGGTGAGCTCGATGGCGAGCGATGTGTCTCCCGCCACACGCGCGGCTGTGGCGATCGTGGAGATATCGGCTGTTCCGAAGTGTGTGAAGAGCAGCGCCGATGCGCTGAGTACGAGCACGTCGGATGCGCGGGCGGCAGCGCGGGCGCGGTTGGCGCCCCGGCGCACTCGCGGCCGATCCGAGTAGACGCGCAAGAGCCTATCGAGTGCGATGCCTGTGGCGATCCAGCCGACGCAAAGGGTCAGCAGATTGCCGGCGAGCACCAGCAGTTGCACGGCGAAGACGGCAGCCCAGAGGCGATGCATGAAGAGACGCCTCCGCTCCGAGCCATCAAGGTAGGTGGAACTAAAACGTATGACGATCGCGCCAATAAGGGCGACCAACATGGCGACGGCGAGGGTGAAGGCGTCGAAACGTAGGAAAGGGCCCAGCTCTTGCGCGGTGATCAGCATGAGGCGGAAAGTACGGGCACGCTTTTAGTGCGTCCAATGCATTGTTTGTCTTTAAACGTTCTGTTTAAGACAACGTTTAGCCTCCGGAGACAGCACGGTCATAGACCGATAGAAGCCTGTAATTCACTGAGTTTTTGGAGTTGGATAAACTGCTATTAGCGTTCGCAACAGCAGACGTTCACTGCCTGTTCAAATCGTTCTGATGCCGCTATTTGTCCGTATCCATTCATCAGAACGAACTATGAATCTCGCGGACAAGCTGAATTACGCCCACCTGCGCTACTTTTGGGCGGTTGCCCACGCAGGGACTGTGACGGCCGCTGCTGAACGCCTGCATGTTTCGCAGTCGGCCGTGTCCGTTCAGATCAAAGCGTTAGCGGAGGCGATCGGACACGACCTCTTCGAGCGTCACGGACGCAGACTCGTTCTCACGGAAGCCGGTCGAATCGCGCTCGATCACGCGGACGCAATTTTCGCGATGGGTGCCGAGCTCATCGGAACGCTAGACGCCCGCGGTGAGGTGAATCGGCGAGTGTTGAGGGTGGGTGCTCTCGCCACGCTCTCGCGGAACTTTCAGCTGCGGTTTCTAAGGCCGTTGCTAGGCCGCGAGGACGTGGAGGTCGTCATTCAGTCGGGGCCGTTCGAGCACCTGATTCGCAACCTGGAGGCGCACGCATTGGACGTCGTACTCTGCAACTTCACGCCGCGCCGCGACGCGGCTACACGCTGGGTAGCGCACCTTATCGACGAGCAACCGGTGAGCTTGGTGGCTGGGCCCGCAAGCGCCGCTCGTCATGTGGATCTGAGGCGGACTCTCGCTACGGAGCCGCTGGTGTTGCCCGCAGCTGAGAGCAGTATTCGCGCAGGCTTCGACGCGCTGGTGGCGCGTCTGGATGTCCGCCCGATCGTGGCGGCCGAGGTCGATGACATGGCGATGTTACGTCTGGTCGCGCGCGAGCACATCGGGATGGCCGTAGTGCCGTCGATCGTCGTTCGCGACGAACTCGACGCGGGAGTCCTGGTCGAAGTGGAGCAACTGCCAGGGCTTGAAGAGACGTTCTTCGCCATTACGCTCTCACGGCGCTTCCCGAATCCACTGGTCGCTGAGTTGCTCAATGCGGACCCCGGTATAGGCGCTCGCAGGTCATCGCCGTAGGTTAGCTCTGTGTAGGTCGGGCGGTCTCGCCCTTGACGGATGGCGCCCGCTCACCGATCGCTCACCCTGTGCTGACCGGCTCCGTCGCCTCTGCCTGACCGGTGCCGTACCCTCTGCCTGACGAGTCTCAAACGTGCGAATCCCATCGCTCGCCCCATTACTCTCTAGCTTCGTCTGCGTTGCCGCTTGGGCAAACGAAACACCCACCTACACGCCGCTCTCAGCCGAGCAAGCCACTGAACTCCTCGACGGTGAGATCATTGTCGACTTGCAGCGCGGCGACCCCTCGCGCGCTGAGACGCTGGCGCTGATTCACGCTCCGATGCGCGAGCTCGGTGAGATCATCGCCGACTTCGATACTGCTACCGAATGGGCGCCTGCGCTCACCGAGCAGTACACGGTCGAGCGGGACGGCGACGCGTACATCCTGCAGACGACGACCGCGATCCCGTGGCCGATCGCCGATCGACACTTTCGAACCCGCGCGACATGGGAGTTCACCACCGTCGACGGCCACGAGGCCTTCGTGAACGCGTTCGAATACATCGAAGGCAGCGGTAATCTGGACGAGACCTACGGCTACTGGTTGCTGATTCCGTACCCAGACGACCCAGAGTACACCTACGCGAAGTACGTGGTGTACGCAGATCCCGGGATCGCCGTGCCGGAGTTCCTCGTTCGGTGGGTCACGCGCAATGCGCTGCCCGACGTGATCCGAGCCCTCGCCGAGCGCCACGCTATCGGAGACTGACCAGACGGGCTCCGCGCCCTTGTCGGCTCCTTGCCGACCAACGCCTCGGCCAACTCGCCGCCTGACGTCACGCCCGACGATCCTACTCGTGCGGAACTGAGCAGGCGTCACGCCAGACGACTCTGTTCGTGCAGACGTCAGCGAGTCTCCCGTCCGATGATCCTATTCGGCGGGAGCTGAAATCGTGAACTCAGCCACGAGTCCGTCCTCGACGTGGAGCGTGAGAGACTCATAGGTTTCGGCATCAAAGAATCGTTCACCACTCAGAACGACCGACGCATCCTCGGCCGTCATTCCGACGCGTAGACCCAGTCCATAGGTGGCGGCACCAAACCCGGTCGCGCTGATCCATCGGACAGAAGACGGTGCGCCCGGCGCGCCGGCCAGCGTCGCCGAGAAGCCGCATCGGTCATAGTGCCAATCCACCGTGACCTCTCCCGTGGCCCCTTCGATGCTCCTGTCTCCAGTCACTCGATCGGGCTCCCCATAGGTGGCGAAGAGTTTGTTCGCGGGGGTTCCGGGGCGGGCGCCGCCAATCGTTGCGTTCGAGAGTGACTCCAGTGGGTCCGCGTCTCCGACGGAGGGCGTCCCAGGGCAGAGCGCTGGTGAGAAGTCCCAGTCGCTGACGACACGAAGAGGAGCACCCTCCTCGACTTCACCCGCGGGCACCATGCGGCCAGCCAGTAGCACGGTATCGGAAACAAGCGTCGCGTCTTGGTGGCGCCGCGAACGGACTAGCACTCGTTCCGAGCCAACGAGACGGTAGCCGTCCGAGTCGACGTCCTCCTCGTTTTCTCGACGATTCCAAACAACCTGTGCATCGCGGTCCGCGTAGGGGCTGCCGTCAAAGTCGAAGCGTTCGTCTCGCACGAAGTATCCAGACTCGGCGTATACCCAACCCCGCCAGTGCCCATTTGATCCTGCGAGATGGAGTGGAATCCACAGGTCGGGCAGGCCGTCAAAGTCGAAGTCTTCGACTCGAACCTGCTCCACGTCGCTGAACTCGCGGTGCATACTGATTGTTTGAATCGGCGTGCCTCCGCATGTGAGCGCGACGTGAACGGCGATGTCGGGATTTTCCTCGGTCGCCCAGATGAATCGCGTCACGCCACCCGCCGACCACTCTTCGCACGCTGCCGTCGGCTGGCTGCTCGGATCCACGTCCGGGGCCGTGGCAGTCAAACGCTCCGCTCGGAACGAGAGTAACGTCTCGCGGTCTTCTGTTCTCGACGCCTCAACGATGCCATCCACCGCCGAGAAACAGAGACGCGTGTTGGCCGTGGCGCAACCGAAGTCGGCCCGCGTGTGACACGTAAGACCGTCGGCGACCGTCGTAGAATTATGGAAGCCGGCCAGCATCTCCTCTTCCTCGGTAATCTCGTGTGAAACTGGCTCTGGGGGGAGAAACTGATCCTCTGTGTTGAGTGCCCCAAACTCGTCGGCCGTACTTGGGGTTGGGTACACGTCCCGCCAGAGCCCCGCTGAAGTGGCGATGTATGTCCCCGCGATTGGGTTTTCGGCGCTGCCGTTGCAAACTACGACACTGACGCTACCTGCCTCTGTGAGTACCACCTCGGTCGGGCCACATGTCAGGGTTTGCCGGCGCTCCGAACCATACTCGGCTGTGGTTTCGCTGTGCGTTGCGGCGAAGGTCCAGCTGGAGGCGTGGTCAAACAGTGGCGCGTAGAGAAGCGGGCCCGCGTACAGATCCGTTTGGGCGATCAGCTCCTTGGAGGGCGGAACGTCTGAAGTCGACGGGCCAGCAAAGAGGAGGGCCAGGAGGAGAGTTGAAAACACGACACGCTGGGGGCTTAGGGACTTGTTGCCCTCGTAGTGCCCGCGGTGGGTTTTTACACGGAACTAGTGGGTCAGTGCGGGGCAACGACGGGTTCGCGTCTCCGTTTCCGTTGGTGTCCACTCGTCACGGGCCTGTGAAAGCCAATGCCGCCCGATGACGAAGAAACCAAAAAAGACGACGCCTAACACGATGCAGGTGGCACACTCTGACTCTCTTGTGCCCAAAGCGCTGCGCTACCGTTCGAGCGCCAGGTGCTTGTTGAACCACAGTGCGAGCAACTCGAATGCTCTATCTGTCGAGGACCGCTGCGACGCGTACCACCGAGTTCGCGCGGACATCCATGTGATACAGCGAATCATCATAGCGGTGGTAGTTCCCTGGACCGAACGGCATATAGTCAGAGTTACCTGAGTTCGCGTCGCTCACCAGCAAGAGCCCGTTCCGACACTGAGCGCCAACCACGTCTTCCTCGACCGCGCTGTCGGCTCCGAAGTCCACACTTCCTTGGTTTTGTGAGGTGGGCGCCAGCGTGCCGTCGGTTGTCCACGTGAGGGAGTTGACGCAGATGTTTCCGGGTCCACCAATTGTCCGAGAGGCGTTCTCAGTCTGGGCATTCCAACTGATCTGGCACCTGGTCTGAGTGGCGTTTTCGCAGGTAGGCGCCTTGTCTGACGGAGGCATCGACCGGCCGACGGTATAGACTGCGACCAACTGTTCAGCGATCAGATCGGGAGTGAGAACCTCGTCGAGCAAGCGTCTGGCATGGCGCGCTCCTTAGCTGTGACCCGCGAGGATGAAGGGGCGGCCTTCGTTTCGGTTTTGCAGGAAGTTCTCGAACGCCCTCGCGACGTCCTCATAAGCAAGATCCAGTGCTTGGTCGCCGTTGCCTTCGGTGTCGTAGAAGGAGGCGATCGTCGCCTGACGGTATCTCGGAACAAACACCCGGAAGCAGCTGTTGAATGCCCCCGCTTGCGCGGGCAGCACCCACTCGTCGGTCTCCGCGTTTGCCTTCCTGTCATCCAGCGGCGCGTTCCATCCATTGCGAGAGATGTAGGTCGTAGGGTGAATGTAGAACACATCCGCCGCGGCTGTGGCCTGTCGGTCGAGTTACAGGCCAGCGGGCGAGCGGTCTGCTGCGTCGTCCGTCTCGGGGAGGGCGGCCCAAGAGGTCGCCAACGCGTAGTCTGGTGCGGGCGGTGTCGTGTCGTCGTCGAAGTCACCGGGCGGGGTTAGAGCGACCGACATGACGATCTTCATGATCGGCTCATAGGCCACCCGCACGATCGGTTTGTAGAAGGCGCCAATGACGAGAATGGTGAGACCAAGGACACCTGCGATCATGTAACGGCGCTTCCAGAGTCGCCTGGGTATGGACATAGTCGGTCACTCTTTCGGTAGGAGTTGGTTTGGAGACACCGCTACGTGTTCTCGCTCGTGGTACGTTTTCCACTACAACTACAATCGCCCATGCGGGAGGCTTTGGCGCCGTGTGAAGTTGCTGAGACCGGTTATGGCCGACATAGCGCTTATCAGCCGGCCGATCGGCGGACGCTGCTGAGCGACTCGACGGCGGTGCTCCTCGGTTCGGTCTTTCGAGGCAGCGTCAGTGCGGCCCATCTTCGGCGCGGCTTCGAGCGGGGGTTCATGCGCATCGATGCCCGATCCGACCTCTGTGAAGAAGGCGCATCTTGATTGATGTATCCGCCGCTCAAACTGGCTACCATGCATCTCGTCCCGTGGGGCTATTCGACACCCTGAAGCCTCCTCGGCGCAGTTTTCAATGCAGAAATTGGCTCTCTATCGTCTTGCGCTGGCTGCTTCGTTGGCATCCTACATGCTCCTCGGAGCATGTAGCTCCGAGTCCACACATTCAACGCCGAGTGCGACAGACACCGATGGAGGAATCGATTCCGACGCTGGAGGAGTCGGTACCGATACCGGCTCGCCGGATGCAGAGCGGGATCCCAGTCCGGACGTTGTGACTGACACAACTGGTGACGCGGCCGAGGACACAGGGGGCATCGACACCGCCGATGTGCCGGACACGCTCGAGGACACCCCAGGTAGCGACGCAACACACGTCGACGCTGGTGACACTGGCGCTGGTGACACCGAGACCGACACCGACTCCACCGATGTTGACGACACCGATGTTGACTCCACCGATGTTGACGACACCGATGTCGCGGGCACGGACACCGATGTCATCGACATCGACGCCGGCT
>JBLHWZ010000190.1:0-10994 GCA_047629415.1 Bradymonadia bacterium | reverse complement strand
CGATCACGTCCTTAGGCCCTACGGTCCATCCGATTCGCCAGCCTGGGTAGCGCCAATTCTTGGTGAGACCGTCGAGCATGACGATCGGATCCTTGTTCACGTCGATGACGTACTCGGCTGCACTGACACAGCCATTCGGGGACATTGAGGGGTCCCAAACGTAGTGCGCGTAGTACTCGTCCAAGAGCAAATAGCAGTCGTTCTCGCGTGCGACATCGACCCAAGACGCTAGCTGAGCGCCGCCGGTCAGGTGCCCGGTTGGATTGGATGGGTTGCTGAAGATGATGGCACCCATGCCACGCTCGACGATCTCCTTACGAAGCTGAGCCGCAGTGAGCGCGTAGCCGGTGTCTGCCTCCAGCGGGATCGGAATCGGCGTGAACATTTCGAAGAGCTCAAGCAGCTCTTCGTAGGCGGTGTAGTCCGGTAGGAAATGGCCGACGTGCGTGCGCCCGAGGGCCGCGGCAAGCCTCGAGAGGCTCAGGCGCCCGCCACCGGCAATTGCGACGTTCTCAGCCGTGTACTGGCTGGGTTTCCCTTGCCGATACCGATGGTTGTAGAGGTTGGCGACCGCTTCTCGCAGCTCCCAAACTCCTGGGACGGGGCCGTACTCATTGGTCCGAGGGTCGACTTGAACCGCTTCGACGCGCGGTGGGGCACCGGGCAGCTCGCCGGCCTCAGGCGCTCCTTGTCCGAGATTCGCCCACTCCGGGTGCCCGTAGTGGAAGCCGAGCTTGTTCGCCTCGTTCATCACGTAAATGACGCCGGTTCGTGGCACGGGACGAAATGCGCTGTTCTGAGAGTCGGTCACGGTCTTGCTTGGCTAGGGATGCCCGGGTCCCTAGGCCCATGCGCGCCGCGGATCAAGCGAGTGACCAAGCCCCCCGCGCACAGCCTCGTGCAGGCCGTGGTTTTCGGCGTTGCAGCACGCGCGCAATATATGGACACCTCAGATTTCACCGAATAGGTCTAAAACAGGAGCAGTTTCTGCCGCCTCCGAAGAGTATGGCCATGAAGAATATCGACCGTAAAAACCTGAGGATTACCGGTGCGCACATGGCGATTCCGGACGATGCTCAACACGTCGAAATCCAGGACGAGGTCATCATTATTGTGACTCAAGCGTTTGGGCCTGACGGCGACGACCTTGTGGAGGCTGCGACGGAATCGTTCGACGGCTACCCGGGCATCCCGATCATGGTCAAAGCGGGCAAGTACCAGGGCATCGTGCACCTGAGCCCGTTCCATGGTGATCCGCGGAAGTTGGGACTGGACGAGATCCCTTCCGGCACCAAGTGCGAGCTGTTTTGCCCAGTAAGCGGCAAGCCGCTTGCCGCAGCCGGTACGGTCGAAGAGGGCTCCGCGGCCAACTACTTCGCCATCTACCTGACGAAGCGCCTCTCCGATGGAGAGATGGTCGTCATCAGCGATGTGTCGGGCGACCATAATTCCCGCATCATCGACAACTTCGAGCTGATCTCGGCGTGGACTGCCGGGACGGCCTCGTAGCCTGATTCTCCTGTCACTGCGCCCCCCTTTGCTTAGCTGTCGTGCCGCTCTGTCGGTCGTCCTCGGCGTTGTTCTGACCGCATGCTCTGGGTCACAGTACGTCTTCGATCAGGCTGAGGAAACGCTGCGTCCGGAGACCATTCATCTGGCATCAGCGACGCCACAGACGACCGAAGGTCTCGCGGTCATGCTGGAGGCTTGGCCGGTGCCGCGCGCCACTACCAGGGCTCGCATCCTTACGGATGGGGTGACCGATGGCTTGGCATTTGAACCGGCGCCGTCGGTTAATGGACCGCTCAACTTCGTATTCTCACTGCCCGACGCTCCCCAATTTCTGGGTGCGGTCGTGGTTTGGAAGACGGTCGCGCCGCTGCGCGTCGAGATTGCGTCATTCCTGGGCGCTACCCCGCTCGTCCCGACGAATTTCGATTCGTACCGGAACTCGTCCATCGTGCACGGCGCGGTTGAGCTGCCTGCAGGGGAAGGCCCGTTCGTTCTGCAGCTTTCGTCGCCAACGTACGCGCATGCCTTTTGGGTAACCGTGACAGGAGCGGAGCCCGTTCACGGCCTCCGCGAGGTCTCAGCGTTGACGGCGGCGGGCTTGGAGGCGATCACGGGTGGCCCGCTCGAGCTTCTTGTCCTCGAGAGCACGCCTGAAGCCCCCTAGCGACGAATGGATCTCCACCCCGTCGGCCTGATCAAGGCCCTTCACGACGGACTCCCCACACTTCTGCCCGCCCACGAGGTACTTGGAGCGATGACCGCGCAGTTCGCGGACGATGAGCGCTTCGCTGCCCGTGCGCGTGGCGACTATGCGTTCGTGCAAGGTCGCGGCGATCGAATCCATCTCTTCCTCTGCGTGGATGACGCGGGCGATCTCACTCAATTGGAGAAGTTCGAGTCGGCCGATGGCAACTGGCTATGGCTGGTCGCTTGGCAGGATGACGCTCCCTCGTTGATCGATCGTGCCGAGGCGCAGGGTTTCGGTGTCGTGACGGCATCGAGAGATGGAAGCATGGAGAAGCTGCTGGACGCTACACCGAGGCCGGGCATCTTCATCAAGGCCTATCCTGCACTTCGCAAAGAGTGGCGCACGCTGGCGAGCTGGTAATGAAAGATGAAACCGCTGAGTTCTTCGACGAGATGGCGCCGTATTACGATCGCGACATCGTCGAATTGGGATGGGAGCCGCTTCGTGTGGTGCAGGAGTGGCCGTTCGTTGTCGCTGCTGGCGCCGAGATCCTAGATGCTGGCTGCGGCACGGGTGCAGTGCTGGGTCATTACAGCGGTGCGAATCGTCGCCTCGCTGGATTTGATGTCTCTCCACGCATGGTTCGTCAGGCGCTGAGAAGGCGCTCGCTCAAGGGAGCGGAGCTGCGCATCGCATCGGCCCGCGAGTCGTGGCCTTTCGAGTCCGAGCGGTTCGACGCGGTGGTCGCGTTGGCCATGCTCGAGTTTGTTCAGGAGTTTGACGTTGCGTTGGACGAGATCGGGCGGGTGCTGAAGCGCCACGGCCGCGCGCTGGTGTCTGTGGAAGACATCGTCGACTGCGGGGGGATCGAAAGAGAAGCGCTCGAGCGACGCTACGACCGCTTCAATCTGTATCGTCGAACTCGAGAGGAGTTCGAGATGTCCTTGCCGCCCAGCGTTCGGTTGGTCCGCATGGAGCGGATACCGGCTTACACTGTGTTGGAGCGCGCGTTTCGTTGTGCGTACTGGGTCGCAGAGCTTGAGAAGATTTAGCCTTCGCCTAGCCGGAGCGCAGGCCGCCCAGCCGGAGCGCGCGCCGCCTAGCCGGAGCGCGCGCCGCCTAGCCGGAGCGCGACGCCGCCTTGCTGGAGCGGGCCCCGTTTAGCTAGAGCGCGATCGCTACACCGCCATCTCGCCGCGTCAGCAACGTCCGGCGCAGTGGCGATTCGGTGGGATAGAGGTAGGCCGAGTTTCCGGTCACTACCTCGACAGTCCACTCAGCCTCTTCGCCGTAGACGCGCTGGGTTCGATGCGCGCCGGCGGAACTCGTCGCGAAACGTCGCGCAGTCGGCTCCCCACCTGGCATACGTGTAACGATTGCCGCGCTGCCATCCGGACCGAACGTGACGGTCAGCGCCGCCCCATCGTGACCCCGGGTACCGCTCCAAGTGCCGGCGAGCGCACCCGGTTCGGCGGCCGGTCGCGCCATGAGGGCCTCCAGCGACGCGAGCGCGTCTGCGTTCCGGGCGTCGAGAGCCATCGCTTGCCGAAGCAGCGACTCTGCCTCAACAAGGCCGCCCAGATGATGTCCGAGAACAGCGGCCAAGTTGACTAGCGTCGAGGAAGAATCTGGCTCGATAGCGGCCGCACGCCGGTACCATTGCTCTGCGACCACTGGGTCGCCGTCGACGTTTTCAGCGATGTAGCCGAGGTTGTTAGCGGCCTGAGCGAACGTGGGAGCGCGAGAGAGCGCCTCTTGGAACATCGTCCGGGCGAGACCGTAATCTCCAGCCTCGAACGCTAGGAAACCGAGCGCGTTTGCGGGGTCGGCGTATCCGGTGTCCGAATCAGCAGCAGACTCATACTGGGCCGCAGCTGCTTCCAACTCCCCCACATCCTCCGAGATGAGCCCCATCCGATACGTCGCAGCTGCGCGGAGTCGCTGATCGCCAGCCGCCGCAGCGGAGAACGCGTCACCTGCGGCCACCAGATTGATGTTGACCTCTTCTTCCAATCGCCCGCGGAGGAAGAGGGCGGGGCCATAACCTGGTGTCTGAGCGAGGGCGGCCGAGATCGCCTCAGCCGCGATCTCCCAGTCCATTCGATCGAACGCGTTTGAGGCGTGCAGTGTTAGGATCGCGGCCGACCGCGACATGTCTAGCGCCGTTGGCTCTGCGCCGAAGGAGAGGGTCGCTGCTCGAAAGACCGGGGAGCTGAGACAATCCGCAGGAAACTCTGTCGTCCCGGTCTCAAAAAGGTCCGCTAGCGGGCCGCCATGGAACGCTGAGAGGCCGATGACGTCGTGGTGAGCGCTCGCGCTGACCGAGGGCGAGCCCAACTCTTCGTAGAGCATCGCGGTTGCGAGCCGGTCAGCGGCCTCGGGCGTATCGTGTTGCACGCAAGCGACCTCCTCGCTGAGTACGCCTCGCTGCAAGATGGCCGCGATCGGGCGGGTCGTGGGAGTCCACGTTCCGTCTGTGATCTCCCACCCGCGCATCGCGACGATCCTACCGCCAGAACTCAGCACGTCGCCGGGCGAGGTCGCGTCATCCGGCGCGCCC
Organism: Bradymonadia bacterium; assembly: GCA_047629415.1. GTDB lineage: Bacteria > Myxococcota_A > Bradymonadia > REDH01 > REDH01 > CBDUJZ01. The sequence goes on along the minus strand of JBLHWZ010000190.1, from coordinate 6,234 downwards.
TCGTAGACGAAGACGGCGCCGTGAGCGACACGCGTAACTTGCCACTCCGCTCTCGCTTCGCAGCCCCCAAGCCCAGTCCAGCCAACCACGGTGATGACCACCTGGTCTCCGTCGGCATGGGGGACACCGAAGAGCCCCACCGGATTACGGTGGGTCTCTTGGGTCGCGAGAAACGGGGCGGGGCATGAGCCAGTCGGGGCAGCCCCTGAGGTGAGGCGGGTTGGGGCGCCGTCCCATCCTCCACCCGACCAGCTCGCGTCGACGTGCTCGCTCACCAGCAACACGCTGTCCTGGCCGGCCGACACCTGCTGAGAGGCATCGGGCACGGTGGCGCTCTGCGGCCCGCCGCACGCCGCGGTCACAAGCGCGGCGCTGCCGATTAGTCCGATTACTCGCATCAGAAGTCGCGCTTCAGCTGCACGTCGCCCATCTCGCGCTCGACCAGCCACTTGAACATTGCGGGAGCGAACCAGGAGTAGGCAACGATCAACACCCAGACAGCCACGACGACGCTCTCCAGCGGCTGGTTCCCGCTGTTTTGCGCGAACGCGAGGAGCACGCGGTAGACGATGAAGGCGCCCAGTAGGATTGCGATTTGGCCAGACTCACCTCGCCGTTGTATCCAAACCGAGTAGCGCCACCATGCGCCGAGCACTGGGTTCTGCCTCGCCTTGAGGTTGGAGAGCAGGTGGAGTGCTCCATCGGATCCAGGATCTCGTTGGATCACCACGACAGCATGTTGTCGTGCGCCCTCGATGTCGCCGCGTTGCAGGAGGAGGTGGCCCATCGTTATGGTCGCGCCGGCGTGCATCGGGTCTTCGGCGAGAATACCACGGAGTCGGAAGTCAGCGGATTCGAGGTCTCCTTCGTCTACGTCGAGCCGCGACAACGCCGCGAGCGCATCGTGGAAGTTTGGTTCGACGCCCAGCGCTGCGCGCAACTCCGTCCGTGCGCGACCTCTTTCGGCGCGGAGGACGTAGATCTCGGCGAGGTGGACGCGCGCATGCACCATGTTGGGGTCGAGGGCGAGCGCCTGATTGAGGTGCTCCTCCGCCGAGTCAAAACGAATCTGCGCGTGACGAACCTCCGCCATCGCATAGTGAGAGAAGGGCAGGTTCGGGTTCAGCGCGAGGGCGCGCGCTGCTTCCGTCTGTGCGGCATGTACGCGCCGTGCTGCGACCAGCGCGATCGCCATCAGCGCGTGCGGATACGGGGCCTGCGGATCCGCAGCGAGTACCTGCTTCAGCGTCTCGACGGCCGCCTTCGCGTTCCCAGCCGCGAGTTGCCGCTCGGCGTGACCGATTCGTGCCTGCGTTGGGTCACTCATGTGAACATCAGGAAGAGAATGGGAGTCTCCGCGACCAATTCCAGGACGATTGGTCGCAAGATCATGCCGACCATCACCACCGGCATGCCGTTACGGGCGATTCCACCGTAATACTCGTAGATATGGAACGTCCGCCGCTGCAGCGTGTTGAGCGAGTAAGCTGCCGCGAGTTTCGCGACCGTGAGGACGATCAGCGCGTAGCGTAGCATGTTGAGAGGCAGAAGCTCGGCGTTGTAGGCGAGCACAATCGCCACCGAGACCGCCCCGGTTACGGCTAAGGTGCCTGCGACGATCTTGAGCTCTTTGTCGCGCGTTGGACTCCCCAGAGCGACCGCATTTAAGGCGTACCAAGGCCAGGCCAGCCAGGCGCCTCCGAGGACGAGCGCGAGCATGCAGAACCAGGGCCGTACTGTGAGCTCTCCGAGATTGCTCGGCGACGGCTCGTCGGCCAAATCGTAGCTGCTGGCCGTCATCGCTTGCCGTGCTCCTTCAAGAAATCGAGCACCTCGTCGTACTGGCCGCCTTCGTTGGCGTAACGAGCGTAGTTGCGCGCCGTGGTCAGCCACTCAGTAGTGGTCGGGCGGACCTCGAGGAGGGCCTCGAGCAACATGTTCTGGTCGATCGGGGACTCAACCCCCGTTTCAAGTGCCTGCTCGATCGCCAAGTCTGCTGCTGTCTCCACTAGGTTCTCAAGGTCGGCCCCCGAGAACCCACTCGTTCTCTTGGCGAGTACCGCCGCGTCGATCGCGTCGGAGATTGGCCGGTCCGCGAGTTGGATATGGAGAATCTCGACTCGCGCCTCGAAATCTGGCGGCGGCACGAAGAGCACTCGGTCAAATCTACCCGGGCGCCGAAACGCGGGGTCGACGGACCATGGCACGTTCGTCGCGCCGAGGATCAGGACTCCTTTGTTGTCCTGAGAGAATCCGTCGAGTTCTGCCAGAAATTGGCTGACGATTCTCGCCGAGGTGGCTTCGCGCTGGTTACCCCGCCGACCGCCGAGGGCTTCTATTTCATCGAAGAAGAGGACGGACGGTGTGCGGCTTCGGGCGCGGTCGAAGAGCGCGCGCAGCTTCCGTTCGGACTCCCCGATATACATGTCGAGCACGTCGGAGATCGCGATGTTGAAAAACTCGGCGTCACACTCGCCGGCGGTGGCACGTGCGAGCAGCGTCTTCCCGCAGCCTGGCGGACCATACATCAAGATTCCGCCACCGAGCTTCTTCTTGAACTTCTGAAAGAGAGACGGCTTCTGGAAGGGTAGAATGATTCGCTTTCGAATCTGTTTCTTCACGTTTGTCAGACCGCCGACGTCCTTGAACGCGACCGAGTCCTCCTGTGGTTCGAGCAACGTGTTGAGGTCGTCGGCTCCCGTGTCGTCGTTGGCGATCACCCGAAGCCGTGGTCCGTCGGCTCGCAGCTTCACCACCATCGGTACGGTCGACTTGAGATCCGATTCAAGTTCGACATCCTCGAAGGCTGCGGAGTCTGCGATCGTGGCCGAGTAAAGTTCTCTCGCCTCGTCAGTTCGGTCGACGGAATGCAGTGCTCGGACCTTGGCCAGCGCTCCTTCGGGTGTGTCTGGAGCGATGTCGATGGCCCGCTCGGCCTGGCCATCTTTGAGGAGTGCGCGACTCGCCAGCAGGGCGGCGTCGGAGTTTTTCCAGACCTTCGAATTGGCCGCGTCGATCACCAAGACCGCGCCTGCGCTGTCGTTAGCGTCCGCAAGAGCCTGGAGGACGACTCCGGTCAGCTCCGCGTTGTCAGGGCTCATTCGAAGCGCGCTGCGCAGCGCGGTGAGTGTAGCGTGGTCCAAACGTCTCTCCAGCGGGTGATGAGCATCAACTTCTTACAATTTCGAAGCGGATGCTCAAGGTCGAAAACCCACGTTCACGGGTAGACAGCCTCATGGAGGATTGCTAGCCGTGCCGTATTGCGAGCGAACTCCGGCGAGAGCTGGAATGCGATTAAGCTTACTATTGTCAGGTGCTTGCGATGCAAAAGCTCATTCACAACTTCGTCCTTTTGGGACTCGTCTTCGGTGGTTCTGGCTGCGATAGGACGTCCGACGAGTCGGCACCTGGGCCACCAGAAGTCGAAGCACTCGAGCAAGGTTCGGGCGATTTTGCGTCGTCGGAAGGCTCATCTGAGGAGCCGCTCGCGGAGGTCGTGGAGCCCGAGCCCGAGCTCGAGCCGGACCCACAGGTGTTCCTGCCGGAGTTTATCGCTCCAACGGCTGCATCAACGGCTTTTGCGTTGGGCCCCGCTGGCGGCACCCTGAGAGCGGGCGACCTGTCACTCGAAGTTCCTGAGGGCGCGCTCGCCGAGTCGACGACCATCGAGATTGAGGTGTTGGCAACTGCTGAGGACCTCGATCGCCCCTTGCCCGGGTCGCTTCCGCTGGGAGCATTTCGAGGCGCGCCTTGGGATCCCCACCTGTCGCGCGCTGCGCGCCTCCGCGTTCCGCTGACTCGTCGGGTCGAGCCTGGCACCAATCTAGAATTGCTCGGCTGGCAGCCGGCGATGCGGGCATTCATCGTCGCAGGACGAGGCCGTGCAGATGAGACCGGCCGTTACGCGACGTTCTCGGTGCGGCAGCTGGGGCGGCTCTTCGTTCGCGCGACCCCCGAGCGCTCTCCGAGAGCTGAGCTGGCGTGTCCGGGCGAGACGTTCGCGTTGCACGAGGCCTGGCCCGTGCGAAGCGAGGACGACGCTGTTGGCCTCACCGAAGTGAGTACCCGCTACCCGCGCGAACTCGCGTTCAGCCTCCTCACCGACTTCCGCCTCTCGCCCGTCTACGAGCATGTCGACTTCAAGAATGAGGAGGTGAACGACCTGGGAGCCACGTCTCGTAATGAGCTGGATCACCAGGACGAGGACTACTTAATGGACCCTAACGCTGCCGCTGCGGTGACCGCGCTGGCAGCGCTCGTTGCGAACGAGTGGATCGACCCGGTCAGCGGAGAGTCTGCGGTTCGAGTGCGCATCACCGAGTCGTACGATTCGCTGATCGAGCACTCCCCACGCTCCAGTCACTACCAGGGCAGGGCGATCGACTTGACGCTCAGCCCCATTCCGGCGGCGTCGGGCGAAGAGCGCCGGCAGTGGTACGGGCGACTCGCTCGGCTGAGTGTTTGCGCTGGGTTCGACTGGGTTCTCTTTGAAAACCAGTTCCATGTGCACGCTTCGGTCGTGCCAACGGAGTACGGGTTTGCTGTGCGCGACGACGACGGCGGGGTCACTCTGGCCACTGGTGGGCTCGGACAAATCCGAAACGTCCGCACTCGGGCCCAACGGTGGGCGGATCCGGCGGAGTTAGAGTCGGTCCGTTGGCTCGGCGGTGGCCGCGTTCAGTCGGCCGAAGCAGCGGCCGAAACCAATGCAGGGGCGAGCTTCGCTTCGGTAGCCGAGTCAGCCGACGGCCTGCGACAGATCGTGGTCAGCGACGGTCGGGCGTACCTGACGAACACGACCCCGCTGCCGGGTCTCGGCTCGGTGAACGCCGATGGCACCCCGGTCGATGTTGAGTACCCGCTAGCGCTGACGCCTCCCGAGATGGAAGTTTTGGGTGCGAGCTTCGCGCGCCACAGATCCGATGAGCCTGTTGAGCGTCACGTACTGGGCGCACGGGATTGACCCTCGCGGTCGCGTTCCTGCTCATTGGATTTCTCGCAGGGGCGATCAACGCTGCCGCTGGAGGTGGCTCGCTGCTCACGATCGCGCTGCTGGTCGAGTCGGGGCTCAGCGCGCCAGTCGCCAACGCGACAAATCGAGTCGCGGTCCTGATTCAGACCTTCGGCTCCGGTTCGCGCTTCTTGAACGACGGTGTGCTTCCGAAGACGGAAGTGTTCCAGCTGACTCCGGTGTCGTTGGTGGGAGCCGGGATCGGAGCGACTATCGCCGCGCGGGTTCCCGATGAGCCGTTTCGCATCGCGTTGGCAGTCCTCTTCGGTATCATCGGCACCGTGCTCTTCGCGCAGGCCTTGCGTCCGTCTGCCAAGGCCGCGTCGGCATCACGGTCACTTAAGCCCTGGCAGTTGCAGGTCTGCGTTTTCGCGATCGGGGTCTATGCCGGATTCATCCAAGCAGGCGTTGGGCTCCTCATGTTGCTGGTGTTGCATCTCGCTCACGGAATGGACCTCGCACGCGCTAACGCCGTCAAGATCGCGCTTGTAGGCGCCTGGACGGTGCTGGCGATCGCGATCTTCTGGCACCACGGCCTTATCCGATGGGCCCCAGGCATATGGCTCGGCGTGGGCGGGATCTTCGGAGGGTGGATGGGCGCCGGCGTGGTTCAGCGGGTGAATCCGCGGGGGATGCGCTTTGCGATCGCTGTCGCGGTTTGGATCGCAGCGATCCGTTTTGCACTCTGAGCCGTACTTCCGGCATCAAAGAAGCGCGAACGATGATCCGTCTGATCCCCTGGCGCCTCATCGGATAGCTGTTACACTCCACACGCGCGCCAGCTACTACCGCGGTTTCATGCATCGAAGACACCGATTACCGACCTGGGTCGTCCTACTCGCGGCGTTCAGTTTTTTCCTCGTGGGGTGCGAAGACCTTAAGCGTCTCCGAGACCTCAGGGATCAAGCGGTTTTCGGCGCAGCAGGGCTGGACCCAGAAGCGAGCCCGGTAGCGGTCGACGACGGACCGCCGCCGCTGCCCGATACCGGCTCGGTCGACCGTGACACCGGAGTCGGCGAGGACGCGGGCCCGGACAGCGTGTTCTTTCCTGTCGATGACGTGCAGGACACCGGCCCGACCTTTGATGAGCCGCCGCTTATTCTAGCGGTCTACCCGCCTGCTGGCCCCGCCAACGAGGCCGTGATCGTGACGGTGGAGGGCGCTCGATTTACTTGGGATATTGAAGTGAGGCTCGGCGGCGAGTTGGTGCCTCGGCTTGATGT
>JBLHWZ010000189.1:0-11004 GCA_047629415.1 Bradymonadia bacterium | reverse complement strand
AATGCCGGCTCAAGAGGGCCCTACTCGGCCGACGCCAACTCCCTCTGCAGCAACGCGGTCGCCCATTCGACTCGAGCAGCCTCCAACGCCGGATTCGGTTTCACCACGATGGTCACCGCTTCCGAGTCGAACATGTGCATCACTGAGAGCACGACTGCCGCCATCCGCAGTTCCTGCCCTTCCCTAATTGGCAGCGCGTACTTCACGACGTCGAGAATCGCCGCCTCAAACGTCTCCAACACCCCGGCGACCGACTCGTGCAACCCGACGTCCGTCCGTGCAGCCACCATGACCTCGTGCCACGCTGCGTGATTCGCCGAGCGGCAGAGGTCGCGAACGAGGTGGACCATCGTGCGAGCCGGGTCCTGGTCGAATTCCCCGTCAGCGAGTGCCCCTGCGAAGGAGCTCAGGTGACGTTTCCCGATGACATCGGTCGCATGCGCGACGAGCGCCAATCGTGTGTCGAACTGACGAAAGAGCGCGCCTTGCGACACGCCGGCGCGCTTACAGATTCCACTTATGGAAGTGCTTGCGTATCCACTTAGCGAAATCGACTCAATCGTCGCGTCTACCAACTTCTCAATTGTAGCCGCGCGCCGCTCGGCCTGAGTACGCCTCGGGGCATTCACTCCGCGGCCTCTAAAGACGAAGAGGCAGGCTCGACCTCGCGCGGTGCAGTCTTCTCGCCAGCGCGCAGGAACCGTCCGAAGCCTCGGGAGACCCCGTAGCCATCTACAAACTCGCCGGCCTCGTAGACTACCTGCCCACCGATGATCGTTGTTGAGACGGCGTCGTCGTTTCTTCGCACCATCCGCGGGAGTCCACCGAAACAGGCCATCGGGGCCTCGTGATAGGCGTCGATGTCGTCGTTCAGCCCTTCGGGATTCACGATCGCGATGTCGGCGCGGTCGCCTACTCGGATGAAGCCGGCGTCAACGCCGTACCAAGCCCCCTGCTCACCGGTGACGCGATGCACGGCTTGCCCGATCGACATCAACGGGTCATCGCGCTCGATCGAGCGTTTGACCGAGCGCAGGAAATGCAGCGGGAAGTTGTAGAACGCCATGTTGCGAATGTGCGCGCCCGAGTCAGCGAATCCGATCTGTACGGCGGAGCTCGTGATCAGATTGTGGAGCTGCTTCTCACGATGATTCGCGATCGTCGTGCGCCACCGCAGGTCGGTGCCATAGAGCATGACCAGATCGAGGAAGGCGTCGACGGGATGCGACCCCTGCTCATCGCCCACCTGCCCAAAGCTCTTCCCGACCAGCGACTCATCCGGTGCATCCGTGATCTCTGCATCGTAGAAATCTCGTTGCCACACCCGCGGCCCAAACTTCTTGCCGTAGTCCTTCCGAAAGCGACGGCGATACTCCGGATCAGCGAAGAGCTCGTTGCGGTCGACCTGCTCGCTCAAATGTAGCGCCTCTTCACCCGCTCCGAACTCCTCGAACACCACGAGGTCAATGCCATCTGCGTAAACCTCAAAGGGCATCGGCACGGACTGAAATCGAGTGTCTCCGCCAAAGACAGAGTTCCACATCTCCAAGCCGTTTATCAGTACGCCCGAAAGTAACGGGTTCGACTTCGTGTCCGCGGCAGTAATCAGGGTGGTCTTGAGCGGCTTGCGCACTCCAAAGCTAGCGCTCTCCGCGAGGAAGAGGAACGCGTTGACCTTGGTCGTTATGTTCGGCGCGGACTGGAGGATGCGGCCGCGTTTTCGGAGGATCGAGTGGAAGCGTCGGTACTCGCCCCAGGTCGCGTAGGTCGAGGGCAGACGACGGCTCCTGAAGCGGTCGCCACCCACCTTGTCCCAAGGGTTCGTCATGCTCGAGAACCCCATAAAACCGGCGTCTAAGGCGTCGTTCAGCATGCCTTCCATCGTCGCCATCTGCTCGGCGGTTGGCTTCACCTTGGCGTCGGTCGCATCCCCCAGACCCATCGTCGCGACGCGCATGTCGGAGTGACCGATGTAGCAGGCGACGTTCGGACCCAGCGGCAGCGCATCCACCGCCGCTGCGTACTCTGCCGGTGTGTTCCACGTTTTGTGCTCATTCAGAGTCGCAACAACGTGGTCGCGAGGCAACGCTTCGACGCGCGAGAAGAGATCCGCGCAATCCTCCGGCGACGACACGATCGTGGAGAGCGAGCAGGAGCCCATCGCGACCGTCGTCACGCCATGGCGTACGGATTCCGAGAGCCCCGGTCCCGCCAAAAGCTCCGCGTCATAGTGTGTATGATTGTCGAAAAACCCAGGCATCACCCACGCACCCACTGCGTCGATTTCCTCGTCACCAACTGCGTTGTCGAGGTCGCCCACCTGCGCGATTCGTCCTTCTCTAATGCCGATATCGAGACGTTGCCCATCGCTCCCAGTCCCGTCGAAGTAGAGGCCGTTTCGGATGATCAGATCGAAGTTCATTGAGTCGCTTGTGCGGGATGGCCCAGAATAGATAGCGAGCGCTCTCTATCTTTGTCAATGCAGACATTTGGAATCTTCTCTCTCCGTCCAGACATCGTTAGTGTTCCAGGCGGCTGTGAGAAGCCGTCCCCCACGGACATGAGGAGGTCGCTTGCCGCCTGCGCCCCGGCAACTAGCCAAGCTCAACCCCAAAACGACGAGATCCTCCCCGAGGTCCCCGCTCATATCGAGCTCACCGACGTTCCCGACCCAGGCGAGCGCATCGATAGAACCGACGAAGAGTGGGCCGAGCTGCTCACACCCGAGCAGTACCGCGTGCTGAGGGAGTCCGGCACAGAGAGGGCATTCACCGGTGCCTTCCACGACCACCACGACGATGGCGTCTACCACTGCGCCGGTTGCGGTGCCCCTCTCTACTCGTCGGGCGACAAGTTTGACTCTGGCACCGGATGGCCCAGCTACACCCAAGCGGTGGCTGATCGCCGAGTGGACACCAGGGAAGACCGCAGCTTCGGCTCCATTCGTACAGAAATGCACTGCGCTTCCTGCGACGGCCACCTCGGGCACATATTCAACGACGGCCCTGCCCCGACCGGGATGCGGCACTGCGTAAACAGTGAGTCCCTAATCTTCGTCCCAGAGGAAGGACAATGAGAGCTCTACTCGCCACTTTGATTCTCGTGATCGCTGGTTGTGCGCCCGGAGGCGCATCCGCGCAGCCGGACGGCACAGGACAACCACTGGTCGACCCGGTGCCCGACACCATGGAAGCCGCCATTTTCGCGGGCGGCTGCTTCTGGTGCATGGAGGGCCCGTTCGAGGCCATCACTGGCGTGCAGACCGTGCTCTCGGGCTACACCGGGGGGCCTGAGGAGAACCCAGCCTATCGCGAGGTAGCGTCGGGACAAACGGGCCACACAGAGGCCGTTTGGGTCATCTACGACCCAGCTGTAGTGGACTATGAAACGCTCGTCAGCGCCTTCTGGCGCTCCATGGACCCGACAGATGCTGGCGGACAGTTCGCTGATCGTGGCACTCAGTACCGCCCCAGCATCTATGTCTTCACGGAGGCCCAACGCGAGACCGCGCAGGCCTCCAAACAGGCCCTTGAAGCGGACGGTCCCTTCGACGAACCAATCATCGTGCCCATCGAAGACGCAGGCGCCTTCTACGTCGCCGAGGATTACCATCAGGACTACTACCTGACGAACACGAGCCACTATCAGGCGTACCGGCGCGGCTCGGGGCGGGCGGGATTCCTAGCGCAGCACTGGGGTGACGAGGCCCACTGACACCGAACCATTGCCCAAAGATGTCCGGCCGCAGATAGAGCGCTCTCGACCGGGCAAGACCGTCTGCTTGCCATCGTAGAGTGGCGTCTATCGTTGGCCTTGCGAGACGTCAGACGTCATCGGGAACATGGGGGCTCGCTGAGCAACTCTCGTGTGCCCTCCACTAACTCGGCCAGGGGGAGCACGCGCAGTAAGAGTTGCGCAGCGATGTTGGTCGAGATCTCGACGTCGAGTTTGAACTGTTGGGCTTGCTGCGCAGACATCGCCTCCTCGATCGGAAACTCATTCGATACCGCGATCGGTAGCATTCCGATCTGCGAGTTCGACCCGCCGAGCGAGAAGAGAACGAGGTAATAGTGCCCCAACTCGCGGCTGCTGTGCCGGAAGAACACGAGCCGGTCCAAATCGAGGGCTCCGAATTCGGCTTCCTTCCACCAGCCAGCCTCCACCATCGGCTCCATAAGGGTCTCGAGAAGCGCGCCCACCTCGACGCAGTCCCACGATGAGTCGCGCGCCTTCAGCAGGAGCTCCAACTCAGGGGGGCGTTCCGTGTGATGACCGAGGTACTCCCCGAGGGCGAACGAGAGCACCTTCCATGCGACCGGCTGCGCCTGCCATACCTCGGAGAACTCCTTCTCCCCGAGCGCCCACCATTGATACTCGGACTCAACCGGCGGCGCTGAGCCGCCCATCGCTCTCTTGCGAGACGTCCTACTCTCCGCTCTTCTCTTCGCCCGTTTTCGGTCTGATTTCTTCATACTTTTCGAGCAGCTACGAACGATCGACCTCGATCGTTCGGGCTCGGCGTTGGTGGGCTTGCTCTCTTCTGAGCGGCATCGAGACGAGCAAACGCGCTGGAGCTCGGGCGAAGATGGGCTGACCGACGCTGCTGTCAGAGTCCCTTGATCATCTTCATCGCCTTGACCGGCTCGGCAGCAACGGCGGCCAGCATGCCTCCGACCATCGCGCCCATAACGCCGACGGACGCGACCTCGGAGCCTGAGAAATACAGGTTCTTGATCTTCGAACGGGCCGAAAGCTCCGACGTGCGGAAGCGCTCCGGGGTTGGCTCGATTCCGTAGATGGAGCCCTTGGAGGGCCGCACGAAGTGGTCGGTGGAGAGCGGTGTCGAGAGTTCGACGTGATCGAGCATCGGCTCCAGCTCAGGCATCTCCTTGAGGAACTGTTTGAGCAGCTCGTCCGCGATCTCCTTCTTGAAGGCCTCGTAGTCGTCTCCACGCTTCATCCAGCGGGTATCACGCCACTTCTCGAACACCTCGAAGGGAACGAAGGTGACGACCTCACCGGTATGCCGGACTTCCGGGCCAGGGTTGTGCTCGGGGTCTTTGAGCGACGGGAAGGAGCAGTACAGGCACGGAGCCTCCGGAATCTCCTCTCCGGGCGCGACGATCCACTCGGTCTGTTCACAGTCCCAGGTTCGGTAGAACCACTTGTTGGCTGCCGTAGCGCCGGCTTCCGTGATGTCGCCCTTGAATCCAAGGTAGAGGCAGACGTGAGCCGGTGCAGGATTGAGCGCGCGAACGTCCTTTGCCCAGTCTTTCTCTGCGTACTCGGCAGGCAGCAAGTGATTCATGGTCGACTGCACGCCAGCCGCGCTGATGACCTTCTTTGATGTGTACTCGGTGCCGTCCTTGAGCCGGACTCCAGTCGCTTTGCCATTGCGAACGAGAATCTCGTCGACGTCGGCGCGAATCTGCGTGTATCCGCCTGCGTCGGCGACGGTCCTGAGCATCTCAACCGCGATGCGCTTCGAGCCACCGACCGGGTAGAATCCGCCGTGCGAGAAGTGCTTCACGACCAGTGCCTGAATCGCAAATGACGACCGGCTCGGTGGAGAGCCGTAGTAGCCCCACTGGGCGACCATCAAAGCGCGCAGCTTGGGATCGTCGGTCAGATCGTTGACGACGTCGCACGTGAGCCGCTCCAGCTGAGTCTGCGCCTCGCTGGCGAGCGTGAGGTCGGCGACCCCCTTCAGCCAACGCGGAAGCGCCTTGGAGAGGTAGTAGCCACGCATCGCTTTCGTGACCTTGCGAATCTCACCCAAGTAGCCGTCGATCGCTTCCACTTCGTCCGGGAACGCTTCGATAAGGTTGGCGCGGAACTGTTGTGGAGAGTCCGGGAAGTCGATGCGGAACCCGTCGGGGAAGTAAAACTCGTCGTAGACCGGACCGAGACTCGCCCACTTGAGGCGGCTGTCGGTAAGGTGCGCGAGCAGACGTCCCAGAGCGGAATGGAGCGTGACCTCGCCGACGGCGTGCACCCCAACGTCCCACTCGTAGCCTGGCCGCTTGAACGCGTGCGTGAAGCCGCCGGGAGTATAGTGCTGTTCGAGCACCAGCACCTTCTGCCCTAGCTTGGCTAGGATAGCCGCTGACGTCATGCCGCCCATGCCGGAACCAATTACAATTGCGTCGAATTCGCGAGCTGACGGCGCAGCTTTCTGCCAGGATTTTTCAGTCATGGCAGGGTACTTATCACGACAATGCCGACTGTCCAGTCGGTTAGGAGTCGACCGAGTCGGTGCCTGAATAGGGCCAGCCGGAAGACCGGTGACGCTCGACCCCTCCTGCTCCCTACTCGTCCTCACCGATCAGCGTGGTGATTTCGCGCGCGAGTTCTGCGCGAAGCTCTGGCGTCTGCTTCTTTCGAATCTTCTGGAGCAACGCGTGAAGGCGCCGCTTGGTCTTGTCGCTGAGACTCTCTGCCCGTCCAACATGTGCCTCGATCACGCGAGCCGCGTCATCTGTGGGCCGTGCGTGGGCCCAGTTCCGGACGACATCCAGATGCGCGAGCGCACGGTCCAGCAGTACCCAGCCAAAATTGGGGTTCGGATGCGGTCCGATCCTGAGCCGGCGTTCGCCATTCATCGCTCGCATCAGTCCGGAGACACCCCGGTCGACCGTGACCTCCGCAAAGCGCCGCCCCATCTGGTAGAGCGCGGTTCCACCCGCGGCGAGCCCGCCCAACGCGAGACCCGCGCCAAACGAAGCTCCGCCAACGGACGCGTCGAGCATCCCGCCCGCGACCGCACCTGTGGCCGTCGAGAGCGCGACAATTCCCCGTGGCGAGAGCCCGAACGTCTTCCACGACGACTCCACGAAGAGCCCATCTTGAATCTCGGCCTCTTCGACCCCTACCTCGGCGTCGAAGTGTCCTTGGGCGTAGAGGTTCTCGATCTGCCGTCGTGCTTTGGCTTCACGCTCGACGAGCTTCTTGTGGAAGGCCTCGTGGAGCTCCGACTTCCGGCGTTCGGCTGGCTCGTCGGGCTTCAGCGTCACCTCCGCGGTGTAGGAGATCGCATCGAAGATCATATCGGAGATGACCACTGCGGAGTCGAGATTTCGCTGACGCCGCTGCACTTGAAAGGCACGAATCGCCTGCTTCATCGGAGCGCGCCATGTGTCGTCGAGCGCCGCGAGTGTCTCGAGCATCTCGATGCGCCTCTCAAAGGTCGCGTGGTGAGCGTCGAACTCGATCACGGTCGAGAAGTACTGATGCAGCGCGGCTTTCCATCGCGCGACGTGCTCGTCCACTCGCGCGCCGTCATCACTCTCGGGATGACGGATACGATTGATCAGCGCCAACCTAGGTCGGGCGGCCCATTGCAGGACCTCCATCTCGGCTTCGTGGCGCGGGCGATACGGCTGCGTGCCATCGACGACGTAGAGGATTCCTCCTCCGTTCACGATCGGCTCCAGCGCGCGGACCTCCTCCTGAAACTCGTCTGCGCCCTTGAAGGTCTCCACAAAGAGTTTCAGCGCGGCGGGACGATCCGCCGCCGTCGCCGAATGGTCGAGTAGCCACTCCCGAGCTCGTGGTGCCTCCTCTAGGCCAGGCGTGTCGATCAACTTGAGCACGACCTCCCCGTCCACTTCGACGGGATACACCCGAGAGTCGCGCGTCGTTCCCGGTCGCTCCCCGATCGCCAGTGTGCGGCCTGGCCGAACCTCCGAGATCGTTGAGACGACGCTGCTCTTCCCCTTGTTTGTGCGTCCAACGACGACGAGAGTTGGCGGTGGCAGTGGGGTGCTCATCGCGCTCCTCCAAGGGGTTGCACATCGAGGTACGGATCAACGAGCGTTCCGACCATTCGCCTCCAGCGATTCATATCGGCTGCTGAAGGAGGGACGACGGAGTGTTCGGTCAACTCCTCAACGACGGCGACAACCAACGGGGTAGTCTCCCCGATTTGCTTGCGCGCATCGTCGAGGAACCGGCGAAGCGCGCGGTCTGGCTCGTCAAACGCTTCAACGATGACGATCAGCCGCTCGATGGTTCCGGCCTGCCCGAGTCGTTTGAGGTTGGCGAGATCCTCGCGATAGTCCTTGCCACCGGCGTGATGGAAGCCGCCCACACTGGCCCCCAGCTCGACTGCCAGCGCCTGACCCAAGGCAGCGTCATCCCCGGGGATGGCTCCCCAGCGAATCGCGTATGAGACGATCGCCCCGTCCGCGAGTGACGGCAGCTCCGGAGCATCGGGTAGCCCAGGCTCGTCCGACTCCGCCGGCTCTTCTGCCCGGACGATGGGAGTGCTCAGCCGACGCAGCGCGCGGTCGATATCGGGCGTATTCAAGGGAAGAGAGCCCAGCGTGCGGCGCACACCTATCCACGATACGACCCCGAGTCCCAGCCGCGGAATGAGTCCGTAGAAGACCGTCGATGCCACGACGAAGGGCCACCACCCGCCGGCGACAGAAGCGCCCGCCTCTCCCGAAAAGGTCGCGTCGAAGCGCGCGAAGTTCGTCACCTCGATCAGCTCAGCGCTCGGCGCTGCTGCCGGGAACGCCCAGGCCCAAGGCATGGCGAGAGTTCCAGTGAAGCCGGCGATTCCTTCGGCGCCGACGCTCATCGTTGAGCCCCATCCGAAGGTGAGATCGGTGAGCGCGATCAAGCGGATCATTGAAGCTAGGAGGCCGACATTGAATGCGATCGCTAGCGTCTGCATGGCCCCGAAAGCGGTCCATGATTCGAGCCGCGCGTAGAGGCCGCGGCGGGTTCGCATCCTGTTGATGACATCCGCCGCGCCTTCGAACCGGTCGGTGTCCCAGTGGTCCCGAAGGCGGCGCATGCCCCATCTCTGTCCGGCGCGTGTGAGCGTACGGAAATCGTCCAAAAGCGGTATGGCGGCAAAGACGCCTGGGGCCGCCTTCCAAGTGACGAGCCCGACCGCTGCGACGGCCGCGAGGGCCGCCTGAGCCAGCGCCGCGACCGCGATGACGTTCAACACGTTCACCGGCTCGGAGCCATCGTACGAAAGCAGCGCTGTTCCCACGCTGCCGCCGAAGAGGACGCCGATTCCCATTCCCATGAGCCTTACCCAGCGGCTCGCGCGGACAAATGCGACGCCCGGGGTGGTGGGTGAGGTGTTCCGCAGCGCTGCCATCCAGTCCGCGATGGTCTGCGCGCGGTCGTCGGTCACGTCCACCCTTAGAGCGCGATCGCGCGCCGCGAGGGCCGAAGGTTCGGCGTCTCGATCGAGGTAGAGTTGAACCTCGAGATCGACGATGTCTCGCGGCGAGAGGCTCATGTGTCTCGGTGGCTCAACCGCGCTCGGTCAGCATTTGTTGGAGGAGCCCTGCAGCGCGTTCGTAAGACGCTGAGACGTCTTCAACGAGGCGCTTCTCCATCTTTTTCCCGACGAGCGGCACGTTCACCTGGAGGTTTCCCGCGATGATCCGCTCGCACTGACCGCCGATCTCGCGAACTCGTGTTGAGCCCTCTCCTACGAATCGGCCTGCTAGGACTTTAGGCGAGATCTTCCACCGCAATTTGTTGCCGTCGACAGGTCGCCATGTCTCCTGGTCGTAGGTGATTTGCTCTCCGCCAATCACCCGCTTCATTGGCCCAGGCAGCTCACGCTGAAGGGTGATACGCTTTAGCGCGTATCGCTCACCCCCCTCTTCGCGGCTCTCGATAATCTCGCGGGTCGACTGCGAGAGCTCGCCGAGCCTACGCTCGAACTCCGGATCTTCGGTGATGGCCCACAGAGTGGCCGCGTCGCACTTGAAAGTGTGTTTGAGTTCGAATCGCATGATCGGGGTGTTTCTTGTACAGTTGAGGGGGACCATAGCGCACCCAAAACCGCCTGAGAAGTCGGTAACTTGCTGTTGACGGGCCCATTCGATGTCACTAGCGAGCGTGCTCAGCAACACCCATTATCGGCTATGCTCAAATACACGGCAGATCGACGAACATTGCTCTTTGTGGGGCTTTACTTCGCGTCCTTTGCTGGGCTCTGGATTTTCAATCCTGGCGTGACCCCGCTCGGGTTCGCCTGGGTCGCAGCCACCTGTGTACTCTCGTGGATCACAGCGGTCATCACGCACAATACGATCCACTGTCCGATTTTCGTGAAGCGGGGCTGGAACAAAGCGTTCCAGGTAGTCCTGACCTTGGCATACGGACACCCAGTTAGCGCGTATGTACCGGGCCACAACCTGAGCCATCACAAGTACGTTCAAGAAGAGCGAGACGTGATGCGGACGACCAAGGTGCGATTCCGCTGGAATCTGCTCAACCTGATCTTCTTCCTCCCCGCGGTTGCGCTCTCGATCCTCAGAAACGATCGAGAGTTCATCGGTCAGATGAAGAACCGCCGGAAGCGCTGGTACCGGCAATTGCAGATTGAGACCGTCATCTTCGCTGTGGTGTCGATTGCGTTTCTAGCTCTCGATTGGCGGAAGTTCCTCGCATATTGGTACCTCCCTCACTTCTGGGCAGCGTGGGGAATCATCACGATCAACTTCCTGCAACACGACGGATGCGACGAGACGCACCCACACAACCACTCGCGCAACTTCACCGGTCGCGCGTTTGGCTGGTGGACGTTCAACAACGGCTTCCACGGCATCCACCACATCCATCCGAACCTTCACTGGTCATTGCTGCGAGAGGCACACGCTGAAGAGGTCGCGCCGTTCATCGACTCAAGGTTGGATGAGCCGTCGATCTTCGCCTACTGCTTCAGAGCGTTCATCTGGCCGGGTAAGCGACTCACCTTCGACGGGCAGCCGGTAGTGCTCCCAGCTAAGTCCGGAGACGTCAGCTGGGTTCCGACCCAGGGCCTCCCGCAGGACGTCTCGCTCGGCGCCGAGGGATAGACCGAAGCGTCTTGCGACCGTGCTGTCTCTGAAAAACCGCGGTTGCGAAGGGTCGTCGTCTGCGTCATTGTCCGCGCATGACCGATAACCCGACCCAGCAGGACTACTCCCGACTCGAGGCTGAAACTCGGCGGGTTCGCCCTCCGACAAACACATTGCCGCGAGCGAT
>JBLHWZ010000188.1:0-11088 GCA_047629415.1 Bradymonadia bacterium | reverse complement strand
CAGAAGACCAGAAGACCAGAAGACCAGAAGACCAGAAGACCAGAAGACCAGAAGACCAGAAGACCAGAAGACCAGAAGACCAGAAGACCAGAAGACCAGAAGACCAGAAGACATGAGGCTGCATGAGGCGGCATGTAGGCGGCGTGTAGGCGGCGTGCAGGCGGCGTGCAGGCGACATAAGGGCAGAAGACGGCACGAGACGGCCCCAGACCGGCCCAACGCAGCAGCAGGCGGCGGCGCGAAACGGTGTTCTAGGCGCCCCCGAGCGGCCTACAGCAGCAGCGTGCGGCCCAACGCAGCAGCAGGCGGCCCCGAGCGGCCCAAATCCTCTCCAACAGCCCCATGTTTCTTGACGGCCTGAGCCAGCTTGGCGGGGGCCTGGCGATCGAGAACACGCCGCCCTGACAACAAGCCATCCAGCGGCCGTTGACCCAACTGGCACAATCACGGGTTTGGGCTCAGGCGCCTCAACGGGTGCCTGCGAGTCCCTCAGAGTACCTCGAGCCTCTGTTTCACCTCGCCCTCGATGATGTCTGCGAACCCCGCCGACTCGTCACCCGGTCGGAGGAGCTCGGACGACGAGTTCGACGCCGAGACCACAATGTGACGCGTCTCAGAACGCGTTTTGGCGTGCGGATGCAAGCAACAGAGGAGGCGTCGGTTGGAGAACGCCCAAGGCACTGCACGGCATCGACCGATCGCGGCGGATCGACGGACTCGCATTGAACACCTCAGCAGCGTGGTCATGCACGAGCTGAAAACTCCGCCTCACGACCACGAGCGCCTCCCCTTGTACACCGCGAGAGCATGCGTAGGCCGTGCGCTCGCGCTTCAAACAGCAGCGCCGGGCATAGAGCCCGCGATCGACGTTGGATTCAGTCTGAAACACGACGAACACGGGCTGAGAACATGCCGCTCGATCTTGTGAGATCTGATCTTGACCTCGTGCGGCGGCACCAGCTCCCAGTTCCAAGGACACGGAGCGGCGCCCTCGATTCGAGTGATGGTTCCCGAGCCACGAGGCGGCGGCCCAGACGCCCGGCGGCCCAGGCACCCGGCGGCCCGAGAGCGCCCGGCGGCCCGAGAGCGCCGGCCTCAGCGCGCGGCGATTTTACGGACACCGGCGAAGAGAATCGTCGCCGGAGCCGTGGGCTTCTTGTGCAGCGCCGTCTTCGCACGCTCCGGGGTGTTCGGAGCCCTGCCGGAAGCCCGCGGCAACCGGATCAGTTTCGTGGTGTCTGCAGTGCTCGCGTCGTCTTCAGCCGCGATCCACTGCCAGCGCTCGGTGACGGGCTCTGTCGATTTGTTCCGGTCGCCATCAGACGTCGAAACGGCGCTAACGTGAAGCGCGAATCCGTCGTCCGTCGGCCGCAGGAGGTCGGCGCTCACCCAATCGAGAAGCATGGCGCGGGCGCGACCGGGATAGCCCGCGGCGTTGTCGACAACGCGCTCAACTAGGGTTTTGGAGAGCGGCAACATCGAATGTAGCAAGGCCTCTATCTCGCCATCAGAGAGTGGGCTCAGCAGGATCTCTTCAGAGTCCGAGCGCCGAGAGAGCAAGTCGAGGTGCGACGAAGAACCATGAGGGCAGCTGGTGGCGCAGAGGAAGCCGATTCTCGCGGTGGGGTGTTCGTCCAGCATCCGCTCAATCATCGCGGAGACTGCCGGCGCTGCGTCGAGGTCGTCGACCCAGACGAGGAGCGGCCTCTCTGCGGTGAGCGCAGCAAGTAGAGCGCAGACCGCAGCACAAATGGCGTCGTCCTCCGGACCGTCCTCACATCCACGACCTAACGCTCTGATGGCCTGTACGATCGTGTTCATCGAACCAAGATCGACTGAAAGCGTCTGGGAGATCTCGAGAATACGGAGTTGCAGTTCTTCGGCAGCCAGGCCGACGCAACGGAACCGTTCGACGATGGCTCGGAGCATCGAGCAGGAGCCCCAGCCAAACCGGGCATCGACCCGCATCCAACTCGCGAGGCCCCGCTCGGCGGCGCGCCGCACGGCGGTCCCGACGAGATGGCTCGTGCCGGACCCTCCCGGTCCGCGAACAATCACACAGCTCGGACCTAGTCCACAGGCCGTCCGGGCGGTCGCTCCATCAAGCTGTCGGTTGCAATCAGCGCGACCGATTGTTGGAGCCGGCCGTAGAGCAAAAGTCCCGAGACCCGAGCCTTGTAGAATGCGCGCCGCGAGCCCGCTGTCGAATGCGGGCTGGTACTTCACTCGCCGGGGTGATGGAGTCGCTGCCGAGAGGCCGTGAAGCTCGGTCATGGCGTCGGTCGCCCACTGGAACCGCTGATACGGCTCCTTGGAGAGCAGGGTGCGGAGCCAAAGTTCGAGCCCAGCCGGCACCGCGATAGTCGGTTCGAATTCGGGGAGCGGATCGGCGATGTGCTTCAGCCCAATCACGTGGGCGTTCTTGGCCCAGAATGGCGGCGACTCGCAGACCAATTCCCAAATGAGGACGCCGACAGCGTAGAGATCCGTCCAGGGCCCGTAGTTTCGCCACAGCCCCATAAACTGCTCCGGAGCCATGTACACGGGCGTCCCAAGCGCGTCTTCGATCTCGCCATGCGGGGACGCATCGGACAGGTAGGGCGCATGCGACCCGACGGCATAGGCAATACCAAAGTCGGCGAGCTTGATCTCTGGGCGGGGGTCCTCGGAGCTTCCGAGCAAGATGTTGCCTGGCTTGAGATCGCGATGGACCACGCCGTGCGCATGGGCGTGGGCTAGGCCGGAGAGGATCGAGGTGGCGATTCGCTCGACGTCTTTCCACTCCAAGGGTCTCCGGACGTCGTCGAGCGTTCCGCGGCTGGCGTATTCCATCACCAAATATGGAGTACCGTCCTCGATCCCGTCCCATCCTTTCTCGATAACACCGTGATCGAAGACACGGACGACGTTGGGATGGTCGAGGGAGGCGACGGCCTCGACCTCTCGTTTGAAGTGAAGGATGTCGGCGGAGTCGCGCGCCTCCGTCGCGATCTTAACCGCTACAGGCAGCCTAGTATGGATGTGATGTGCCAGCCAAACCGTGCCCATTCCTCCAACATCGATATGCTCAGCCAACTCGAAGGGGCCGAGTCTGATTCCCTTATGGGCGAACATTAGGTCTCCGCGCGAGTGCTATCAGCAGTTGATTCCGGGCGCTTCACTTGTGGGCGAAGCCCCTCCTGTCGTACTAAATCGCTACGCATTGTTGCGCTCCAGAAAGCGCTGAACCACGCAGTTCAGTCAGTGCTGCACTCTTCAGCTGGGACGCTCTCCCGACCGATACCCCGAGACGGCCAGCGGCGGCGGTGAGTGAAACGCCCTCGATGAAATACCACTGTAGCACGGACCGGTGGCGCGGCGAGAGTTTGTTCATCCCGCCATTCATCCGATTGGCGTGATCACGATTGATCGCGAGAGAGAGTGCGTCCGGCCCTTGGCTCGACGCTGTCTCGGGAAGATCGCAGCACTCGGCGGCGGCGGTGCGAAGCTCGACCACGTGCACGTTGTTAGTGTTCATTCGAGCCGCACGAGCCACCTCGGAGCGCGATCCCTCGCGGGACAACCGATGCCTGAGTTCGACCCGCGCAGACTCAATCTCCCGCGACCGACGGCGGTCTTCCCGGCTCATCGGGTCCCAGCGACGGAGCTCGTCGACCATGGCGCCCTTCACCCGAAACTCAGCGAAACGAACAAACTCCTCGGGGCGGCACCAGTTAAAACGGTCAGCGGCCTCGAGGAGTCCGACGTAGCCGGCCGACTCAAGGTCTTCGGCGCAAATGCCCGCCTGTGGGGAAAGCCGACGTGACACCCGATGGCAGACTCGGCGCACCAGGGCGCCGTAAGCGTTCACAATCGACTCGTTCGAAGGCCGCGTTCCCTCAAGCTCAACACTACAAGCGCTCATTCTGTTTCCTGGTTGGTTCATGGTTCTCCCCCTAGCTATAGCAAACTACGTGCCAGCTCTGCCTGACCAAGGATCTACGTGTGTTTTCGTGGGTTTGCGCCTAGAGTGCCCGTGTTGACTTGGGACCACGTCGCCTCAATTCAGTACACTTGTGCAGAAACAGGACACCGAATGTCGAACATCGACCGTGTAGGCTTGCAGAACGCACTGACCTCACCACTTCGGCTGCGGCTCGTCACCGAGCTATTGGACGCCCATAAGGGAATGACCGTCGAGGAAGCCGTCTTTCAGACGGGACGTCACGAGCAGGATATCGTCGCGTGCCTCCGCCCAATGATCCACTGGGGCGTCGTCGAAATCGCCGACGCCGAGCGAAGGCTCTACCGGCTCGCCCCCGATCTCCCGCCGTGGATGGGTGAGGTCCTGCGGGCGGCGTGCGAGCGGCGGGCTGACACGGTCGAACGGGAGCGGTTCGTAAGACACAATCAGCTCTGCGGAATGATCGGCGTCGATCCAAAAATGTTGGTTGTCTTCGAGTCCGTCATGCAACTCGCTCGGCTCGAAGTTCCTGTCCTCATCATCGGAGAGACAGGAACGGGGAAAGAGATGGTCGCTCGGGCCATCCACGAACTTGGCGACCGCCGCTCCTCCCTCTTTGGCGCGATAAACTGCGGGACTCTTACGAGCGAGCTCTTCGCCACCGAAATGCTCGGCCACGTACGCGGTGCGTTCACCGGAGCGGTCAGAGACCATCCCGGATTGGTCGAGCGCGCGGACGGCGGCACCCTCTTCCTCGATGAGATCGGTGACCTGGCGGGAGTCAATCAGGTCAAGTTCCTGCGGGTCTTGCAGGAAGGTACGTTCCGACGCGTTGGAGACGAGCGCACTCGCAACTCAAACTTCCGAGTAATCTCGGCGACGAACCGCAATCTGGAGACACTGGTCGAGAACGCAGAGTTCCGCGAGGACCTCTACTACCGTTTGAACGTCTACCCGCTTCGCCTCCCATCGCTGCGGGAGCGGCTGGTTGACCTTCCCCTGCTCTGCGCTGATCTGCTGAACACCAAGCTGGCTCCAAAGCTCGGATTCGAGGGCACCCTCTCTGTCGACGGCGGTGCACTCGCCCGTCTCTCCGCCCACGCTTGGCCAGGCAACATTCGTGAGCTGGAGAACGTAATGATGCGTGCTCTGGTCGCCAGCGGCGGCCGGAACATCACGGCCGACCACATCCCGCCGCTCGGACGTGCGACCGGGGCGCCCACAGCGATCGTCGCGAAGCCACCGATCATGCGCACTCTTGCGGAAGTCGAGAACGAGCACATCGCGCAAGTCCTCGACGAGCTCGACGGGAACTTGTCGGCCGCAGCACGAGTCCTCGGGATCTCGCGTTCGACGCTCTACAACCGGATCAAGGTGATACGGTCCGCCTAGGCGGCCGAGACATCGCGGCCGAAGTGGCTGGTACGGCAGCGCGGCCGGCCGAACACACCTGTCAGATAGCGAACTTGCCCGCGCGAACCTCGACTCCGGGCGGAGTCGGCGGGCTCGTCATCTCGCGGGCGGGCCTCGCAATCCAAAAGCCCTGAAAGAGGTCGCACCCTAGGTCCACCATGCAATCAAATTCACCGCGGGTTTCAATCCCCTCAGCGACGACCTTGACGCCCATCTGAACACAGGCCTGAACCACGGCGGCCACGAGATTTCGCTTCTGTGGCTCGACATCGATGGAGCGGACGAGCGCCATGTCGAGCTTCACGATATCCGGCTCGAGCGAGAAGAGGTTGTTCAGAGAGGCAAAGCCTGAGCCGAGATCGTCGAGCGCGACTCGATAGCCGATCTCTCGGAGGCGGCGAAGGGTGTCTCTCAATACCGCTGGATCGCCTAGAGACGCTGTTTCCGTGACTTCTAACACGACGCGGTCAGCGAACGAGGCGAGCGTCGAGTTTGGGTCGACAAGCGTGGGATCGTTGAGGCTGCTTGGGTGCAGATTCAGGAAGAGGACGCCGTCGTCTCCAGGGGGCCTGGCGGCCGCCATCTCCCGGATTCGTCGTTCAAGGCTAAGCAGGCGTCCCTTCGTTTCGGCGGCCGAGATGAGCAGGTCTGGCCGAGCCCACTTCTCGTACTCGCATCGCAACAACACCTCATAGCCAAAAATACTGTGAAGGCCGTCGCCCTTTACGACAGGCTGATACGCCAGCCAGATCTGGGACAGAGCCAGATCGAGCTCCTCTGTCGTCTCGGCAGTACGAACCGAGCGCGGCGTCTCCTCCGGTTGACGAATGGCGCTGACGTCGACGCGCGCGACCGCAACCTTCCGCATTGAGATAGCACGCAACGTCGAGCTGACGACCTCTTGCGCGTCAAAGGGCTTCGCGAGGTACTTGTAGACGCCGTACTCGATCGCTTCCGCCGCTGACTCCGCGTTGGGAATGCCTGTCACGATCATCACAGGGAGCGCTGGGTCGAGGCCTCGAAGCTCCTTGAGTAAGTCGAGGCCGCTGCGACCGGGCATGTCGATGTCCGTGATCACAGCATCGATCTGCTCCTCCCCGATGACCTTCAAAGCCTCATCCACGGAGTTAGCCACCAGCGCGGAGATACCGTGACGCTCGAGGATTCTTGCTAGTCCGACAGCGAGCCAGTGTTCGTCATCGACGACAAGGACCCGGCCCGCGCCCGTTTCGTCTGTATGCGGATCTGTCACCGTGTCATCCCTCTTTAGGTAGTGAAAGGGCCGAAACGATTACCGATCGAACCCCGGTGTGTACGATTATTAGTCTCAAGTATGATCGCACGCAAGAGATCCACGGGCGATTGCTGGTCTAAGTCGGATCCCAGGAGGGCACGGACGCCGCCGAAAAACGCCAGAAGACCTGAGGCTGACGTTGTGGGTCATCCGCAGCACTCTAGTGTCGCCCGAGTGATACTCAGAGCCAGCCTAGTGATAGTGCATGTCGGCCCCGACACGGGACACTCTGTGTCACCCCCGTTCGGGGGTGTCACGCGATCACACAGTGTTTCATGGCAGAATAAGCAGACCCGTTGACAGATTGAGAACCGCCTAGTCGAGAGTTCTGGTGTCGCGGATCCTCTTCTCTCCTGGTGAGTGAGGAGAAACGGGGGCGGGCGCGCCGTTTTCCGTGATCCGGTCAAAATCAAGGCGGCTCCCGTATCAGGGATTCTGTTCTTGCAACGGCAAATACATCCGAGAAGTCGAATAGCGCTCCCTCGACCCTAGGCGAGCCCTGTCGAATGAGATTCGATGCCAGAAATCGGTCTCTGGCCCAGTTATTTTCTGTGATGGACAAAGGTCCATCAAGCACTCCACTAGCTCTACCAGCAACCAATCAGGTCTCTGAACCTTCGTCCAGATTTGGAGCGACCACAACGAAATGACCGCTAACCCGTACTCACCCGAGCACAGACGGGCCGAATCAACATTGTCTCGCTACTAAACTCAGGTCCACCATCGACCGATCAGGCCCAGCTCCCCCGCCCTCCCCTGGGCTGGCTGAAGCGCGTACCGGTCGCTAGGCCTTGAAAGCGCAAAATCGCGTTCGCCACATCGGCGCGCTTGAACGTGACGGTTCTTTTCGTTCTGCCCAAACAGCAGGAGCATTCCTTCTGATGGACCCCAAACGTTCGTTTGAGCAACGCTGCCCACAGGAGGCGACAGATGTGCCGCCACTTTGAGAACGAGCAAGTTCAATTACTCGCGCTTGTTACCGCTCTCATTTCGCTACGCTGTCTGCGATACGGCGACAGTGGTGTCTCCCATGGATAACAGGATATCTGCGCCTAAGGCTGAAGCGATCCGCTAGGGGACATCGTACTCAGGTTTCGACGTGGGTTTGATCCCGTCCATGTCGTTTGGCCTTGTACAGAGCCCGATCCGCTGCTGCGACGATCGCGGCCCCCGGGTCGCCTCCCCCCATTCGGCCATCAGACGCGGCTATTCCGATGCTCACGGTGACGCACACGCGGTTGCCCGCTGCCTGCAGGTTGAGCAGACGAATGGTCTGGTGAATCCGTCCGGCTACGGCCTCACAACCGGCGATGTCGGTGTGCGGCAGCAACACAGTGAGCTCATCCCCGCCATTGCGGCAGACCCGATCCAATGTGCGTACTGAGCTCTGGATCGCCCCTGACACCGCCTGGATGACCCGGTCACCGAAGGGATGACCCCATTGGTCATTACATTTTTTGAAGTGATCGATATCCATCGTCAGGAGGCCGAAGGATTGGCTGTGGCGTTTCTGTATCGCGACCAATCTCTCCAGAGCGTTCTCGAAGAACTTGCGGTTCCACAGACCGGTCAAGCCGTCTATCTGAGCTTGGGTCGCCAGCATCTGTTGGTAGCGCTGCAGGCGAAGGGCCGCACGCACTCGGGCCTGCAACTCGGCCACTGCGAAGGGCTTCACCACGTAGTCGATTGCGCCCGCGTCGAAACACTGCACCTTCACGGCGACGTCGTTGTCAGAGCTGAGGAAAACGATGGCGATGTCGGATGTCGCTGGGCTTCGCTTCAGCCGGCGGCAGAGTTGCAGCCCGTCGACAACCGGCATTCTCACGTCAAGCAATATAAGGTCGGGCGTGCGCGCGCTCGCCAGGGCCTCGCCGGCCGGCGCATCGAGCGCGTGGATCAACTCGATGCACTCCTCCCGCAAGTGGTCCTTCAGCAGGCGGTGGACCGAGGGATCGTCGTCGATGAGCAGCACCAACTGGGCGCCTGCAGCCAACTCCTTCGACGGGAGGCTGCACACTGGCGATTCGTCGTGAGGCACGGCCACGGCTCGGCGCAGGATCATGACGACGGCATCGAGGGCGGCATCGAGGTGCACCCCCGTTTTCACCGCGGCCTCCAACTCCCGGCAAGCGCTCGTGATTAACGGGAATCCATGCGACCCCCCCGAACCTGCGAGTCCGTGGGCCTGAGTGGCGATCGACTCTAAATCACCTTTGAGGGACGCGGCCTCCAACAGCATAGCGTCGGAGTCTAAGCCTTGGACATACTCTACGACTCGACCAGCCATCAGAGAATCGCCCTCGTAGGTACTGTGGAGCGGCTGGCTCATGGCACCACTTTTGTCTGCCGATTTCATAATAGCTTTCCGGAAGAGCTAGGCAGGTTTTGGGACACCCCAGGTTTCGCCTCACCTGTCGAAAGCATCAACTCATGGACTTCGGACAGCAACGCGTCTGGCCCCATCGGGCGAAAGAGGAAGCGCGTGGCGCCATGCTGCCGAGCCAGGCGGGCAATACTCTGCTTCTTGGTTGTCGAAGAGATGAAGACGAAGGGGATCGACGCCATCAGAGGGTCTGCCTTGACCGCGTCGATGAAGTCGAAGTCGTTCTCATCGCCGAGGTGGAGATCCGAGAGGATCAGGTCCGGTAGGAATTGTCGGATCAGCTGCAAAGCTTCTTCGGCGGTATGCGCAGAGAGTACCCGATAGCCCGAGGGCTCAAACACGCTGCGCAGGAACCGGAGATTGTTGCTGATGTCGTCGACTACCAGAATCACGCCCTTTGTCTGGGGTGTTCGGGGTGCCGCCGCGGGGGTCGGTCTCGCCGGCGGGACCGCCACACGGGCGACGCGTGTGTGGGCAGGCAGGTAAATCTCGATCCCGTCGACGAAGGCCTCGGGCACGATAGGCTTGGAGATGTAACCATCGAAGCCCGATCGCATGATTTTCTCCCGATCACCTACCATGGCCAGCGCGCTCACAGCGATGATTGGCAGATCTCTGAGCTGTGGGTCGGCCCTGACCGCAGCCACTACGGCATGGCCGTCCATCACCGGAAGTCCGACATCACACACAACCAGGTCGACTACTTGGGTGCGGAGCAGGGCCAGCGCTGGCAGGCCATCGTTCGCCTGAAGGACGTCGTAGCCGCAGCTGGAGAGGAGGTATGTAATCAATCGCAGGTTTGCAACATTGTCTTCCACGACCAGTATCGACGTGCTCATGAGAGCATATCCGGTTGTGCCAGATGCGGAGTAGTGGTGGTCAGGTTCCTCGCCGAATCCCTCGGCAACGCCAGCCAGAATCGGCTTCCATGTCCCAATTTACTCTCGAAGCCCAAGGTGCCGCCGAGTGTGTTCGCCAGGTGCCGACTCAGGTGCAGACCGAGGCCAGTGCCCTCTTTGTGCCGTATTCGCGCGCCAACCTGAGCGAAGGCCTCGAAGAGCTTGATCTGGTCCAACTCGGAGATTCCGACGCCAGTATCGGACACGGAGAGCACGATGTTGCCCTCGTCGTCGCCTCGCCACGTGACGCCTATCGTACCCGCGTCGGTGAACTTGATCGCGTTGTTGACCAGGTTGATGAGGATCTGGGTCAGCGACCGGCGGTCGGTCAGCGCAGACAGCCCCGGTTCCCCGCTCATCTCTAGCGCCAGGCCCTTCTCTTGGGCCAGCAGCATGAGTGTGTTGCTGACTTCCTCGACGACCTCTGCCAGATCCACCGATTCGACGGTCAACACGACGTTGCCGGACTCGATCTGTGCCAGGTCGAGCAGATCGTTGATCAGAGACAATAGGTGTTCGCCGCTGGCCTTGATGATGTCCAGTTGCTCAGCTTGCTCGGCGTTCAGTTCACCCGGCAGGCGCATCAGCAGTGTCCCGGTGAACCCGATGATGGCATTGAGCGGCGTGCGCAACTCGTGAGACATACCAGCTAAGAAATGGTTTTTTGCGAGGCTCGCGACCTCAAGTTCAACCTTCTCTTCGAGGGTCTCCTCGAAGCGCTTGCGCTCGGTGACATCGCGGGCCGCCGCAAAAACACCCAGCAGTTTGCCATCTCGGTCCTTGAACGTGGTCGCATTGTAGGACACGAGCGTTTCCAGGCCTGCCTTACTCCGCGCGGTAAGCTCGTAGTTGGTCACCTGGCCCTCACGGAGCACCTGCAGAATGCCCTGCTCGGCCAGATCTGGGTCGGTAAAGTAGGTCTTAAAGGGGCTGCCGATGAGTTCTTCGCGAGTGTTTCCGGTCAGGACCTCTGTCTGCTGATTCACGTCGGTGATGATGCCCAGCGAGTCAGTCATCATCAGGGCGTCGATGTTTAGCTCGATGAGGGAGCGCGTGTGTAGTTGCTGGTCTCTCAGCTGCTGGTCCAGCAGCTTCTGCTCGGTGATGTCGCGAGCGGCAGCAAGAATCCCGAGGCTCTTATCAGTACCGTCGTTGA
>JBLHWZ010000187.1:0-11140 GCA_047629415.1 Bradymonadia bacterium | reverse complement strand
TTGGCCTCGTGCTTGAGCCAAGAGGCTCTCAGTTCCGGGTGCCGGGGAACGAATGGGGATTCGAAGGAGAGGTCCTCCACGATGCCATCTTCGGGGCGGAACCCACGCTTGGTGAGTCGGCGCTCCATTCGAGTGGGAGGGGGCTTTGGGAAGAGAAGGGAAGGGTCGCCATCTGTCGCCCCTTGCCGATAGAATTCGCTCTGGCGGAAGGCGCGACGAAGCCTGATCGGGTTGAACCCAACCGGGATCGCCGTCAGGGACACGCCCATCGCCCCCAAGCGCCGAAGGCCGGTATCGAGCGAGCTCGTAAGCTCCGATGCGACGCGGTCGACGATGGGGAGATCGAAGCGGTCTCTCTTGGCGTAGAACTTATTGTCGAGTGATTCCCACCAGGGTTGGTCCGGGTTCAGCTCTTTCGCCGTTTCAAGGTTCCGAATGGTCGACACTATGCGTGCTCTCCAGTTACTTTTGTCGGTCGGAGCACTCCAAGCGCCAGCACCAAGAGGACCAATCCGAGAGCGAGCAGAGTGGCCGCGATCGCGGTCAGAACGATGTTCCCGTCGGCGAAGTTCTTCAGGATCAGCTGGCCGAGAGCGACCACGGTCACGGCGAACATGAAGAACATAGGAACCACGACGAAGAGGTTGTTTCGTCCCAGCTTTGCGAGCCAGACAGCGACGGCGAGCAGCGCCAAGGCCGCAAGCAGCTGGTTGGCTGCGCCGAACACGGGCCAGGCGGCGGAGAAGCTCTTAGTGAACGTCAGTCCGGCACCGAGCGCCACGACGATCGCTGTCGCGAAGTAACGGTTCGCCAGCAGCCCGGGCCGCTTGAGCGAGTCTCGCGTCTCTCGGGTCGAAAAGAACTCCGAGAACAGCAGCCGCGCCAGCCGAGTGCAGGTATCGAGTGAGGTGAGGGCGAACGCGGAGACCGCGAGGGCGACGAAGCTGATAGCTATCTCGAGTGGGAGTCCGAGCGCGGTCATAAAGCCGCCCACGCCGTTGGAGAATATCGCGATCGGGCCAGCGTCTGCGAGCGCTGCGCTGTGCCCGGCGGTCGTCGCGACGCCTGCAGCGATCAGCGCAAGAACGGCCAGAACGGCCTCCAGAAGCATGCCTCCATAGCCAATAAACTTCGCGTCGGTTTCACGGTCGATCTGCTTCGACGTGGTGCCGCTGGCGACCAAGCTGTGGAACCCGCTGATCGCACCGCAAGCGACCGTGACGAAGAGGATCGGGAACATCGGTCCGAGCTGCTCGTGCCGCAGCCCCGTGAAGGCCTCGATTTGAATCGTAGGAGCGGTGACAAAGAGGCCGAGGATGCCAGCGCCGAGCATTGCGTAGAGGAGGTAGCTGTTGAGATAATCCCGCGGCTGCAAGAGCGCCCATACCGGAATTACTGCCGCAACTCCTACGTAGGCGAGCGTCACGCCAACCCATAACGACCAATCTGCTTGAATCGGCGCGATCGTGCCGAGCCAAACGCATCCGGCGAGTCCGGCCAGCCCTACAATCGTCGCGGGAACCACGTGAATTGCGAACTTTCGGGTGAAGAACCCGTAGGCAAAAGCCAAGGCGACAAACGCAGCGGAGGTCGTCGCGACCTCCGGTTTCGCTTCGAATGTACGGGCCACGATGTCGGTAAACACTCCGATCACCAAGAGGAGCGCTGCGAATGCAAAGAGGACGAAGAGTCGCTTCGCGGTGACGCCGACGTAGTCTTCCACGATGTCGCTGATCGTCCGGCCGCGGTGCCGGATCGAGGCGACCAGGGACGTGAAGTCGTGCACCGCACCGATGAAGATGGACCCCACCAAGATCCAAATGAACGCGGGCAACCACCCGAATGAGATGGCAATGATTGGGCCGACGATTGGTCCGGCGCCAGCGATGGAAGCAAAGTGATGCCCCAGGACGACGGGCCGTGACGACGGAACGAAGTCGACCCCATCCTCGTGGGTGTGCGCCGGCGTGGAGTTCTCGTCGTTGAGCCGAAGCACTCCCGCGACGTAGGTTCCATACGTGCGGTACGCGATGAGAGTGGTCACGATCGCGATGATCATCAGAACTACTGCAGACATCGCGGGCTCAGGATGGCTAGGGGACGCTGTCTGAGCCTAGGAGGGCGGTGCCTTGTTTTCAACAGAGTGACCCAAGCGCCGTCGCACACGGTCTCGTTTGCAGAGTCGACGTGTGCCGAGTACGAAGGCGCATATGGCATCGGACCTGCAAATAGGGCTCGTCTTCGATCGGCGCTACACCATCATTTCTCGCGTCGGCGGCGGCAGTTTTGGTGTCGTTTACGCCGCGTTCGACCAGCGTGCGGGCCGCGAGGTCGCAGTCAAGATTCTGCGCGAGAAGGCGCTCAAGTCGCCCGACTTGGTCGCTCGATTTGAGCGAGAAGGCCAGATCTGTGCAGCCCTCTCGTCACCTCACACTGCACGATTGCACGGGTTCTATCTCGCGTCCGCGACGCCGATTCACCCCGAAATGCCCTACATGGTCTTCGATCTGGTCCGGGGTCTTCCGCTCGGGCTCATCCTGAGAGAGCGTCGGATGATTCGGGTCAGTGAGGCGGCCCACATTCTCGTCGGCGTGCTTGATTCACTTGAGGAAGCTCACCACGCGGGCATCGTTCATCGTGACATGAAACCCGACAACGTGCTCTGCGTGCCACCGGCGGGCTCCTTCGTCACCCCGCTGGCTGAGGGCTCCGTCTGCGACTTGTTGGGAGTCCCACCAATCGACGACAACACCTGGACAGACCTTACGACTTCGTGGGTTCGAGTCGTCGATTTCGGGCTCGGCAAGCTGTTGGCCATCGGCGACCGGGATGTGAAGCCGCTTACGAAGGCGGGAATGGCGGCGGGTACCGCCAACTACATGGCGCCCGAGCAGCTCCGCGCGCAGTCGATCGATCACCGCGCAGATATCTACGGTGCGGGCATGTTGCTCCACCGCCTGATTACGGGCCGCGAGACATTCCACGGCCATACGATCGCCGCGGTCGCGATGGCTCACATCAATCAGCCGCTTCCTCAGCTTCCGAGCGCGCTGGAGGCCTCCCCGATCGCTGCGGTGTTCCGCCGCGCCGGCTGCAAGAATCCCGCCGAGCGGTACCAAACGGCGGCTGAGATGGCGCATGAGCTGCGGCTTGTGCTCGACCCGTCGCTAGCCGAGCTTCCTAAGCCTGAGTTCGAGCGGCCGCCTGAGGTCCGGGTGGATTCCGGACTCTCATCGGTGCTCAAGCGTATGATGGGTCGCAAGTAAGCCTTGCGACGGGAATCTGCGCGGGGGATACAGACCTCATGAAACCTCAGTTTCCCATCTTCCTCCCGGAAGACCGCGACATGGCCGCGCGGTCGGTGGTCTCTTGGGCGATGAGCCACGGGGCCCAGTCTCCGGGCAGGGCGTTGCGTCTGCTCTACTATCCTGGTCGCGGATTGCTCCAGGGAGCGCGTCCAGATGACTACAGCCAGGTGTTCGAGGCGTGCCGGCTCGCACTCCTCACCGAGCGATTTGTCGCGAAGGGCTTGTCGAGAGAAGCTAGCGAATTGCTTTCGGGCAACATGACGCGCGCGGAAAAGCGGGGAGTCGTTGACGACGCGGTCGCGCAAATCTGGTCCGCCGAGCGGGTTCGCCAAGCGCTAGGCGTGCGCGCCGAAGGCGAAGAGTCGACCGCTCTCACGCCGGCTCAGGCGGTGCGAGATGTGAAGGATGCGGCGACCCGCATTCGAGCTATCCTGGTCAGCCGCACCCTACTCGCGATGCTCGAAGTGGGTGAGATCGTCGGTAGTGTTCGAGCCAACTCCAAGGCTAGTTACCGAGTACTTGCCGAGGAGACCGGTCTGGGGATCTCGCACACCGCGCTTCGCAACGCCGAGAAAGTCTTTGAGCAATACGAACTCCTCCCGCCCTGGGTGCGAGAGGAGCTGCCGTACTCTCACCATGTGATGCTGCTCCCCGTGCGCGACCTTGCTCGTAAGCGCACCCTCGCGGTTCATGCGTTTGACCTCGCTGTCCCGGTCTCGCTGCGCGCGTTCCAGGGCTTGATCGGCGGCGCTACGAAGCCGGAGCTTGCTACCGTCAGCCCGCCACGCGTCGCTGGAATTCTCGATTCGCTGCAGGCACTGCTCGGCTCATCGGATCAGTTCGACTCGTTGCTAGCAGCCGTCCCTGGAATGCCCAAAGAAGAGCTCCAACGTAGCGTTGAGCTCATCGGATCTACTTTGGATCGCCTCAGCCAGGCAGAGGAACTCCTGACCGGAGAGCTGGCCCGCCGTTCAGTCGAGGTCGACTAGCCTCCCGTCAGTCCCTTCATCGACGGAGAGCCGGCCGCGTGGGCAGTCCGCTTGCCTTATTCGTCGCAGGCATCGCTCTGCGCGACGTTGGCGACGTCCGGGCAGTTGTCTAAGCTGTCCTCGATACCATCACCGTCGGAGTCGACGAAGTCGGGTCGGATCGGACCGATTGGATGATGGTACCCCAGGTCGACAGTCGCGGAGTCCCGCTCCTCTTCGAGGAAGGTTGTCCGTTCGGAGAGTCCCGCCTCCAGCGCCGTTCTTGATCCACGATCGACCGCGATGGAGGCTGCTTCTATGCCCTGCGCCAGATAGTATGCGCCGTTCGGTCCAGACGCGAAGAGCGGGTCGCCGGTCAGGTTCGTGACATCCGGCACCGTGGGGTCAGACATCGTGTACGCCGCCGCGCAGCCAGTTACGGGGTAGTTCACGCCCGCGACCGTGTTGAACCCGACGATCGTATCACGCACGGTCGGCGCGCGGCCGTCCTGGGCCTCACAGAAGAGGCCCGATGGTGCGAATAGCGCTGAGAAGTTGTCGGACACCGTCAAGTTGTGAACATCGGCCGATGACGATGTGCGAATCAGCGAGACGCCGACGGCACCGTTCGCGAGGTTACCCACGACCAGCACGTTGCCGAGCAAGAGGTCCGGCGTATCGGTGATCATTACGCCGGCGTCGCTGCCCGCGGAGTTGGCGATGACCACGGCGTGCTCGATCAGCAGCGCTCCAGGTTGGTCGTTCGCGATAATGCCTGCGCTGTTCCGGCTCGCGTTGTTGCGAATCGCCCGGACATCGTTGAGGCCGACTGACTCTGTTCCCCCGGAGGCGTAGATTCCCGCGTTGGTCGAGCTTTGGTTGTCGATCGCGTCGATCCCTCTGAGTTCGATCGGTGCGCCACCGTCGACGAGTGCGATACCACTCCACTCCGAGCCGCGATTGCCCGAAACGAAGCTGTCGCGCACAAGCACCGGAGCTTGATTGGACGCGATCAAGAGCCCCGCGCCGACGGAGCCTTCGGTGTTCCCAACTCTCAGGTTCGCGAGCGTGACTGGGCTCTCTGCGGAGATGACGCGGACGCCGCAGACCTCAGCGCCCGCGGCCCCATCGACCGTGAGCCCGTCGGCTACGACAGGGTCCGTGTTCTCCTGGATGAGGACACCGCTCCCTCCGTTGACAGCCACATCCGTGAGTGTCGCACCACCACGCAGACTGATGGAGTCGCCCGATGCGCCGACGAACTCGGACGTAGAGAGGGTAAGGCGCCCACCAGGAGCCACCGCGAAGCCAGAAGCGCAGCCGGACACGTGGACATCGTCTCCAATGAAGTGCCCACCGGACCCAACGACGACGGCGCCACCCGTGCACCCGTCAATGTCGACGGCGTCGAAGGTCACGGAGCCGTTGCGGACAATTAACTCATGCTCGCTCATCTCTAGGGCCGGCCCTGGTCCGGCGAACACGACTTCCACATCTTCAAAGACCGCGCTTCCGTTGATGACGTCGTCGCCGACCAAGTGGATACGAGTGCCATCGCAGGCGGCGATCGCGGCTGCCGCTACGCTCGCGAGCGGGGCGTCCTCCGTGCCAAAGCCAGAGTCGTCCCCGTCGGCGGAGATCCAGATGTCCGCAATCCGGGAGGTTGGGTCGGAATCGGAGGACGCGTGTGCTCTCTCGAACCGGTCCAGGCATCCGTCGCCGTCTTTGTCAGCATCGCAACTATCCGGAATCTGGTCGCTGTCGCTGTCACTGTCGCCGCCAGCGGTCGCGATGCACACATCTCGTCCGTCGGTTTCGCCGTCGTTATCGAGGTCATGAGCGGCTTGGGGCAGGTTGGCGCCCCATCCGATCGGTGAGCAGCTGCCGAAACCGTCGTTGCCCCAACAAAGCACCCCGCCGAAAGGCGCGTCGGAGCGTAGATAGTGGGTGCCCGGGGCAATCGGACACGTGATTGTCTGGAATGCCTGTCCGTCTACGCTCCCGGCCGGCGCTGGATCTGCGCAACCGGTGATTCCGAAGACTGAATGTCCGGCTTGCACCATGAAGAGCACGCTCCGCGCGCTGCCGCGGGATGGAACATGTGCGGTGTAGTTGTCACGGAAGGCTGAGACGGGGGGGACCAGCGCAATCGCGGCGTCGCCGGTGACGTCAGCCGAGCGAAGCGTGTCGTTGCTTCCAAGCAAGACGGCAGCGACGAGCGTGGTGGTACCGGCCAAGGTCCAGGAACTGCTGGAGTCGTAGTCTGCGACGTCTCCGAAACGTAGCGCCTCCTCGAGGACCGCGGCCCCCGACCCGTTTGAACCCTGGATCTGCGTCGGGTTCGGAGCGGCTACGCGCCAGCGGCCTTCTCCCGAGAGCGCGTTTGCTCCCATAATGAAGCGCTGGCCGAGCAGCGCCTCCGGGGGCATCTGGGCTTGCAGGTGATCGGATGAGCTGGCGCCGCCTGTCGGGATCGCAGGCGTCGGTTGTTCGCCGTCGGCGCAAGTTGCCTCGATGCTGGGGAGCGAGCCATCGGCGCAGCAGAGTGCCGTGATGGGGTCGGCCGCGGCACCGGACTCGCAGAGGTAGGCCGGGGCAGGCACTCGAGCGCTCCGCACGGACGAAAAGACTGCGACGGGCCCCGTCGAGCTGATTACGGTGCCCGAGAGGTCTCCGCCGAGCACCTCGTTTTCGAGGTGGAGGACTTCAAATCGCGCGAGCTGGAAGACGAGCTCTTCTCCCTCGCTGGCGGAGAGCACGCCGACTCCAGAGGCAGTGT
Source organism: Bradymonadia bacterium (assembly GCA_047629415.1). Lineage (GTDB taxonomy): Bacteria > Myxococcota_A > Bradymonadia > REDH01 > REDH01 > CBDUJZ01. The sequence goes on along the minus strand of JBLHWZ010000187.1, from coordinate 4,085 downwards.
TCGTCGTCACCCGTAGCGTCGATTGGGAGTCGCCCGCGCCGACGAGCGTGATGGAGGACCTCAGAGGGTTCAATCCGCTACCCGCAGGGGTTGCGACCGAATGGGGCCAGCTCACCACAGCGGTGCGGCCCCCCAGCGTGTGGACAGGGAAGAGCAAGGAGGCGTCCGTCGTCTCGTCAAAGTCACCGTTTGAGGCCGCTTCTTGCACGACCGATACCGGAGAGTCGCTGGTCAGCAGATAGGCACTCTGGCTGAGCCTGCTACCGCCATCGGGCACAGCGACCGAGGGTGCTGGCAACTGGATCGTGCGACTGCCACGGGAGGGGACCGATGCGCGTCCGATGATCGAGCCAGTGTTGTCTTCGACGGTGACTGTGGCGGCGCTTGGTCCGGGATTCGTCACCCAGAACCCGGTCGTCGTCTCCACCGAGTTTGACGTGGGCAGATCGACACCGAAGAACTCGCAGCCGAGATCGGAATCGACGGTCTCGGCCAGTACACAGGCGTCTACGCAGCCGCCCTCGATGCAGCCGCCCCATGAGGCCGTGTCGCACTGCTCCACGATCGCGCCGTCGTCGGGACAAACGATGTTCCCGCCGTCGCAGATCAGTGTGTCTGATTCGCAGGTGGTGGTGTCGGCATCCGAGTCGACCCCCGCGTCTTCGCCGGGATCTTCGCTCGGGTCTTCCACGGTGTCGAACCGGGTTGTCTCCTCGGTATCATCCGAAGGGACGTCCGTTGGCGACACATCCGTCGTAACGACCGCGTCGTCAGGACCAGTGTCCGCCACGCTGCTCGTGTCGCGCTCGTCGGGCGTATCTCCGCCGCAGGCGGCGAGCAGGAGGGCGGTGAAACCGAGCTTTGCAGTCGAGGTTCTCAATTCTGTTCCAGACGAGGGAGTAGGGTCACACTACCAACTCTTGAGATGCTGGTCTGGCCAGGCAGCGGTCAAGCCGGTGAGAGTGGCGTCGAACGTACCTGTGGTCGAGTTCGCAGTCGATGACAAATCGGCTGTGCGCTTGGGCAGGCACCGCCTCGCACTTTAGGCGCTCCGCGGAGCGCGCCTTGCCCGAGTCCGCTCGGGCGCGCGCGAGCACTGGTCATGGGGGAGACCGGAGCTGTGATGGCGGCGGCTGGCTCGCGAGATCGTACCGTTCGCGCTACGCTGAGTATCCCTCTCATCTTGTTGAACGATGCCTCGACTAAAAGGTCTGCCTCTCTCCGCTGCGCTCCGGCTCGCCGGCACAGCTCCCGGCGCCAAAGCGCTCCGCGCCGTCGCATTCCATCAGTACGAGATGGCGAATCTGATGAACGCGCCAAAGGAGCTGCTCGACTCGATCTTGCACGAGCCGCGGCCGATCGCTGGTGCCTCAACTCGCCAATGGGGCGATCAGCGACTGACGGACGACGCGACCGGAGGTGCCGCGCTCGCTGAGGCGTTTCGTGAAGGCACCGCCAAGCCCAGCGAAGTCCTCGCCGGGATTCTGGCACGGGTGGAGAAGCGCGACTTCGGGAACGCGACCTTTAGCCCCTTCGTCAACCTGAACGACGGAGCTATGGACGACGCTTTGGCGGCCGATCGAAGGTTCGAGGCAGGTAAGCCGCTTGGGCCTCTCGACGGGATCCCGGTGCCGGTGAAGGACGAGGTCGATATCACTGGGATTCCGACCTTTGGCGGTACCGCGTTCTTGGACTCGCCAGCGGAATCAGACAGCTTTGTCGTTGCAAAGCTCCGCGCTGCGGGCGCTCTCGTTTACGGAAAGACGCACACAACGGAGTGGGGGATGAGCCCGCTCGGGATCAACCCGAACCACTCGATGCCACGAAATGTCTTCGACAAGGATCGCACGCCAGGCGGCTCTTCCACAGGGACGGGAGCGGCAGTGGCTTTGGGGCTCGCGACCGTGGGGCTAGGCTCCGACGGCGGAGGCTCCATCCGGATCCCGGCCTGCATGCAGGGTGTCTACGGCATCAAGCCGACCTTTCAACGTATCGGGCGCACGGGGGACGTTTTCGGCAAGGGCACCGTGGGCACGCTCGGCCCGATCGGTCAGACCGTGCGCGACCTCGTAGAGTTTCTCTGTGCGACAGGTACGGCGCCCGATCCGGGCGATCCCTCAACGGCTTACGCGCCCGCTGGCGATCCGTCGGCCGCGTGGCGTCTCGCACCCAGTCGAGGCATCAAGGGCGCGCGAATCGGTGTTCCCTACAAGGAGTGGGAAGACGCGGACCCACGGATCGCCGCGCTCTGTTTCGACGCGATCCGCGAGCTTGAGAGCCGTGGCGCGAAGCTGGTCGAGATCGAGCTTCCGCACGCTGCCATGGCGCAGGCCATCGGCGTGCTCTGCATCGGGCCGGAGACGGCGGCACACGTTATCGACTATGCGGCTGAGTTTGGTCACCTCTTTGGAGCTGAACTTCGGCTTCAAATGGCGATTCTCGGCTCGGTCGGTGCCGGAGAGTATTTGCGTGCGCAGCGTGGGAGAGCGGCACTTCGGCGAACATCCGCGGAGGTCATTCGCAAGGTCGATCTGATCGCGATGCCCACGCTCCCCGTAGTGGCTACTCCCTACCCGGTCACGGAAGACCGCGTGCAAGTCGCGGACGACGACAGCACGCGGCTCGTCTGCCGATACACCTTCCTAGCGAACCTCAACGGATTCCCCGCGGGGACAGCTCCGATCGGCCGTGTGGAAGACCTGCCGGTCGGCCTGCAGCTGATCGGGGACGCCTGGGACGAAGCGAGTGTCCTCGCCGGGCTCGCGGCGTTGGAGCGCGCGTTTGGGCCGGGCGAACGTCCGCTCGCGTACCGCGCGCTCCTCTAGCCGCGCTTAGGGTCCAGGAGGCAGCGTCAGGCAGACCGCGACCGCGAAGTTGTTGCCGGTGCCGCTCGATTCGCAACGCCAGTGCGAGGAGCCGTCGCTGAGGAGTTCAGGATACGAGCTGCCGACGACGCGAGACGTCGGCGCTCTGCACCCTCCGCCGATCAGGAGGTCGTCGCCACACGATGCAACGGTGCCATCCGCTGAGGGACCAGCAGTCTCGTAGCGAATTGTCCCGGGGGTCAGCATGCACGAAGCGGCGACGTCTCCGATGAGCGCCGAGATTTGAGACTCACATCGCCAGCGCTCGTCTGGCTCAGGTTCGACACCTGTTGCGTCGATCGTGGCGTTCGACGGATACGCGCCGGTCAACGTGGAGTTGACGTCGCAGGCGCCGCCAACCAAGAGCCTATCCAAACAGGGGGGTGACTCACCAGGAGGCGCCACTGCAGCGATATCGCTCAGGAACAAGTGATCTTCGAACAGAAGGTCGAGCACGCAAACTCCGTACGCTTGTATACTGCCTGAGTCAGCTTCGCCCCGTCGACACGTCCACTGGGTGCTACCTCGCAGCTCACCTCGGCTGCCGCGGAGAAAGTCATCCGGTCCACTCCCGTGCATACCGCTCGCGGCATTGGTACGGCAACCGCCGGCGACGAGACTGTAACTCCGTGGACACGCTTCGGTTCGGGCGGACGCGATGGAAACTTCGGCTGATGTCATGATGAGAACGTGCGGCCGACACACGGTGTCCTGACATTGCCCCCCTCGTTCCGCCGTGAATTCGCACGGAACGCCGTCGAGCGCGGGGGTACAACGAAGTGACGCAGCGGGCTGAAACACGTCGGTATCCACGCAGACACCAGCTTCGCAACTTCGCTGCCGCACCTCGGCTAGCCGTGTCCCTTCCTCCGTGCAGGTCGTTGGATCCACGCGCTCGCAGATTGCGCCCCCGACCGGTTGCGGCTCTCCGTCAGCGCAGGAAGTCTCGTCGCTGCACTCTGCTTCGATCAACTGACAGACTCCGCTGATGGCCTCGTGCCCCGTGATGCATTCGCCACAGACTCCCAACTCGTCGCACTCTCGAAAGAGCGCTTCGCATTCAGAACAGTCAGCCGCCGGACACCCGCCAGGCAGGTCCCTGGCAGATTCACAGCTCACAGCGTCATCTGTCGAGGAGCATTGCCACGTGAAGCATTCACCGCAGGTCTCGCCTGGAGGTCCCCCCAAGAAGGAACATCCGCCACAGCGGTTCTGAGCGTC
>JBLHWZ010000186.1:0-11189 GCA_047629415.1 Bradymonadia bacterium | reverse complement strand
AGAAGAGGAGCAGCTCGTGACGATCTCCGGCTTCGTCGATACATCGCTCTACATGCCGGTGTCCGGCTTCCCGCAGGATGCTGATGAGCCCTCATTTGGGCTGGATCAGGTCGAGGTCGACTTCACCATCGCCCCCGGAGACGGCCTCATGCTGCAGGCGGACATCAACGTCTTCCCGTCCGACGGCACCCCGCTCACCGGCGATTCGCTCTTCGAACAGGGCTTCCTCGACTATGAGCACGGCTCCGGGTTCTTCGTCCGCGCCGGTAAGGCCAACGCGCCGATCGGAGCCGAAGGAATCGATCCCACGGATTTGTACCAATACAGCCAGGGACAGCTCTTCACGAGCGCAACACCGTCAAACCTCACCGGTCTCTTCACCGGATACCGGAGCGACACCTTCAGCGGTCAGCTTTGGCTGACGAATGAGTGGGACACGCCGGGTACGCCGCTCTCCGCCTCGCCGGGTGCTCGCGTTGAATACGCCTTCAGCTCGGGCGCGGTCGGGCTCTCGTCGACCATCGGCCCGCTCTCTAGTGACGACCCCTACATTATGGTCGACGTCGATGCGTCCGTCGGTGTGGGCGACCTAACGATCCTCGGAGAAGTGAACTTCGGTACCAGCGACGCCCTTGAGAGCGTTGGCGCCTTGGCAACGTTCAGCTACGCGATCAGCAGCATCGCCGCGGCCACCGTGCGCGTCGACTACTTGAGCCAGAAGGCCACCGAGGGCGACGTCGTCTTCGAGCAAGGTACCATCTCGCTCACCGGGGCAGGCCTCTTCAGCGTGACCGACAACTTCGGTATCGTCACGGAGGTCCGCGCAGACATCTCCGATGCGGAGGGCGCCGATCCTGAGATCTCGGCCGCGCTTGAACTGCTCGCGTTCTTCTAGGTCCTAAAGGTTCTGGTGCTCGCTTGGTCCCTGCTCGCTTCAAGCGATGCAGGGTTTCCCGTTTTGGGGAGGCGTGTCGATCCTGAGTCGTCCTTGTCCATGGCCTCCGGTACGTTCGTGAGACCCGCACAGTGAGTGCTACCCGGATCGAGCAGGCACCATAGCGGGCCCGCGCTTCACACCCCGCCGTCCCCAAGCTAAGAGCCCAGGACCCTGCGGAGACCGAAGTGAACGAACGACAGCCCAACCTTCTTGACCGATTCCTCGGCCTCTTCAGTGAAGTCAGAGCGGGTGAGGGTGCGCGCGTCGTTCTCTTGCTGGTCAACATCCTGCTGCTGCTGACCGCGTACTACGTCATTAAGACGGTGCGCGAGCCGATGATCCTCGCGGATGGTTCGGCGGAGCTGAAGTCCTGGGCCGCGGCGGGCCAAGCGCTCGTGTTGCTCGGTTTCGTGCCGCTCTACGGCTGGATTTCGTCGAAGCTACCGCGAAAGGTGCTCATCGTCGTCGTGACCGCGTTTTTCCTTGCGTGCCTTCAGGGGTTCTACCTTCCAGCGGTCAACGCGGTTCAGGTTAGCGAGGCACTCGAAGCAGGCGACGACGCAGGCGAACTCTCCGTGGAGTCGGCGCTTTTGGTTGTCGAGGCGCTCGCGGAGACGCTTCCGCCCGTCGCCGAAATCGCGGTAGATACCGAAGCAGCGCAGGAAGCGCCTGAAGTGGAGGCTTCCGTCGGACCTGTCTTTTCCGACTTCTTCCGCCTCGGATTCATTTTCTACGTTTGGGTAGGAATCTTCAGTCTCGCACTAATCGCGCAGTTCTGGTCGTTCGCGAACGACCTCTACTCACGTGAAGAGGGCGATCGGCTCTTCCCGATCATCGGCATCGGCGCGACGCTGGGCGCGGTTATCGGAAGCGGCGTCACTGGGCAGCTCTTCGCTCTCGGCGTAGAAACGCCGATGATGTTGCAGATCGCGTCTCTCCTGCTGCTCTTGCACGGGATTTCGCTCTTCTTCCTCTCCGGACAAGCGGACGAGAAGCAGAATGTTGGCAGCGACAAGGCAACATCCGACGAAGGCCTGAGTGGAGATGGCGGCTTCAAGCTCGTGCTGACGCGCCCCTACCTGCGATTGATCGCGATCGTCATCTTGCTGCTGAACATCGTCAACTCCACGGGCGAGTACATCCTCGGTCGCATGGTGAAGGAGAATGGCGAGCGATTGCTTGCGGCGGGTGAGATCGAGAGCCTCGGCGGCTATATCGGCGCATTCTACGGTGACTATTTCCTCTACGTTAACATCGCGACCGTGCTGATTCAGGCCTTCGTCGTGAGCCGAATCGTCAAACACATCGGGATGAAGGGAGTGCTCTTCGCGCTGCCGATCATCGCGTTCGGCGCCTACGGGCTCCTCGCGGCCGGCCTCGGTTTGGTGGGTTATCGCTGGGCGAAGACGGCCGAGAACACGACGGACTACTCGGTCATGAACACCGCGAAGGCGCTGATCTGGCTGCCGACGACCCGTGCAGAGAAGTACAAGGCCAAGCAGGCCATCGACACATTCGTCGTCCGCGTTGGTGACGTCTGCTCGCTCGGCTTCGTTTTGGTCGGTACTCAGGCATTTACCTGGGGATTACGCGACTTCGCGTTGGCAAACCTGGTGCTCGTTGTGCTCTGGCTCGGGGCCACCTTCCTGCTCTACAAGCGCTACCAGTCTCTGACCGCAGAAGAAGTCTAAGATGGCCGCGGATGCGGGTGACGAACGTGTCGCCGCGCTGGCCGGGACGATCTGTGCTGCGGTGATGATCGCGCAACAGGTGGCGGGCAAGTCCACTCGTGACGCGCTCTTCCTCTCTCACTTTCCGGTGGAGAGTCTCCCCCTGATGATGGTCGCGTCTGCGGTTCTGAGCGTCGCGACGATGGCCGCGATGATCCGAATGCTGGCGACCTTCGGTCCCGGTCGTGTGGTGCCAGGCGCGTTCGCGATGAGCGCTGGATTCTTGGTCTTGATCGCCCTCGCAAATGAGACGTCTGGAAAGCTCGCTGCGGTCCTCCTCTTCCTGCATATCGGCACGGTGGGCGCGATTATCATCAGCGGTTTCTGGTCGGTCGTGAACGAGCGGTTCGACCCGCGAAGTGCCCGTCGAACTGTCGGCCGCATCGCTGTTGGGGGCACGCTCGGTGGCTTGGTCGGTGGACTGATCGCGATGGCCGCGGCAGAGAGCGTCAGCTTCGGGCAAGTCGTCATCGGCCTCGCTGTGCTGCATATGCTCTGCGTGCCGCTCGTCCGTCTCCTCCGGAGAAAGAACGATGCGACTGACGAGGCGATCGCGCGGCTGCGTCCTGCTTCCGGAACCATGGCCGATGGATTCCGCTACGTGCGCGGCGACAGCTACCTGCGCACGCTGGCCCTGCTGGTGCTCACAGTCACCGCTACCGAAGCCCTCATCGACTTTGTCTTCAAAGCCGAGGCAGCGGCTCGATACGGTGACGGGCCCTCGCTGCTTCGGTTCTTCGCGATCTTCTATACGGCCGCGGGAGCACTGACCTTCCTCTTCCAAGTTCTGCTCGGCCGGCGCCTCTTGGAACGATTCGGGCTGCTCCCGAGCCTCGTGACCTTACCCATCTCTGTCGCGGCGGCGACCACCGCGGCGATCGCGCTGCCAGGCCTTCTGGCAGCGGCCCTGGTGCGAGGGACTGAATCGGTGCTTCGGAGTTCTCTGTATCGCTCCGGCTACGAGCTGCTCTATGTGCCCGTTGCACAGGAGGCAAAGCGGACCGCGAAGACGCTGATCGATGTTGGCGCCGATCGGGCAGGCAACGTTATCGGCGGACTGGTCGTAACCGGCATTCTCGCTTCAGGAATCGCCGGCGAGACGCGAATCATGCAGGTGCTGGCCTGTCTCCTCGCGCTCTGCACGATCGGCTTGGTCGTGCGTCTGCGGTCCGGATACACCGGGGTCCTGGAAGAGAGCATGGTCAATCGAGCGCTGGCCCTGGAACTCTCCGGGCTCTCCGATGAGTCGGAGTTTCGCAGCACGATCTTGTTGTCTCTCGGCGGACTCGACGTAAGGCAGGCGCTCGGTGTCGACGTGATTCAGCCGCGACGGCTGGTACCGGTCTCGGTGGCCCGTTCCGAGACGGGTCAGGTTCCGGCGGTTGGGTCAAGCGGTGACCCGTTTGTCGACACATTGGTCGCGCTGCGATCGAAGGATGCGGACCGGATCCTTGCCGCGCTGCGCGAGGCCCAGCCGCTGCCCCGCGACCTCGTCCCTCACATCATCCCCTTGCTCGCCTGGGACCCTGTCGCGGTTGGCGCGATCGCCGCGTTACAGCCCTTCGCGGATGACGCAGCAGGGCAACTTGGTGACGTGCTGCTCTCGGAGGAGACGGACTTCACAGTTCGGCGACGGGTCCCGCGGGTGCTGGGCGCGGCAATGAGTCAGCGCGCGTTGGATCTGCTTGTTGCCGGCCTCCATGATCGCCGCTTTGAGGTCCGTTTTCAGTGCGGACAGGCGCTCCGGCGCATCGTGCGCTCGCCGGCCGAGGTGAGCGTGTCGCGGGACGCGGTGATGGAAGCGGTCGCTCGTGAGGCGGACGTTGACCGAGGGGTCTGGGAGAACCACCGGCTACTGGACGAGACGACGACGCCGAGTGGGCTAGACTCCGGCGACGAGGGCTCGCCCTTCATGATTGAGCTGGTTCGCGTGAAGTCCCAGCGGGCTCTGCAACACGTCTTCACCATGCTGGCCTTGGTCTACCCGGAGGAGCCCTTGCGAACCGCCTACCGGGCGCTTCATACCGACGATACCGGGCTCAGGGGTACGGCGCTCGAGTATCTTGAGTCTGTCCTACCGGCTCGGATACACCGACAAGTCCTGCCGTTCTTGGAGGATCGGCCTCGCTCGCCCGCACCTTCTCGTCCCCGGGAAGAGGTACTTCGTGCGCTGCTTCAGTCGAACAGATCGATCCAGCTGAGTCTGGAGTCGCTGAAGGGTCATTTGGGCGAGTAAGCTCGACCGCGCGCAGCTTCGAGTGCGCGGCAGCCGCGGTCGCAGTTCGGTCAACACACTGGTGCCAGCGTGTCTCCGGTTGCGGCGCTACATCGCCGTGCGTACTCTGGCGGCCCCAACAACCCGGCCCCGTTCATGGCCAGCAAACTCCACCGCTTGCAACGCGCGTCGGATCTCCGTTCGTCTTCCTCGACGACGACGCAAGATGCGTTACCTACAGAACTCGGCCAGAACCGGCAGAAGCGAATCGCCGCGATCTCGCTCCTCTATGCCATCGCCTACTTGGTGGCGTGGGGCTTACCGACAGTCTTCGGGCTGACCGTTGTCGACGTGATGCCGGACACGGTGGATGGTCGGCCGATCGCTGAGGTCCTGGCAGCCCATCCTCCTGTTGGGCTCGTCGCGGGCGTGTTGTCGATCCTCGGTGCTCTCGCGTTCTGGGTCCATGCGCGCAAGGCCGAGCTCGAAGAGAAGGCGATCTGCGGCACCGGAATGCTGCTGCTGGTGCTCGGGGCGTTCGGCATCGCGATGGCCGAGCAGTGGGGACTCATGTTCGTCCCGGAGAACGCGCCGATCATCGGGCTCTCGTGGGTGTCGTTCTGGATTCTGCTCTTCCCGTTGGTGGTACCAACGTTCCCGCAGCGTGCGCTCATCGGATCGCTGGCGGCCGCGACGACCCCATTCGTCGCGTTTGGCTTGCATACGCTGGGTGGTGCGCCCACGACGATGAGTCTCGAACTCTTGGTTTTTCTTGTGCCGAACTACCTCTCCGCTTTTGCCGCGGTGTTCGCCTCGAGGTTCGTCTACCGTCTCGGTGCCGACGCCTCTCGCGGCCGTAAGCTGGGCTCGTACGAGCTCGGCGAGCAGCTGGGTGAGGGCGGAATGGGCGAAGTTTGGAGCGCGCACCACGAGCTCCTGAAGAGGCCGGCAGCGGTGAAGGTCATCCGGCCAGAGCGACTGAAGTCGACGAACGGAGAGACGGCGGATGTGATTCTGCGGCGCTTCGCTCGAGAGGCGAAAGCTACAGCGGTGCTGGGCTCTCCGCATACGGTTACTGTCTACGACTATGGCATGACTCGCGACGGGACCTTCTACTATGTGATGGAGCTGCTTGAGGGGCTCGACCTCGAGTCCATGGTGAAGCGGCACGGTCCGCTGCCCTCGGAGCGCGTCGCGTGGTTGATCGCACAGGTTGCGAAGTCACTCGCGGACGCGCACGCCAACGGGCTCGTGCATCGAGACATCAAGCCAGCCAACATCTTCGCGGCCCGACTCGGAACCGAGTTCGACTTCGCAAAGGTCCTTGATTTCGGGCTCGTGAAGGCGGCGCAAGGAGACTCGAAGGAGACTCGCCTCACGAGTGAGGGCATTGCTTCTGGCACCCCCGCTTACATGGCTCCGGAAGTCGCCAGCGGCGACGTTGAGGTTGGGGCATCTGTCGACATCTACTCGCTTGGTTGCGTGGCCTATTGGCTGCTCACCGGCCGCCTCGTCTTCGAGGCTGATTCGGCGATGGCGATGGTCATTAAACACGTTCGCGAGCCTCCCGAGCCTCCTTCCGCGATTTGCGAAGTGCCCATCGACCCAGCGCTCGAGGCGATCGTCATGAGCATGCTCGCGAAAGATCCTTCTGAGCGTCCGGAGTCTGCGCTCGGCCTAGCTTGTCAGCTCTCGTGCTTGCCTTTTGAAGAGCCGTGGAACGAGATGAGAGCAGCTCGCTGGTGGCAGGAGCACGCTCCAGACGTCGCCGCAGGATTCGAGATCGAACTATCCAACCCCACCATCCGGCTTTCCGCGTGAAACACCCCTCGTCTCGAGCTTGGGCGGCGGCACTTTGTGCCCTGCTTACCTCGGCCTCTCCAACTCTCGCCGCCCAGGACGATCCCGCCCCGGCGGTTAGCAATGAAGCCGAAGAGTCTCCTATCGAGTCCGTGCTGATCGAAGAGGAACCCCCCGAATCGGCCCAGGCACTTCCGCCGGTCTCAGATGAGGACCTGGGTCATCTCGACGAGCAGGAGCCCGCCGAGCCACCGTCCATCACAGAGAGTCTGGAGGATGACTCACAGGCAGCCGAGCCCGAGAGGCCAAGACTCCGCCGCGAGCCCATCGTCGGCGAGCGAGGGGCGCCTGAGGTCATGACGGATCGCCGCGACGCGCCGGACCTCGACCAACGCGAAGACGCGAAGCCGACACCTGGCCAGCGCGCGCTGTGGATTCCCCGAGTCCTGCTCGCGCCCGTCTATGGTGTTACTGAGTACGTGATTCGACGACCCATCGGAGCGTTCGCGCTTTGGGGAGAGCAGAACCATCTGGGCTCCAAGGTGGCGAATGTCCTGACCTTCGGAACCGGCGGCCGGATAGGCGTCTACCCGACCGCGCTCTTCGATTTCGGATTGCGTTCGAGCGTTGGCCTCTACTTGTTCTCCAACGACACCCCGCGTGAGGGCGACCACATGCGGATGCACTTCGCCTGGGGTGGCAGTGACTGGTGGAGGTTCACCTTTCGCGAGCGGATCCTGCTCGGCGGAAACGGAGGCCAGAATACGGAACTCTCTGCGTCGCGACTCGGGTTCCACTTCGTCTTCGACCAGCGTCCAGATCACCTCTTTACGAATGGCATCGGCATCTCTGAGGATGACACCATCGCGGCCTATAAGTGGACTCGCCTTGGTGGCCAAATCGACGCTGAATGGGCGTTCGGCGAGCTTGATGGTCTTGAAGCCCATTTTGCAGCGTCTCGGAACCGGTTCGGCGATGGAGACGGGAGCATCGATCAGGCCGACGTCGCCTTCTTCGAACTCCTTCAGCAGGAAGGCACCACCGACCTGTTGGAAGCGAACGACGTGGCACCAGGTTTCGATGGTTACGAGCTGATCGACATCGGGACGACTGTCACTCTCGACTCGCGCGATGCTGACCCGGCTTCGGCCGGCAGCGGCGTTCGGCTCGCGATGTCTGGTCGCTATGGAAACGATGTCGGGGATGCAGAACGTTCATGGCTCGGCGGTTCCACACACCTCACCCTCTACGGCGACATCAACGGCCGTCGTCGCGTGTTCAGTGTGAGCCAACGCGCCGAGCTGGTCTCGAGTCTCGGCGACAAGCCAATTCCATACACCGAACTCCCGGGTTTGGGCGGGACTGAAGGCCTGCGAGGATACGTCGCCGAGCGCGCGCGCGGAGAGAGCACGCTGCTTACAGCGTTCCAATACACCTACCCGGTCTGGGCGTTCATGGATGGCTTCGTCTTCTACGAGGTTGGCAACGCCTACGCAGGTGCGTTCGAAGGAGCGAGCCTCCGCGGAATGGCCTCCAGCTTCGGCATGGGCCTGCGATCGAACGGCGACCGAGATGTGCAGTTCTCCTTGCTCTTCGGAGCCGGTCTGACGCCCTTCGACGCAGACGACTATGGGATACAGAGTACGCGCATCCTGCTCGGCGCTCAGAGGGGGTTCTAAATGAAGACACTTCTACGAACTTCAATAAGTCTTATCGTTCTTACTCAGATGGGTGCTTGTGGTGCGCCAGATGTGAGAATGTTTCCACTTGAGGATCCAGTCTGGATCGATCCCGACGAGAGCGCGCTCGAAGCTCCTCCCAAGGAGTACTTCTCAGGCTTCGTCTGGGACGCCGTCGACATGACGTTCTTCGAGCCGGTCAGCCGCTACCTTTCCGTGGACGTTCCGGAGCATGCATCGAACGTGAACGCGTTCGATGAGGTGCCGGACTCCAGCTGGTTCACCAACCGGCTGAGCCTCTTCGACATGAGCATCGAAGAGATGCGACGAGGCTCATGTCCAGACCAGCCGCTGGACGTCAGCGGACCGTGGACAGTCACCGCAGCCAAGCCGAACGGAGCCAATCCTGGCTTCATTATTCGCGACGCTGAGGGCCGCGGATGGCTCTTGAAGATGGACGGCGCAGGAGAGGGCCAGCGCGCGACCACAGCGGATGTGTTTGGTTCCCGAATCTACCATGCGGCTGGATACTGGTCGCCGTGCAACATGGTGGTCTTCTTCGACCCCGCGATCCTTGAGATTGGCGAGGGCGCGGAGACGGAGGACTCGGTCGGCAACGACATCCCGATGGAGCAGCACCATATCCAAGAAGTGTTGGACGCGGCGTACGTCCTTGAGAACGGTCTGCATCGCGTCTCAGGCAGTCTCTTTCTTCCCGGTCGCCCGCTCGGTCCGTGGACCTATCAGGGCCGCCGTCGCGATGATCCCAACGATGTCTTCCGTCATGAGGACCGTCGTGAGCTCCGAGGAGCAGGTGTACTGGCCGCGTGGCTCAATCACTTCGATGCGCGCGAGCAGAACACGCTCTCGATCTGGGCCGAGGAAGATGGCCGCGGGTTTGTTCGGCACTACTACCTGGATTTCGGCGACTGCCTTGGATCACAGTGGGCGCTGGATGGTTTGTCCCGCCGCTTTGGCTACTCGAACTACCTCGACATCGCCCACGTCACGGCGGATTTCCTGACATTCGGAGCGCTCACCCGCCCTTGGGAGACGGTCACCATCTCAACGGTCGCGCCCATTCTCGGCTACTTCGACGCTGAGCACTTCGAACCCGAGAACTATCACGCAGGATATCCGAACCCAGCGTTCGCCACGATGCGCGACGGCGACGCGGCATGGATGGCCCGCATCATCGCACGCATGGATGAAGCCGCCGTCGCGGCGATGTTGGAAGAGGGCTACATGTCGATTCGATCCGAAGAGACCGAGCTCCTCCGCACCCTAATGGCCCGGCGACAGCGCGTGCTGGAGACCTATCTTTCCGTCCGTAGTCCACTCACGGACTTCGAAGTGCAGCCAGACGGTACCACCCTTTGTTTCCAGGATTTGGCCACACAAACCGGCGTCACACGAGCATCGGAGCTGCACTACGAATCCCGCGGATGGTTCGGGGAGTGGGAGTCCCCGCAGTGGTCCCGATACGACAACCCGCATGGTCCGGTCGACCCGAATCGAGTGTGCGTTTCCCTGACGGGTCCTGATGGAGAACGACCCGACGCAACTGGAGCAGACGATAGCCCAAGTCGGTACACGGTGATCGACCTGCACCTTGTGCCCGAAGCGGGCATGGACGACGCAATCCCGCCGGCGCGCCTCCATCTCTATGACCTCGGAGAGCAAGGCTTTCGCTTGGTCGGGATCGAGCGTCCAGAGGATGCCCGAAGCCCAGCGGACCGATGAGGGCGCTGACCGCGGCGCTAGCCGTCACACTGCTTGTTTGCTCGGCTGAGGCCCGCAGCCAGAACGCTTTCGCGGAGATGGATGTCGGTGGCGCAGACGCGGCGTTCTTGGCCATCACGGTCCCGATCGACCTCGGCCTGCTCTTCATTCATCCCGCACCGCATGAGCGCGAAGCGCATCCCAACGGCCTCGACCTGTGGGCCCGCGACGCCTTGGATTGGCAAAACGGGCGCGCAGCTCGGCGAACCTCAGACTGGTTGCTGCGCTCCTTCATGGCCGCTGCCGTATTTGCGCCGCCGCTCGGAAACCTGGAATCGGATCCGAACTCCTGGAACGGCAGCCTCGTCGGCTTCGAAGCCCTCGCCGCTACACAACTGATCACAGGATTGACCAAACACGCGCTGCGGCGCGAGCGGCCAGAAGATGCCGGTGGAGAGACCTACGCTTCGTTCTTCAGCGGCCACTCCGCGACGTCCTTCGCCAGCGCTACGATGCTCACGATCTACGCTCAAGAGTATAACTGGGGTGGCTCGACAGGGCAGTGGGCGATCCCGGTAGCAGCCTATACTGCGGCTACTCTGACCGGTTATCTGCGAATCGCAGGGCGCCGCCACTGGTTGACGGATGTGCTGGTTGGGGCGGCGGTCGGGACGGGTACGGCCTGGCTTACCTATGAGTTGCGCGCCGGCGGGTAGAGGCGGCCGGGTAGAGGCGTCGGCGGGTAGAGGCGTTGTTTTTCGTCGTTGTTTTTCGTCGTTCGTCGTTCGTCGTCGTTCGTCGTTCGTCGTTCGTCGTTCGTCGTCGTTCGTCGTTCGTCGTCGTTCGTCGTTCGTCGTCGTTCGTCGTCGTTCGTCGTCGTTCGTCGTCGTTCGTCGTCGTTCGTCGTCGTTCGTCGTTGTTTTTCGTCGTCGTTGTTGTTGTGATGGGATTTGGTTGTGAAGCTGGCGGTGTGACGGGCGTTTGCACCCGCCGTAAACGACGGGCCTGGGAGCGCTCTGGGCTAAAGCCCTCGCGACGCCCCCTGCGGGGGCTGGCTGGGTGGAGGACGGGTCGGGTTATGGGTTGGCCGATGGGCGTCAGTCTTC
>JBLHWZ010000185.1:0-11236 GCA_047629415.1 Bradymonadia bacterium | reverse complement strand
ACCTCGTTCAACGCCTGCTTTAAGTCCTGCCAAAACGACGCTGGTTGCCGCTTCGGATACCAGTGCGTTGATCCCGATGGCGGCGGCGGCGTCTGTACACCTGAGGACCCAGAAAACGCGTCTCCGGTTCGGAACCCGAGCGGGCTCAACGACGGAGAGCCCTGCACAGTCGATATCAACTGCAAGGGCGGCACCTGCCTTCGGGCGGAAGAAGGCTATCCGGGCGGCTACTGCACCACGCTCGACTGCGCATCGATCGGTTGCAATGAGCCTGGGCAGGGCGCCCAGTGCCGAACGGTCACCCAAGAGACGGCTTGCTTCGTCGACTGCAACTCACAGCAAGATTGCCGCGGAGAATACGAGTGCGTCGGCGCTGACGCTGGTGACGGATTCTGCGCCCCGCCGGTGGACTTCACAGCGCCCGATCCAACGACTTCCGGAGAGATCACGATCACGTGTGATGGTGGGGGCGGCGACGTCCGCGAAGTCGCCTTCCCAATCGCGGCATCCACGACGGCGTTTAGCATCGTTCCGTTTGCCAACAGCGGGACCGTTCGTCCGCGCCGCCTGCTTTTGCCCGATGGCTCGGTCGGCGCCGACTTCAACACGGACCACAAGTTCTTGGACGTGAATCCGTTCTACATCCAGACGGCCGCGCCAGTCTTCTTCCCAGCCGCGCCTCAGTTCGAGAATATCGTGCAGCAAGGAGGCGGGACCTATGTCCTCGAGGTGGAGTCGAGCAGTGGCGGCGAACTATGCTGGTACGTGCTTGAGAAGAGCGCTCCTGGCTCTCGCATCGCCGTGAACATCTACTTTGTAGGCGTCGATGGCCTCAACGCCTCCAACGCCGGCAATAATAGTGGGTTCAACACCATGATCGATGTGTTCGAGCGCATCTACGGCAACGCTGGCATCACGATGGACTCGCTGCGCCTCTTTGACGCATCTCAAGCGACTGCGGATCGGTACGGCATAATTCGCGACCTCAACGAGATCTTCCAACTAGCGACGGAGGCCGGCGACCCAGGTCCGACTTTGGAGGAGCGACTGTCGATCGATGTGTTTTTGATCAACGGTTTCTCCGTTCCTCAGGCACCAGGCTTGCTCGGCGTTTCGCTCGGAATCCCCGGCGTGCCCGGCCTGCACGGCACCAGCGGGAGCGCCCTCGTGTTCACCGCCGAGTACTTAGGCGGAAACGCTGCTCAGGTAGGTCAGACGATGGCGCACGAGGTCGGCCACTTCAACGGGCTACGGCACACGTCGGAGCACGGTGGAACCGAGTGGGACCCGATCACCGATACGCAGGAGTGCAGCAATCCTGATCGCGGCACCCTCTGCCCCGACGCCGGCAACCTGATGTTCCCCTTCTCCCTGGGCAACAACCAGGAGACGATGAGCGCGAATCAGGGCGCTGTCTTGAGAGCGTCGCCCCACATCCGCTAGGTCGGATCGGTCGCGGCAGGTTCGGTCGTAGCGAAGGTCCGGCCTCGTCTACCCGAAGGGACACTCCAGAGCCGAATCGCCCTCGCAGGCTCGGTTGCTCCAGCCTCCGTGTTTCGGTGGTGTGGGCTTCGTTTCGGGTGGGCGGACCATTGTTTTGTGATTTCGGCAGCGTGTCCATCCGAATACTCGCCGACGCCGCGATCACCCGATCGTAGGGACACCATGACGGAAGCGAATCGTGTCCTCCCGATTCCGCGCTGACATTACGATCATCCCACCGCAGGGCCGCGTTTCAAGCGCGGTCTTGGGTCTCCACTAGGAAGTCTTCGAGTGCCAAGCAGTTGATCACGCGCTCAGCGGGAACGCCGGCGCGTTGGGCCATGCGCACCCCGTGTTGGGCATTGTTGAGCTCCCGGATTGAGTGCGCGTCTGTGTTGATCGTGATCCACAGCGACGGCCTTTCGAGCACCTCCTCGACGTGCTCCGCCCTTAGGTCCATCCGGCTCGGCGAAGCGTTGATCTCCAGTGCGACACGATGCTCCTCGCAGGCGTCCAGCACAGCGCCGAAGTTGAACTTGTAGGGGTCGCGCTTGCCGATCTTTCTGCCGGTGGGGTGTCCGATCGCGTTCAGTTTGCAGGTGCCGATCGCGGCGAGCAGGCGTTCGGTCATCTTCGTTGGATCCATACGCATGCTTTGGTGCACGCTGCCCACGACCCAGTCCAAGCGGTCCAGCACATCGTCGTGCATGTCGAGCGATCCGTCAGGCAGGATGTCGACTTCGAGCCCCTTGAGCACGCGAATGCCGAGGTCGCGGCTAGCGTTCAGCTGATCGATCTCCGAGATTTGGCTGAGCAGGCGCCCTCGGTCGAGCCCGTTCGCAATTCGCAGACTGCCGGAGTGGTCGGTGATCGCGATGTGGGTCAGCCCGCGTGCGGCGGCACCGATCGCCATCTCCTTTATCGAGAAGTAGCCGTCCGACCACGTGCTGTGCATGTGCAGGTCCGAGCGCAGGTCGGTGGACGCAATCGCGGGCTGCCACTTCGGCTCGCCGAGTGCTTCCAGCGTTCCAGCGACGCGCTGGGGAGGTGGGAGCACTTCGATGCCCAGGCCCTCGGCCACGGACTCGGTGGTCGAGCGGTCGGAGACGTCAGCAGCGCGCTCCTCAAGCGCTGCGCGGTGTTCGGCATCAGCGCTCTCCAGCCACGAGACCCAACCAAATGTCTCGGGTTCCGCGCAAGCGATGTAGATGGGAACCTCCTCGCCGTCGGTAATGCGGACGCTGCCGTCGACGAGTCTACCACCGAGCAACTCGAGCACCGGGGAGCTCTGCGTTACGGCGACCAAGACGATCTCCGCGACGTACTCTTCGGCGCGCGAGAGTGCTCCAGCCAGCTCTGCGCGAATGCCGGCTCTTTCGAGTTCCTCTAGTACCTCGTCCGAGCGCCGAATGGCGCGAGGGTAGGGGAGGAGTCCGCGGAAGCGCTCGATGCGTTCGAGCTCAGTTAGAATGCGGGTCTCCGACTTCTTTCCGAACCCGGGGACGCTTGCCAGAGAGCCATCAAGTACGGCGGCGCGGAGCGTCACAAGATCGGAGATGCCGAGCCGTGCATGCAGCTCTTTTACCTTCTTTCTGCCGATACCGGGCACCGCCATCACGTCTAAGAGGCCGCTTGGGGCTTCGACTCGTAGCGCGGCTAGTGCCGGAGGAATCTCATCTGCCGCGAGCGCACTCAGCTCAGCGGCGATCGACTTGCCGACATTCGGTAGGTCGGTGACGGACCCGTCGACAACTTTGGGGTGCACCGGAGCCTCGGCCGTCTCGATGGTGCGCGCCGCGCGTTCGAAGGCTCGGACCTTAAAAGGGCTCGCCCCCGTCAGGATAAGGAGCCCTGCGATCTCTTTGAGGACGTTTGCGTAGACGCGGTTTTTAACCATCGCAGGTACCGAATTCGTTGATGAACGGGGCCGCTTTTGTGTAAACGGCGGGCCAACTTCTACTCACGCATTTATAGAAGGACCATGAAGTTCCAAGACCCCTGGACGTCGCAGACGTCGCTTACCTTTAGCGTCACCGAGTTCCTTGAGGGCTTCGAGAGCGAGTTCCAACGCATCGACGTCTTCGAGACCGAAGAATGGGGAACTGTGCTCGCGCTCGGCGGTGTGACCAATGTCACCGATCGGGACGAGAGCCCGTATCATGAGATGCTGGCGCACATCCCGCTTTGTGCCCACCCTGAGCCTAAGCGCGTCCTCATTATTGGAGGCGGTGATGGCGGCACCCTGCGCGAGGTGTTGCGACACCCCGGCGTCGAGAAGGCGGTGCTGGTCGACATCGACGGCGAAGTCATCCGCTGCGCGAAGACCTACTTCCCCGAGATGGCGGCAGCCATGGACTCGCCGCGAGCGGAGGTCATCGTCGGCGACGGCTTGGCCTACGTGGAGCAGGCAGCAAAGAATGGCGAAGAGTTCGATGTGGTTCTGATCGACAGCACCGATCCGGTAGACGCAGCGGTCGAACTCTTCACCGAGCATTTCTATCGGTCGTGCGCGAAGCTGCTGGGTGATCACGGGATTCTGGTACCGCAGTCGGATTCGCCGGTGTTCTGCATCGATCGTGTGAAGCAGATCCACGACACCCTCGATGAGATCTTCGAGACCGTGGCGCCTTACTTGGCCCAATGCGTGGCCTACCCAGGCGGATACTGGTGCTTTGTGGCGGCGACGAACGGTCCCGCCGCTCGTGCGAGTCTGCGTCCGGAGCGATTGGAGCCGTTCGCCGACCGATTGCGCTACCTGAACGCTGGTGTCGCCGACGCCTGTTTTGCCCTCCCGCAGTATGTAGTGCACGGGATCGCCGGTACTCGGCCCAGTGTTCCGGGCCGCATGATCAGCGAGTAGTTCTCTAGGCGATCGCGCGGCGGCGTAGGCGAACGAGGCGGTTCACGCCGGCCGTGAGCAGCACGCCGTCGCGGGCACCTCTCGTCGCCGCGAGGACGCAGTACGCGAGGTCGATAGAGTACTTCCGCGCGTGGTCCCATACCCGTTTGGGGTCGAAGTCCCCCGTGAATATGATTGGGCGTGTGGGGGTGGCACCGGTCGCCTCTCGGATGAGCCTCTCGGCGTCTGGACCGCCGTCGATCGGAGTCACAAGGAAGCCAAGCGACGCGTAGTCTCGAATCACGTCCAAGACCTCCGGGCGAGCGAAGAACTCGGCTGGATCACCATCGACTTCGATGAAGAGAGTTTTGCGTTTCACTGGATACTCCTGGGCTAGAACCATGACAGCGCCGTCACGGTTTTCGACGTGGGAGAGGCGGCATCATACCGATCTCTGTTGTCCGTAACGTTGAGTCGCAAACAACGATCCATATTTTGCATTCGACGGTACGTGTTTGCTTGCCCGTCGGATCGACTTCGCTTAACGGGCGGTCGCAATTCGGCGCGCACAATTCAACTCGCACCCAACACGGCGCTGTTATGGAAGGACTCGGTAGACACTGCATCATCGAATACTACGGCTGCCCTTCGGATCTTCTGGATGATCCGGAGCGCGTGAAAGCACTGATGTGCGACGCCGCAGAGTCGATGGGCGCGACGATCGTCGCGGTCGAATTTCATCATTTCAATCCGCACGGTGTTAGCGGCATGATCGTGATCAGCGAATCACATCTGTCCGTGCACACGTGGCCCGAGTACGGCTATGCGGCCGTCGACGTCTTCACGTGCGGCCAAGTGGTCGACCCGTGGCTGGCGCACAAGATGCTGAAGAAGGCGTTCGGGGCAACGCGTGACTCGGTGATCGAGCTCAAGCGCGGCGTGCTCGATGTACCCGAAGGCACGCTACCGACAGAGTACGACGTGAAGGCGAGCCACAAGCCGGACCCGGCCGCGTAGCCATCCGCTCAGCCGGATGGTCACGTTCACGTGCTCAGGAAGATCGTCGCCACCGTCGCGGGAATTCCAAGACGGGCGCGTGGTCTTGTATGGTCGCCATCCGACCCACGCACGTGCCATGAGAATTCGACACCCAATCTACATCGTTGCTTGCTTCGCTCTTTTCCTCGGCTGTCAGGAGGAGAGGAGCGAACGCGTGCTGCTTATAGAGGCTACGACGCTGGCGCAGACCGGTCAGTTGGAGGAAGCCCGCGCGATCTTCGAGAGCGCTCGCGAGGCGAATCCAACGAGTCCCGACGTGCTCATCCGCTATGCCGGTTTCCTGATCGACACAGGAGATCTCGACGGAGCCGCCGGCTTCTTTGAGACACTCGATGGCATGGAACTTCGCGGAACAGATGGTGGCCGCGCGAACACCGAACGTCGCCGGTACTACCAGGCGATGTACGATGGTGCCCACGGAGAGGGACCCGCGGCCCCGGCCAACCCCGAGCGCTATGAGGCAGCCGTCATTGGTCTGATCAACGTGGAGCGCGCTGGCCCGATGCTGGGCGAGTACAATCAGTACCTAATCATGCAGGCCCGAGCGTCGCTCGGCTGGTCGCCGGAAGATCGTATCCCGTTGGACCGCGTCGTCGAAGTCGTCGACTCGGTGAGTGAGCAGCAAGCTAGGGTGGCGCTTGGGTTCCTTGATCGTCTGATCGAGGGGGACGAGCGCGCCGAGGTACGGGAGGAGCTCGAGCATCCGGATCTGGAAGAAGGCGAGACCCTGCGGACGACGATTCGCGTCAAACTCTTCCGCGATGAGTTCGATACACGCTGGTCGACCCGCTATCGCGACGCGTTCGTGCGGGACGGCCGGTACGATGCCGCTACGAACGACTTCACGATTCACTACGTTGGCCCCTACGAGCTAGAAGCGATCGAGCCGAGCCTAGCGCGGCTGACGTACCATGCGCAGACTTGGCATGCGCGGGAGATCGTCACGAACATGGCCTACGAGCTTGCCACGTTGGAGCGAGGTGACGCGCCCCCACTGCCTTTCGAGACCCCCGACTTTGCCGACACTACCGTTAGCAACGTGGGCAGTGACGCGGACAACAACTTCGTGTTCCACTTGGTAATCCCCTACGCGACGATCCAGCAGGGAGCTTATCTACTGCACCGCCGATTGGTGGAGCCCGAACCGGCGCCGGAAGACGATCTCGGGGACCCGGGCGAACCCCACGAATAAGGTTCCGGTGAATAACCTTCGCCCGTGTTCGCTCCAACCTTTCCGTTATCGATCGAACCCAAGAGGTCTCTGGTGCGCTTCAATCTAACAATCGCCTTCGCCGGCCTGGCACTCTCTTCTCTGGTCGCCTGCAACGCCTGCTCGCCAACGCCTGAGGAGCCCGAGGTTGTGCTGCAGACGGTCGACGAGTTGCTCGAGGGCGGCGACCCAACGGCGGCGCTGGAATTACTCGAAAGACACACGCTCTTGGACACGCCCGAGGGCCTGCTCTTTGCGGTAGAAGCGTGGATCATGACTGGTGATTACGAGACCGCCCAGACGACGCTGGCGGAGCGTATCGACCTCGACGGCGAGAACATAGTGCTGCTCGAAGACAGCTGCGCGATGGGCTGTCTCACGGGACTCGATAACGGGAACCTCGAGCGCGCGCGGGACTTGCTCGCAGCCTGTGATGGAAGAGACCGTATCGACCTCCAGGTTCTCCGGATTCGGACCTCCGACGAGCCGGCGACGTTGGATGTCTATGATGCGCTGATGGAGAGTCTCCAAGCGGCAGAGAGTGGGCCGGAGGTCGATCAGGCCGCTGCGGCTCTGGAGGTCCATCTCATCGAGCGCGCAGACTCTGCGGAGACTCCGCTCTTGAAGGTAGAGCTGCTCCGCCGTGCGTTCGGTGTTGGCCAGGACCCCGAGCTAGGCGAGCGTGTTAGAGCCACGGTGCTTGAGGCCGCCGAAAGCTTCATGGAGACCGACGTGCAGCAGGCCGCGACGCTCTTTGAGATCCTGTATCTGCGACAGATTGACGGACTTGAAGTCTCCGACGAAGAGGTCGCTCACGCCACGTCGCGTGCCGAGGTGGCCCTCTTTCCGGTCTTCGTAGGAAACCTGTGGGGCCGCTATGAGCGCAAGTTTAGCGAAGAGGATGCCGCCGCCGGAGTGATGGACCTCGAGACGCGCACGTTCAACGTGGGCCCGATCGATACCGACGAGCTTTTTGAGGCCGCGATCGTTTGGCTCTTCCGTCGGCTCGAGCGGCCGCGTCCGACACCGACGCCGGATGTGCTGGGCAACGTAAATGCGTGTCACGACCGCACGGTCGAGTGCACCTTCCCGTTTCAGACATTCGCAGCGATCGCCTACGGAATGAGCGCGCTGGAGCGAGACTACTTGGAAGCCAACCCCGACGTGACGTTCGAGTGGCTCTCGTACCAGTGAGCGTGACGCGGCTCGACGCTGAGCTGCAGAGACGTCTCGAGGCTCTGCAGAGCGCAGGCCTCTTGCGGCGAGAGCGCGTCGTCGAGGAGTCCGAGTACGGGGTCGCCTGCTCGAATCTCTACTTAGGACCGAATGGATTCGGCTCCGGCGCATCGCGCCTGATCTCCGGAACTCGACCGCTGCACAAAACCTTCGAGGAGCGAGTTGCTACCTGGCTCGGCACACCGTCTGCGCTGCTCTTTAACTCGGGAACGCAGGCGAACCTGGGCACGATCTCGGCGCTGGTAGGAAAGGACGATGCGGTGTTCTCCGACCAGCTCAATCACGCCAGTTTGATTGACGGCGTGCGGTTGAGTCGTGGCGAGCGGCA
Source organism: Bradymonadia bacterium (assembly GCA_047629415.1). GTDB lineage: Bacteria > Myxococcota_A > Bradymonadia > REDH01 > REDH01 > CBDUJZ01. The sequence continues at coordinate 3,082 of JBLHWZ010000185.1, read as the reverse complement.
TGTGTTTCCGCACAACGACGTCAGCGCTCTTCGGCGCATGCTTGAATCCTGTGGCGCACCGGGGCTGAAGCTGATCGTCACCGAGGGAATCTTCAGTATGGATGGAGACTCCGCACCGTTGGCTGATTTGGTGGACGTCGCAGAGCAACACGGCGCGTCGTTGATGGTCGACGAAGCGCACGCGGTGGGCGTCCTCGGGTCTGAGGGACAGGGCGCCGCAGAGGAAGCTGGCGTGGCGTCTCGAGTGGCAATCCGGGTCGGGACCTGCGGCAAAGCGATGGGCGGCTTCGGCGCGTTCGTCGCGGGTTCCGAAGTGTTGCGCGAGTACCTCTTCAACCGGGCGCGAGCGTTCGTCTTCACAACGGCACTTCCCACCGCGGTCATCGAGGCGAACCTCGCCGGGCTAGAGCGGGTGCGGGCACCAGAGGGGAGGGCGAAGCTTTGGCAGAATATCGAGCGCATCGCATCTGGGCTTAGAGCCGCGGGTTGGCTCAGAATCGCTCCCGACGGCGCGATCTTCCCGATCGTTGTTGGCACCGAAGACGCAGCTCTGGCACTCGCCTCGGCGGTGGAGATGCGAGGTTTTCTAGTCACTGCGATTCGTCCGCCAACGGTGCCGCCCGGAACTTCTCGGTTGCGGCTGACCGCGTCGTCGGACTATGACGCAGCGTTCATTGATGACTTGGTTCGAGCGATCGTGGAGAGCGCGGCCGAGCTGGGCATCACACCGCCGGAACACGCTCATGGCTAAGAAGACCAAGAAGCCAGCAAATCCGAATCACCGCCTGATCTCGAACAACCGTCGGGCCAAGCACGACTACGAGATTCTGGAGACGTTCGAAGCAGGCATTGAGCTTGTCGGCAGCGAGGTGAAGAGCCTTCGCGGCGGTAACGTAACGTTCGGCGATTCACACATCGGGTTCGATAAAGAGCAGGCGTATATCTACGACCTCTTCATCCCCGAATATGTCTTCTCGAATCAGTTTAATCATGCGCCGACTCGGGTACGGCGTTTGCTCATGAAGAAGGGCGAGATTCTGCGCCTGATGGGCAAGGTGAAGGTAGGCGGCTTGGCGTTGATCCCGCTCCAACTCTACTTCAACAAGAGCTGGGTGAAGCTGGAGTTCGCGCTGGCGCGTGGCAAGAAGCAGCACGACAAACGGGAGTCTCTGAAGGCGGCGGACGCGAAGCGCGAGATGGCTCGTGCGAAGGCGACCGATTACTAGGCCTGGGGTCTAGGCGCGCGGCTGGAGGTTGGGGTATCGCGGGTCCACGTTCGAAACTTCGGATGACCTGCACGGGTGTCTGCGCTTCAGCGCACACAGAGTTCGCACTCGCTAGGCTCGGGTAGCGCGGCTCGCCGTTTGAAGCGCATGCCGCACGGCACGGATCGTCGCCCAGCAGCGGTTCTTGAATCAGGGAATGGAATCGAATCCATGACCAAGGTATAACATGGGCCATCCTCAACATCCGCGCGGACGATGATTCGCACCAGGAACTCCATGAAACGACTCGTTCTTCTGACCGTCATCGGCCTTGCGTCATGTTCTGGCGAAGAGCCGCCCGCGATTGATATCGACCTCGGTGGAGGCAACGAGGATACCGGCGGCGGCGACGTTGGCGGGACGGATTCGACACCTGATCCGGACACCGCGCCAGACCCGGACACTGCGCCGGACCCAGATGCGACCGAGGACATCGCTGCCCCGGACACCGTTGAAGATGCCACCTCGGACACTGTTGATCCCGACGCAGTAGAGGACGTGTCTGGCGATACGCCGGTCGAGGATGTGCAACCGGACCTCCCCCCTGACGACATCGGCTTCGACGAGGGCGACTTCGGTGGGGTGGTGTGCGGCGACGGTATTTGGGAGGCTGGCGAAGAGTGCGACGGGTTTATCTTCGACGTCTGCACAACGTTCGGATACGCGAGCGGTGACATCGCGTGCGGCGACGATTGCAAGTACGATTTCTCGGCATGTGAGGGGGAGCGGCGCAACGCGGCCGAGTGCACGCTGGACCGCTTTTCGTTGAGCGAGGAATGCGACGGGTGCATCAACGATTCCTGTGGAACAGAGCTCACTGAGGCGTTCGGCAGCGCGACGTTTCCTCCAGTTGAAATCGCCGGAGCCTGCGGCGATTTCTTTAGCTGCTTGGCGGAATGTGAGTGCGGCGACTTCGAGTGTGAAGACATCTGCTACGAGTCCGACTCGTGGACGGAGTGCCAGGCTACGACAGAGACTCTGGACGAGTGTTCGATCAGCGAATGTGCGGTGGCCTGCACCTGCGGCAACGGCTTCACCGACGAGGGCGAGCAGTGCGACATCGCGGATGGCGGCTTCATCTTCGATACCTGCCTTGACCTCGGCTACGACGACGGCGAACTGGGATGCACCTCGGAGTGCGTCTATGACGAGTCGGATTGCGCGGGCGAGCGCGGCGTTTGCGGAGACGGCACACTCGACTGGGGACTCGATGAGGAGTGTGACGGCGCAGTCGAGGACACCTGCGAGGATCGCGGCTTCGACGGCGGCGTCGTCGTCTGTAACGAATGCCAAATCGATGTCACCGGCTGCACGCTGGTCGTTACGCGAGACGACGGCACTTGCGAGGCTCCGTTAGTCTTTGAAGATGTCGCTACGGTCGGTGAGGACGGTGCTCTGACCGCGTCGAACACGACCGCGGGAGCGGAAGCGAATCACGAGGGAAGCTGCGCAGGGGAGGGCCGCGAGGTGGTCTACACATGGTCTCCCGACTCGGGTGGTGAGTACACGCTCTCGACCGCGCTCTCTGAGGGAGGCGACTCGGCCCTCTACGTTCGAACGGACTGTGTCGACGATGGCACCGAAGTCGAGTGCAACGATGACTGGTTCGCCCTCGAGTCCCGTGTCTTCGTGAACGCGACGGCAGGAACGACTTACTTCGTCGTCGTCGATTCGTTTTCGATCGGCGACGAGGCGACGTTTGAGCTTCGCATCGAGTCTGGTCGGCTTGATGATGGCGGCGGCGATGGCGAGCCACCATTCCCAGACGGAAAGTAAGTCTCGGCCTGGCAGGTTGCTAGACGGAACTCCTCGCTGAC
>JBLHWZ010000184.1:0-11291 GCA_047629415.1 Bradymonadia bacterium | reverse complement strand
CCGCTCGTCCGCCGCTCGTCCGCCGCTCGTCCGCCGCTCGTCCGCCGCTCGTCCGCCGCTCGTCCGCCGCTCGTCCGCCGCTCGTCCGCCGCTCGTCCGCCGCTCGTCCGCCGCTCGTCCGCCGCTCGTCCGCCGCTCCTGCGTCGATTGTTGCGTGGCAGGCTCGCCAATGCAGCCGGCAAGCAGTCTTGGGCCTGCTTCCCCTGCGAGCAGAGCGCCGAGGATGGCGCTCCGGACTGAGTCCGCGCGCTCATCTGCTTCGGCCGTTCGCAGACGGTGCAGAGACACGCCGCTCCCCGTTTTTTAACTCATTGAGCGGGGTCGTCCTGCTGCATGCGTGGCAAACCGCCGCTCGACTTGCCGCCTCGAACGCCAGCCCTTAGTCTGAGCGAGTACACCCGAGGTGAGCATGATGGGCGTTATATTGCGATATATGTTGATCGTGCTGAGCGAGGCACTGAAAGTGGCTGGCCAGTCGATCCTGAAGGCCGCGGTTGCCGCGGCGATGGCTGCTCTGTTGAAGGGCCTGGTTGAGGGCGTGAAACAGGGCATAGCGAAAGCCAAGGCCGAGACGGCACCCGCTCCGGCGTAGTCGATAGCCTGAAAGAGCGGTCTGCATTCGGGCTCTCCCTTGGGGATTTCGCCATGAATTTGCGCGGCGTACGGCGTCTGTCTTACCCTGTCGCACATGCGCCATCTCCCAACAGCCCTCATCTTCGGCCTCGCTACCGCATGCAGCGGTAGCCTCTTCGGGACCGGAGCTGTGCCAGTCATAAGCGGCCCTGCCACCTCCGATCTCGCAGTAGAGTCGGCCTCAGCGGCTGTGGGTCTGGCCTCAGCAACAGGCTTTCTGAACGCGCTGGCCGCCTCGTCTCCTGCGCGGACGATCGCGCGGGGCGGCGCGGAGGCCGTTTCCTTGCCAGAGCGGACGGTGGTGCGCGAGATCGCGACACCGCGCCCATCACGTACTCTGGTTGCGGTGAACGCGACCGCCGGGCCTCCGGACGAGGAGCGCGAGGTCGTGCTCGCGGCAGCGCCGGCGGCGTCGACGGGCGAACGGTGGGCGATTCCGATGGAGAATCCACGAATCACGAGCCGATTCGGTCCGCGCATCGACCCGATTACGGGTCAACGAGGGCGGATGCATCGAGGCACCGATTTCGGGGCATCATCGGGGACACCCGTCTACGCTGCGGCGAGTGGGCAAGTCGTGTTAGGCGGGTGGTGCGATAGCGGAACCGGCAATTGCGTGGTGATCGACCACGCCTCTGGGTGGCGCTCGCAGTATTTCCACCTCTCGGACGTTGACGTACGTCCGGGTGAACAGGTGGAGCAAGGAGAGAAGATTGGAGAAGTGGGCTCGACCGGAAGGTCAACTGGCCCCCACCTGCATTTTCAATTAGGTCGTGGGTCCGAAGCTGTGGATGCGGAAGGACTTTTTGGTCAACGCATCGAGTAGCGATCGGTTCGCGATCGGCGTTGACGTCCGCAGTCAGGCGCGGCTAGGAACGATGGTCCACCTCCCCTCGACGAGCTAGCTAATGTCCCAAGGGCGCACCGACACTGGGTCGTTGCATTTCCTGAACCGTGGTGCTTCTGGCGCGGACGCAGTTGAATGCACGTCCTGCGGCACTCGTTTCGAGGTCCGGTACGCGTTCCAGCAGATCGCGCTGCGGAACGACGTTTTACACGTGTGCTCTGAATCTTGTCGGACCCGCGTGCTGGAGGGCGGCCGCACGAATGGGTCCGGTCCAGTTCGCATCGCGGTCTTGAACCAGAAGGGCGGGACGGGCAAGACCACTACCGCGGTGAATCTGGCTGCAGGACTCGCAGATCAGGGCCATCGCGTGCTGCTCATCGACGTCGATGCTCAGGGGCACGTCGGGGTCTCCCTGGGTGTCCGAGGAGAGCGTTCGCTCTACCATATCGTCGTCGAGGGTGCGGACCCCGCGGACTGCATCGTACCGATCAACGAACACCTTCACGTCATCACGAGCAACGAAACGCTCGCGAGCGCCGAGATTTTCTTGGCACGAATGGACGAAGGAAGGGACCGGATTTTGCGTGGACGGATGGCCTCGATTACAAACTACGACTACGTGCTCCTCGACTGTGGCCCGAGCCTCTCTCTCTTGAACATGAACGCCCTAACTTTCGCGGACGAACTTCTCGTTCCCGTGTCCTGCGACTTCTTGTCGTTGGTGGGCGTGCGTCAGATTCTGAAGACTGTTCGGCATGTTAACGAGCTATTGCTCCACCCAATTCGAATCCTTGGGGTGCTGCCGACCTTCTACGACCAACGAAACCGAATCAGTGATGAGTCGGTTAAGTCGATGCAGTCGCATTTCCGTGACCGCGTCCTGCCGCCCATCCGCGTAAATACGCGGCTGAAGGAGGCGCCGTCGCACCGACAGACGATCTTCGAGTACGCGCCGTACTCGCGCGGCGCGGCGGACTACCGCCGCCTCGTTCGCTGGGTCGCTGAACACTTCGCCCACACCCGCCAGCAACATGCCGAAGAAGCAAAAGGTTGAGGAAATCGAGCCGCCCGCAATGGGGCGTGACCCCCTCGCGGCTGATGACGAGATTCTGACCCAAATGTTCTACGGGAAGGACGCGGCAGTTCCGCGTCCAACTCCCAAAAAAGAGGCCCCTGCGCCACGCCGGACCGGCAGACGGCGCGCCAAGAAGGCGCCGACTCACTATAAGATCGTCTCGATCTCTCTGTACAACGAGGACATCGACAGGATTGATGGTCTCGTCAGCGAGTTGAAGGAGAACGGGCACCCGAAGGCGAATCGCTCCGCCCTCATTCGCTACGCAATCGACACCGTCGATGTGTCGAAGATGCCGAAGAGCTACTAGGCACGGATTGCGTCTAGCGAGCGGGCTAGCCGTGGAGCCGCGGCCGGTTCTACGCCAGCGTACGGACTCGCCGACGCCAACGTCTAAGGTGCCGTCTGGTGGGGTAGTGGGTCGGGGTAGTCTGGTGGGGCAGAGTGGGCGCACAAGCTGACATGGCGCGTTGACGGCTCAGCCCCCCGCGAGTTAGTCTCCCGCAATTCCCCAACAAGGTCCCGCAGCCGGCTTCGTGCCGCGGGCCACCGGTCTAATTAGGAGGATCCTTTGATCTTTCGTGCCAAACTAACAATCCTGCTCTTAGTCGTCATCACGGCGATGGTAGGCGTGACTCTCTCACTTTCAGCCAGCGTCGCTGAAAAGTTTGGCCAGCGGGCAGAAGAACACCTGCGCTCCGCCAACGAAGTCGTCCGGCTCGCCGCAGGTATCGAGGGCTACTCCGCGGTCTACGAGGCCGTCGAGGTCGCTAGCTTGGCCTCAGTGGTCGAAGGCTTAGCTTGCCCGACGACCCCAGAGGCGCTGACCGCGGCGCGCGAGCCCGGACCCGAGATCGAGGGTCCCGACGGGACCGTGACGCGGGCGCCTGCCCAGACGGCGTGCACTCGTACGCAGCACGCAACGGTCCTTCAGGCCCTCAAGGACTGGGACAATGGCCGTGCCGCTGGCCGTGAGGACAACGAGCGCCGTGAACTTGGCGAACGCGATGTCGGCTTCGCTGCGCCTCGTCAGCCCGACCTCTTGATCGTCTCGGACGCTTCGGGATTGGTCGTCGCTCGAGTCGGATTCGACAAAGACAATTGGTACGGCGAAGGCCGTCCAAGCATGCAGCAGTTCCCGGCCATCGCTCAGACGGAACTCGCGGCCGTTGGCGAGATTCTGGGTGCGCAGGAAGACATGATCATCTGGCGCGAGCATGAACAGGCCACCCCGCAGCTGATGCACATTGGGGCAGCAGCCCTCTTGGACGGAGACCAGTACGTTGGCACCGCGGTGGTCGGCTACCTCGTCTCGAACGAAATCGCCGACGAAGCGACCCAGCTGCTCTTCGCGACCGAGGTCGCGTTCTTCTCTCGTGGAGAGGGAGACTCGGTGGGCTTTGCCGGAACGACAATGGCCTCGCGTCCGCAGGAACTCAACGCTATCGGCGAAGCCGATTTCTTCGCAAACTCCGGTGATGACGCAGGGACTGCGATTACCTTCGCTGAGTTTGCTCTTGGAGAGCACGGCTCATTCCACACCTACGAGTACGGTGACGCCACCTACCTCGCGCTAGCGACGGCCCTCTCTTACGATGGCAATCAGGTGACCTCCGGGTTCATCGTTACAACTTCCCTCACAAGTGCAGTGAGCCCGCTTGCCGGATTCTTGAGAATCATTCCGATGTTGGGTGCAGCACTCTTCCTCATCGGCCTGCTCGGTATCTTGGTCGCTATCCGTGGCTTCATGCAGCCGGTCTCCGACGTATCGAAGGGCATCCAAGAGGTTATCGCTGGTAACCACTCGTACATGTGGGAAGTCGACGAGCGCAGCCACCTCTCAGACCTAGCGCACAGCCTCAACGTGATGAGCGCTCGGCTACAGGGAATGGCCGATCCCGACGCTGAAGATACTGAAGGCGATGACGACTGGCAGGCGATGGCCGGACCGGGCGAAGTGAAGACCACGAAGCCAGCTGCAGTCGCTGGACTCGGCGGCCTCCGAGGCCGTGCAGCCGCCGATGACGATGAAGAGGATGAAGAGGACGAAGGGTAGGGCGTGAGGAGGATTAGCACTGGACTGGATCGCCTCGTCTCTGACGACGGCGAGCTAAGCAACCTCGGTACCTCCTCCGTTGGCCTCCTGGTCAACCCGACCTCGGTCACACGGAACTTTGAGCACGCGATTGACGCGCTCACTCGGCGTGGCATCCGCCCTGCGCGTCTCTTCGGGCCCGAGCACGGTGTCCGAGGCGAAGCGCAGGACATGATTTCGGTCAACACGGCGCTGGACCCGCTGACGGGAATCCCGACGGTGAGCCTTTACGGCGACTCGTTCGAGAGTCTCGCACCGACCGTCGACCAGTTGGCTGACTTGGATGTTGTTGTCATCGACCTGCAGGACGTGGGCGCGCGTTATTATACCTATGTCTACACCGCGATGATGACCGCAGAAGCCGCCTCCGCCGCCGGGGTGGATGTGCTGGTTTTGGATCGCCCAAACCCTATTGCTGCGGCGATAGAGGGGCCGGATATTCAAGACGGGTTCGAGTCGTTCGTTGGAATGCTGCCTCTGCCGAACCGGCACGGTCTGACGCTGGCGGAGGTTCTACGATACGCGTCCAATCGAGGGCGCGGTGGTCATGTCCAAGTCATCTCGGCCGAGGGATGGCAGCGCGACGCCTATTTCGACGAGCATGACGCGCCCTGGGTCATGCCTTCGCCGAATATGCCGACGCTCGACACCGCCATTGTGTACCCGGGCATGTGCCTGCTCGAAGGCACAAACGCGAGCGAAGGACGGGGTTGGACCCGGCCCTTTGAGGTGTTCGGGGCCCCTTACGTCGACGCCTACTTGCTGGCGGAGACCCTGCGAGGGCTCGAGCTTCCTGGCGTCTTATACCGCCCCCTCTCTTTCGAGCCCACGTTCCAAAAGTGGGGCAAGACGCGGTGCTCTGGGCTGCAAGTACACGTGTCCGACCGCAGTACCTTCAATTCGTACGAGACTGGGGCGGCCATCGTCTGGGCGATGGCTTCGCTCTTCGACGAGTTTGGGTGGCGCGACGAAGCGTACGAGTTCGTCGAGGACATCCCTGCGATCGACCTGCTCTTTGGCTCGGCCGCGCCCCGCGAGGCGATTGAGCGCGGCTGCACGTGGAGCCAGCTGCGGAGCCTGATCCAGACGTCTGATGCTTCGATCGCCGAAGTGAAAGCGGTGCGGCTGCCAGACTATGACTAGCGTTACCCGACGGGTCGCGCTCTTCGGGGGCTCGTTCAATCCGCCTCACTTGGGCCACGCCATGGTGACGACCTGGGCTCTCGCGACTTGTCCCGTCGACGAGGTCTGGTGGGTACCGACGTTCGACCACGCGTTCGGCAAGCAGTTGGCTCCCTTTGAACTCCGAGTTCATCTCTGCGGCCTGTCGGCCCGTCACTTTACTCACGCTCGCGTGAGCGAGATCGAAGGAGAGATGGGCGGCGAAAGCCGTACCATTGATACTCTGGAAGAGTTGAGGAGACGGCATCCGTCTACGAGGTTCAGCATGCTAATCGGCGCCGATCTGGTGGAGACTCTTCCCCGCTGGAAGCGATACGAGGACCTCGTCCGCGACTACGAAATCTTCGTCGTCGGCCGAGGCTCGGTCGACGCTCCCACGGAGTCGATCGCGATCCCCGACATCTCGTCGACCGCGCTCCGAGCGGCGCTCGAGGCTGGCGAGGACGAACTGCCTAGCCAGTGGATGGACGCAGAAGCGCTGGTCGCGCTTCGAGCTGCCGGCGTGTTCGCTCGGAAGTGAACTCGGAAGTGAACTCGGAAGTGAACTCGGAATGCGAAGAGCTGTCTTTAGCTCTCCTCTTCCGCGAGTATGGCTGCCAGCGCGGCCAGCGCGTGAGGACGTTGCCCGGCCGCCTCCGCGAGTTGTAGCAGCTGGCGCGAGAGCTCGGTGTACAGGGACTCGATCGGCACCTCGCTCTGCCTGAGCCAGTCGATGTGATTTCGGACTGTTCCTGCGTCGCCGCGCATCACCGGGCCTGTGGCGGCTTGCTCCAGAGGCCGCTCTGCGGCGTTCGCCGCGCTGTTTAGTGCGAGCCGAGCGAGGCCATCTCGTAAGGAGGCATCGGAGAGTCCGGCCGCCGCAGCGACCTCGTTTGCAGCGGCGAGGAGCGCGTATACGCCGTTGCTCGCGAGCACCGCAGCGCAGTGGTACGCGACCTTGGCTTCAGAGGGCACCCGCTCGGGGCGGCCGTCAAACCAGCCTGCGAGGCGTTTGGCTGCTTGCACCGCGGCATCGGAGCCTTCGAGGGCGAAGAAGGCGCCAGCGAGCCGCTCAGCGTCTGCCGGCGAGCCAGTCATCGACTGAAGCGGGTGGCAGGAGCCTGACGGTCCGACAACGTTGGCCGCTTGGAACACAGCTTGGGTGAGCGCACCCGAAGTATGAAGCCAAACGAGGTCGTCTCGAGACCGCGCCTCTTCCGGGAACGCCCTGACGAATCGGCTGAGGCTGTCGTCCGGGATGGCGAGCAGCACGTGAGTGGTCCGCGGGTCGATCGCCAGGGAGCCACTTACCGCCGGGAGTCCAAGCTCGGATGCAGCCGACGCCCGGGCCGGCGTTCGAGTCCACGCTGAGATGAGGTCGGCCTCTTCTGCCAGCTTCAGCGCAAATGGTAGACCGACCTTTCCGAGCCCAAAGAGCTGCCATCGGCCGGCGCTACTCATCTGACCGCGGCGGTGATCCGACCGTCCTCAACTTCGACATCAATGTGAGCGCCTGCCTGTGCTTCGCCCGTCAGGATGAGATCTGCGATCGCGGACTCGACCAGCCGCTCGATGGTTCGTCGCATCGGCCGTGCGCCCATCTCCGGGTCGAACCCGCCGTTTTCGATGAGATGTTGAATAACGTCGCCGCTCCAGGAGAACGAGATTCTCCGCTCGGTTGCGAGTCGCTTGGAGGAGTCCCGCAGCTGCATTCCTGCAATCTCGGCGACCTCTGTTTCCTGTAGCGGAAGGAAGACCAGTCTCTCTTGGATTCGGTTCCAGAGTTCGGGTCGGAAGTGGCCTTTCGCTTCTTCTCGAACGGCTTCGGTGGTCTCCATCGCGGCGGAGTTCTCCGACGAAGCCGCGCCGAATCCGACGCGTCGCGTGCGTTTCGTCCCTATCGCAGCCTCGGCCCCGAGGTTCGACGTCATGACGACGACGGTGTTGCTGAAGTCGACAGTACGCCCACGCGAGTCGGTCAGCCGGCCCTCATCGAGGAGCTGAATCAGGATGTTGAGGACTTCTGGGTGTGCCTTCTCGATCTCATCGAAGAGCACGAGTTGATAGGGCTTGCGTCGGATGCTCTCTGTCAGCTGGCCGCCGGACTCGTGACCTACGTAGCCAGGCGGCGAGCCGATCAGGCGCGATACGGAGTGGGCCTCCATGAACTCGCTCATGTCCATTCGGACCATGGCTCCTTCGTCCTCGAAGAGAACTCGGGCGATCGCCTTGGCGAACTCCGTTTTTCCGACGCCCGTCGGGCCTAGAAAGAGGAAGGTACCGATTGGTCGACCGCTGACGAAGCCGGCGTAATTGCGTCGAAGCGCATGGGCGACGGTCTCGACGACATCGGAGTGCCCAATGATGTGTTCTGCGAGTCGGTCGCCGAGGCCTACAAAACGTTGTCGGTCGGAGAGCAAGAGCTTGTCGACTGACACACCTGCCTGTTCGGCGAGCACTGTCGCTACGAGTGCGCGGTCGACAAGTTTGGTGCTGGTTCGCCGAGCACGAGAGCCCGCGAGATCGAGGACGCTGATCGCCTTGTCGGGCAGCCGTCGATCGGGAAGATACCGGTGAGAGAGTCGAACGGCGGCTTCGATCGCGTCGTCGTCGAACTCCACCTTATGGTGGTTCTGGTAGGTCGTCTTGACGCGAGTGAGGATTCGTACGGCGTCGTCGACGCTGGGCTCCTCGACGCGGACCTTCTGGAACCGCCTTGCGAACGCGGGGTCGTTCTCGACGAACCGGTGGTACTCATCGAAGGTCGTAGCGCCGATGCAGGGGAATTCGCCGCGTGCAAGGGCGGTCTTTAGTTCGCCGGCGCCGTCAGCCGCGCCATCGCCACCGCCCATCCCCATCCAGTGGTGGAGCTCGTCGAGGAAGAGTACGACCTGGCCGCGCGCTCTCGCAACTTCGGCCTTGATCTTCTGAATTCTCTCGCTGAACGAGCCGCGAAGTCCCGTACCGGAGACGACCTTGGTGGCCTCAAGTTCGATGATGATTCGGCCAGCGAGTCCTGGCGGCGGCTCGTGCCCAAACGCTCCGACCAATCTCTGTGCGAGGCCTTCGACGACCGAGGTCTTTCCGACCCCGGCCTCGCCAACAAGCACAGGATTATTGGACCGGCGTTTGTTGAGGATATCGACCAATTTGTCGATCTCCTCACTGCGGCCGACCACCTCGTCCAGCTCTCCGTCGAATGCGCGGAGGGTCAGGTTTCGGCCGAGCTTGCTGAGCAGCGGGAACTCGCGCTCTTTGAGAACGAGGTGTTGCCGCTTGAGCGACTTCTTATCCTTAGTGATGGCCACGAACTCGCCTGTCTCGCTAGCCCGTCGGACGCTCGGTGGGAGCGGAAGCTTCGACGGGGTGACGAGGGCAGGTCGCGGACCGGTGTCGAAGAGGCGTTTAGCGAGGTCTTTTGTCGTGTCCGCCCGCGACGGTCGCCGCGGTCTGACTGGTCTGCGGTTCTCTTGTGCCCGGCGCCTTCTCTCGCGACGAACGTCATCCGGTTCACGGATACCGTCAGCGTGGTCGCGTTCATCGGCCTCCGTCTCAAGCGTGGCCGTCACGCTTCTCGCGGGCTGAGGCAGTGCGGCCGGAACGGAGCGGGGGACATTGACGGACACGGTGTCCGAAGCATCGTTTGGCTCGTCGATGTTCGGGTCCCATTGCTCCAGTGACTCGCGCAGGTGCGCCATGGCCGTCGAACGAATGGTCCCAATATCCAAATCCAGCGCGGACACCATGCGGTACGCCGCAGAGTCGACGATACTAAGCAATGCGACCAGACAATGCAGGCTGCTAACGTGCGGTGAGTGCGTCGTGATTGCGGTGTCGGACGCACGGTCCATGATTCGGTCCATCGCCCGCGAGTTCTCCGTCGGTGCTCGACGGAGCTGCGCCATCAACCGTTCGGCCGTTACCTCATGATCGGAGAGGAACGCGGACGCTCGGTTCTCAACCATGAAGAGGCAGAGTAAGAGATGCGCAGACGTGTGCTCGTGCTCGAGCTTGTCGGCGATGTCTCGGCTCTCATTAACGACGATGGCAAGCTCGTCGCTCCAGGCGTAGTCCATGGACTCTGTGGCGGTGGATGCAGGCAGACTACATGTCAGATCAGTGAAACTCCACAGGAGAGTTAGGTTGCTGGAAACCCTAATGATATTAGGATGATGCCTGTTGTTTGGTGGATCGAGTTCTCTGTAAAGTGGTCCTCGTGGAACGTCTCCGAGAATCGTTCGAGGAAATGGCGAGAATTCGTCACATCGTGAATGAACCTCGCCCGAAACGAACAAAAGCCCCACAGGCGAGGGGGCTTGCGGGGCTTGCGAGGCTTGCGGGGCTTGAGAGCGCTACAACTAGCGTTTTCCGAAGACTTTCGAGAGAAGTCCGGGTGGACGTTCCTTATCGCTTGGTATCGGACCAGCCACGGGGGAAGAGCCTCGCACGGTGGCTGCGGTACCACCGAGAGCTGCCAGGAATTCGTGCGCGTCTCGGAATCGATTCTCAGGCTTTTTGGAGAGGCCTTTCTGAATTGCCCAGTCGAACGGAGTTCTCTGGAGTTCCGGCACAGTCAGTCCAGGAGCTGGCTCGTTCACATGCTTGAGCATGATGTCCATCGCGGACTCGCCTTGGAATGGCGGGACCCCACAGAGCATTTCGTAGATGAGTATTGCGACGGCATAGATGTCCGACTGAATCGTCAAGGGCGCGCCCTTAGCCTGCTCCGGCGACATATAGGTCGGCGTTCCCATGGCTCGTCCCTTCAGGGTCAGAGTTGGTTTTCCGTCATCGTAGATGGTCTTGGCAATGCCGAAGTCGAGGACCTTTACCATCTCGCGCCCGTCCTCGAGTTGAACGAGGAACACGTTCTCTGGCTTCAGGTCTCGGTGAACAATTCCGAGCGCGTGGGCTTCGGTCAGCGCAGAGAGGACGCCTTGAGCGATCGCGATCGAGCGGCGAAGTGAGATTCCACGTACCCCGTCTAAGATGTCAGACATCGGGTAGCCCCGGAGGAACTCCATGGCCAAGTAGAGATCTGTCTCGAATCCATATCCGTAGACCCGAACGATGTTCGGGTGCTGGAGCTGCGAGATCATTTCCGCCTCACGTTTGAACCGTGCGACGACCTCAGCAGGGCGGGGGGCGATCGGACGGATCGTCTTGAGCGCGACCTCCATATCGGAGTGCGAGTCGATCGCGCGGTACACGATGGCGTAACCCCCTCGGCCGACTTCCTCCATCACGCGAAAACGACCGCTGACGAGGTCGCCCTGGCTGAGTGGGGAGGCTCCTGTAAGACCGGGCTCGTCCTGATTCGACACGCGTTTTTCTCTCCTTGCGGGGGGATAGGCCGCGAGGGTACGAGATCATGACTCTGCTGACAAACACCCTTAGGCACCCCGCAGCCGTTGCTCGGCTGGGGTTAGGCGTGGTAGCGCTCCGCGGCTCTTTTGCAGGCCACGACCACCGCTAGTGAT
>JBLHWZ010000183.1:0-11291 GCA_047629415.1 Bradymonadia bacterium | reverse complement strand
GACTTCAGCGTCGTCATCACGCGAGACAACGACACGTCCAGACACTGATCAAGGCGGCCTCCAAGGAAGAACGACAGGTCACCGGCCCGCTCCTCCCCCCACTCTGCCTGAGTGCGTCCGACAAGATGGCAGGCGGCGTGCCCCTGGCCAAGGCAGCGCTCCTCCAGCACGTAGATTTCCTTGCCGGATGTGTGGCTCAAGTAGCCGCTCATCAGGCCGGTGATGGTCCAACACGCCGCGGAGTCGGAGCGGCCGAAATGCAGCAGGTGCTGCTCAGCCTCGTACGACGACTTGAGAACCGCGCCTTGCGGGGCGAGGGGATCGCCGGTCTCCGGTTCAGCGCGGAACAAGCCCTCGAGTTTGCAGAGCTGAGGGCCGGCCTGACGCCACTCGTCGTCGTTCGCCCATTTGAACTGCTGGCGCATAGCCTCGGCCGTCCGCCAGCCATGGGCAAACCCGAACTGGGTGAGCACCGCTCGGGCGGCCGTGAGTCCGAAATTCTCGACAAGGTACTGCCGCAACACCCCCATCGCGACGGCGTCGACCAGTAGCGCTCGCTTCCCGGCGAAGCGAATCATGCCTCCCTCAGGGTCGAGCTCCAGAAGCTCGTGGTGATTTAGGTCGGCGGCGCGCATGGGTTACCTCAAATTGAACGGGTTAGGTGCTTCATTCTGATTGATTGCACAAGTTGCCGAGAGGCCGTGAGCTGCCCCAAATTAGACGTTGGCCGCAGCATTCGTATGTGTGGCCGATCTCCGACGGTCGTTGGTCTGGTCGCGGCTCGACTGGCATATCTCGTGCCTCACACTACTCGCTCACCCCTGGTTTCACTCCGGCGTGGTTCAGTCTGGCGAGTTTCAGGAGGTATCGACCGGCGCACGCGTTAAGCACCAGCAGACGAGCGTGGCACTGTCTGGGGGACACGCCTATTCTGGATCGAGCTGTGCTCCTCCCAGGTGTTCAGCGTGGGTACGAACAGAAGCGCTTGAGCGCGGCCGGGCGGCGCAACGCTCTGTGCACTGCGCGAGGTTGCGGCGCCGGACGCGCGCAAGGGTTCACTCCGGCGCCATGGCGACACGCTCGTTTACTCCGCGATCTTCGAGTCGGGTCATCACCTCGCGTACGAGTGCCCTCGCGCTAGTTTGATCTGGCTGCACATCATCGGAGGTGACGCTCGCAGACTCCTTTGGGTTCGAGGGAGATGGCGCCGCGGTCATGAATGAGTCGCCCGTCTCCTTGACGATGCTGGAGCGCACCGAGGTGTTGCTCGTGGACTCGAGTGAAGCCCGCAGATAGACGCAGCTGCCACTGCGCCGTGCGGCGCAGTGGCAGCTGAGCAAGAATAGTCATCCACCAACGCGTCACACCGGCGGTTCGGGCTGCCTGTCCCGAGCCATCGTCACGAGGCAGCCGAGTGTGTCGAGCAACGCGAGTCCGGCGCCGATAACCGCCCGCGAACACCACGGCCCGCGAGAACATCGGTTCGCTAGGACCTCGACCAGCGTGGGGTGGCCGAAGCGCTAGCGAGGCACGGCACAGCCTCAATCAGCGGCCGGCGGCTAGTAAAGCACTCCTGTGCCCAATTCATGAGATCCGGGTTCGGGGATTCGTGCGCGAACCAGGCGGTCGGCGACGGCGAAACTGATCATGCCGCCCAGCATCGCGGCAACGAACACAACCGCTGCCGCGGCTCCGGTAACCGAGGAGACGATGCCCGGCCCTGGGCAGAATCCGCCGAGTCCCCAGCCCGCGCCGAAGATCGCGGCGCCGCCGATGAGACGCAAGTCGATGTCCTGGCGAGTTGGGATGCGGAAGTGTCCCTCATAGACTGGGCTGGGTCGCCTCACGATGACCCTGAACAGGAGCATGTGAACGGCGATTGCGCCGACCATGACGAAGCCCAAACTCGGATCCCAGGAACCTCCGAGATCGAGGAAGCTGATGACCTTGTTGGCGTCCGTCATTCCGGCGATGCCGAGCCCGATTGCGAAGATAAAGCCTGCGAGGGCAGGAGTCAGTGTGCTGAGTTTCATTGGGCTCCTCCGGTGAGTGCGCCGAACGCGGTCGCTGCGATCACGCCGGTTACCGTGAACGTGAGCGTAGCACTGAAGGACCGCCGCGAGACACGACTGAGTCCGCAGACGCCGTGACCGCTGGTGCAGCCGCTGCCCAGTCGGGTTCCCACGCCAACCAGGAAGCCGGCGACTCCGACCGCGATAAGCGAGCGGCCGACGGGCGATGCGAACGCGGTGGGGTAGAAGGCCAGGAGCGCTAGTCCGCCGGCGAGGAGTCCGATGAGGAACGAGACTCGCCAGGAGACGTCACCGGCGACAGGTGTCAGCAGGCTTCCCATGATTCCGCTGATTCCCGCGATGCGGCCGTGGAAGAAGAGCATCATGGAGGCGGCTAGCCCGATGAGGGCACCGCCGGCGGTCGCCATCAGAATTGAAGACATCATACGTTTTCTCCGTGTGCCGCGGCTGCACGTCTGAGTTGCGGAACAACCTTCATAGCAACGACCGTGACGGCAGCAACCAAAACGAGAATCCATGCTGCCAACCAATCGGCGAAGATGGTCTGGCGAAGCTCTGGGCTGAGTTCTCCGTAGACGAGCACCATCGCGACAGTGAGAACGAAGACGCCGAAGCCCTTGCGCAGCTTCTCTGCGCTTACTCGATGAACCAGAGCCGAGCCGATGACGGAGCCGACGAGCGCGAAGGCGGTCAGCGAGCCGGCTAGCGCCCAGTCGACTGTGACGTGTTCGGCGTATCCACCAAATGCAGCGAAGGACTTCATCGCGATGACCAGCGTCGAGGTTCCGACGGCCTTACGCATGTCCAAGCCACCGAAGAGAACGAGCGCGGGTACCACCATGAATCCGCCTCCTGCGCCGACCAAGCCGGTCAGCGCTCCGACGCCGATGCCCTCTGCTGCGGCCTTGCCGAGTGAGAACTTACCCGGCTCCTTAGTCTCTTTCCCACCGCGAAGCATGGCGATGCCCGCAACAATCATCATCATCGCGAAGAGTACGATGAGCACGGTGCCGGGGATAAACTGTGCTGCCCAGCCGCCTGAGAAGGCACCGATCATCGCGAAGCCACCGAAGACGAGACCAATCTTCCACTCTACGTTGCCCTTTCGGCCGTGCTGGAGCGTGACCCCGATGCTGGTGGCACCCACGATCAGGAGCGAAATTGCGATCGCCTCTTTAGCGGCGAGTCCGACGACGTAGAGGAGGATTGGCACAGCGAGGACAGAGCCGCCGCCGCCCATGAGGCCGAGGGAGATTCCCATCAGGATGGAGAGCGCAAAGGCGAGTGGCATCATCGGAGCACCTCAGCAATACAGGGTTGCACGGCAGCGCAGTACGAGAGGGGTTTCATCGGAGGTCTCTCGGCGAGAGAACGGAAGTAGTGCGCTACGCTGGTCGCTGGTTCTACCTCCCGATAATCCACCGATCGTGCCACTTTTCTGGGTAGGGGTATTGACCAGTTAAATCAGTAGTTTATGTGGCTATTGCGCGCTGATTATACCGGTTGTGCGTGGAGAACGGTTGCAAGTGCAACAGTTCGTTGCAACGTTGTTTCAACGACTCATTCTTGGTCCTCTATGAAACCAGATCTTACCCATCCAGGAACCACGCCGACGTCGTTTCACGGAATGATAACGGGCTCCCGGGCGATGGAGGTGGTGTTCGACCAGATTCGTCGCCTCGCGCGGACCGACACTCCGGCGCTCGTTCGAGGCGAGTCGGGCACAGGCAAGGAGTTGGTGGCAGCTGCGCTTCACGCGCTCTCTCCGCGCTCCGGGGGGCCTTTCGAGGCAGTGAACTGCGCAACCCTGGGAAAGGAGTTGGCGGCCAGTACGCTCTTTGGGCACGTGCGAGGCGCGTTCACCGGCGCTGTTACCAGCCGCGCCGGCCTCTTTAAGTTGGCGGATGGCGGCAGCGTCTTCCTCGATGAAGTCGCTGAGCTGCCTCCGGATGTTCAAGCCCAGTTGCTACGCGTCCTCCAGGAACGGTCGTTCACCCCCGTTGGCGGCACGCGGCCGATCGGCACCGATGTGCGCCTCATCGCCGCGACGCTGCGCTCACTTCGCGACGCTGTCGCGTCCGGCGAATTCCGCGAGGACCTGATGTACCGGGTGCGGGTGGTCCCGATCTACCTGCCCGCTCTGGTGGACCGCGATGACGATGTGGAACTTCTGCTCTGGAGATTCGTCGACCTGTTCAACGCTTCGATGACTCGGTCGGTCAATGCGGTCAGCGCCCAGTTTCGTGACGCGATCCGGGAGTATCATTGGCCCGGAAACGTTCGCGAACTGCGGAACGCGATCGAGCACGCGTTCATTTTGAGCGACGGCGCCGTCCTGGGCTACGAGCACCTGCCCCGGGAACAGCGAGGGGTGGGTTCGCCCGCTCGCTCCGGCGACCGAGCGCGCGATGAAGGGCGGGACGAACGCAGCGAAATCCAGAGGGCGCTGCAGAACTCGTCCTCGCGGTCCGCAGCCGCAGAGGTGCTGGGAATGAGTCGAACAACCCTCTGGCGAAAGATGCGAGAGCTCGGCCTCTAGCCGTACCGGAGTAAGGCTCTAGAGGGGTCGCCCGCCGGGCGTCGCCAACGCGTGAAGGCGAGCACGGACTTCGGGGGTTCCGATAAAGACAACAGACGTGCCTGGCGTCAGGACAGTGTCCCCGTTCGGGTTGTACTTCCAGTTATCGTCGGCATCGTGCACCGCCACTACGAGAACCTCGGCCAGTTTATGTTTCCGCAGGTCTCGGAGGGTGAGGCCAGCGATGTCGGCGCCCTCCTTCACGGTCACATCCTCCACACGCATCCCGTCGTCGCCCTCCCGCAGCATCGCGTCGAGGAAAGATACGGCTTTCGGTCGCGTGAGCTCGGAGACCATGCGGAGTCCGCCGATCAGGTTCGGTGACACCACCGCGTCGGCTCCCGCGCGCTCCATCTTTCGGCCTGCCGCCGCGTCAGTGGCACGGCAAATGATGCGCAGACTTGGGTTCAGAGCTCGGGCCGAGAAGGCGACGATGAGGTTGTCCTTGTCGTTTGAAAAGCAGGTGACGAGACCGGTCGCTCGATCGATACCGGCGCTTGTAAGAGTGTCATCCTCAGCTGCATCTCCGACGACAACTGGAACGCTGCCACCATGTGTGTCGTAGACGCTGTGTGCCATTTCGGCGGACTTCTCGATCAGAACGATCGCTCGTCGAGAAGCCACCAGCTCGTCAACGACATGTTGGCCCGTGTGGCCTGCACCGCAGATGATGAAGTGGTTCTGTAGCGAAGCGATGTGTCGGCGCATGCGATGTTTGACGAAGATTTGGTCGAGGCTTCCCTCGATGATGAACGCGGTGAGCGTCGTAAAGAAATATACGAAGGTTCCGACGCCCGTGACGAGGAGTACGAGAGTAAAGGCTCGCGCGGGCGTGTTGCTCGCGAGGTCGATCGTCTCGCTATATCCCACGGTCGTGAGTGTGATCGCCGTCATGTAGACAGCGTCGAAGAGTCCGTACTCAGGGCCAGAGAGGAACCAGTATCCCGAGGTCCCGATAATGAAGACTCCCACGATCAGCACTGTCGCCCGCGCTAACGGCGAGAAAGCCGCGCGCGCGCTCGGCGACACGATGACATTGAAGACGTCGACAAACTTGGACATGGCGCCACCATACCCTCGCAAGGGTTCAACCGCGACTTGTGCGACGGAGGGCGCGGGAGGGTGCCGGAGGCCGAAGGCGAAGCGATACCGCGAGACTTCGGGCACGATTCAGCAGCACTTCGTTTCTCCTCCAATCCGCCTTCGGGCTCTTGATGCCCCTACCTCCGGCTGCTCGCGGAGCCGATGAAGTGAAGTGAGGCTGTTGGCGGCCTCAGTCGATGAAGTCGCAGACGAATCCCGCGTCAGTCTCCGGGTTGTACGCGGCCTCGATGAGCCATTCCGGAAGAACGATGACGTCGTCCGGCAGTGCCCAAAGCTCCAGGCTTGCCGAGCCGGTCTGATCAGCGTCCGCGTCGCATTCCCTATTCGCGTTTGCGTCGATGTAGAAGAGCGTGAGGTGGGACTGGCTAACATGCATCACGACGTCGAACGTCAACTCGAAGGCGCCCTCTTGAACGATGCCCTCGGCAGGGAGGAACTCGCCGGGAGACTCTTCGACGGCGGCGAATACACGCTCTCCTTCCCAAGCGTCGTAGCCCGAACCTCGAAGCGTGAGGGTGTGCGCGAACGGCTCAGGGTAGGCGGTTCCGATGACGCATTGAAGCATCGACTGGAAGCAGAGTGGGTTCGTCGCCAGACACTCGAAGTACGCCTCGACTAGCTCAGGCTCAACGTTCGGTCCGACATCGATGCACCAATCTGCGCAGTCCTGCTCAAGCGAAACCGGGCAGCCACCCATGTTGGGATTCTGCCGAGCCTCACAGGCTGCGACGCAGGCCTCTTCTAGCTCGTCGAGCGGAACGTCTGGCTCCGAAGGCACGTCCTGAGGGGGGATCGCGTCCGGTGTTGTGCCAGTGTCCGTTGGCTCCGGCGCGTCTGGCTCCGGCGCCGTATCCGTGGCTCCGGCATCTGTGACTCCGGTGTCCGTGGGAGCGACGTCGGAGCCCGAAGCATCCGGTGAACCGTTGTCGTTACCTGCGTCAGCGACGACATCGGTCGTGCCCGGGCTTGTACCGCAAGCGGCGAGGAAGAGGACAGCCAAGGCGGCCGAGTAGTTTCTGCGTGAATCGAACATGTTGTCTCCGTGGTGGCTCACTAATGATGACCTACTCTTGAATATGGTCAATTCGTTTTTTGAATGAATAATTGTATGTAGAATCGATATTGTTGCTGGTGCGTCTCGCCAGTGCGTGTGCGCTGTCCAGCGGAGATCGAGTGAGCAGATGGCATCGAAATCCGATCGCCGCTATCTTGTGGGCCTATGCTGATTCGTTCCGTCAGTGCCGCTCGCCGCCACGCTGCTCTCCTCGACGCCGAGGAGCTTCTGAACTCCGTGACGCACGGGTTGGCGTTCGTTGGGGCCTGTGTCGGCGGCGTTTTGCTGATCGTGCTGGCGTGGATGCGCGCAGACGCTTGGGCAATCGCGGGCGTGTGCATCTACAGCGTCTCAATGGTCTTCCTGTTTGCGGCTTCGACAGTCTATCACGGGGTCACCTGTACCGAACGAAAACGTCGCATGCGCAGGGTGGACCACTTCGGCGTGACCTTGCTGATCGCCGGAACCTACACGCCCTTTGTTTTCGCCGATTTACGAAGCGGACCCGCTGTCTGGATCGGGCCTGTTGTCTGGGGACTACTCGCGCTCTGCCTGATTCTACAGTTCATTCTAAGCGAGCAGAACTACTACCGCGTTAGCCTCCCTCTCTACGTGGTGATGGGTTTTGTGTGCTTGCCTTTCGGGCCGTCGGTCATCGCCGCGCTTCCGACCGATGCGCTCTGGATGCTGGCAGCCGGCGGTGTTGCATACGTCGTCGGCGTGGTGTTCTTCGTCTGGGAGTCGTTGCCCTTCTCACACGGAGTCTGGCACGTCTGCGTCATGGTAGGTGCCGCGCTACACTTCGGAGCGGTCGCGACCTGTAGTGGCTGGGGCGTCGTCTAAGGCGAAGTGCGCGTCGCCGTCGGCTTGCGTTGGCTATCGACGATGTCGGCAGCGCGGATGTTATCCGCAGGGATTTCGATGACAGAGAGCCCATCGCCCGAGCAAATGGCCAGAGCATTCCTGGCCAGAGGGGAGGAGCTAGCCCTGCCAGAAGCCCAGCCAGAAGCCCTGCCAGAAGCCCGATGATGGCAGGCTGCGATCGCCTACGCGGCCCTTGGCGAAATGGAGGTGGCCGCGGACCGCGCCGCGCGCGTGAAAGGAGGGAGTCCCAAGTGGTTTGCCGACCACGCGATCGTTGTCGCCCACGCCCAGGCAGGCTGTGTTGAGGAGGCGTTCGCCGCGTTGAAGAAGGTCCGGAAGGAGCCCTACCCAGATACGTTCGCAGCGGCCCTAAAATCGGTCTTTATGGCGAGCAGAAGCCGTTCCGCTCGTATATGGACCTGCACAGCCGGATCCGTCCGACGGAGTCGGGAATCGAACGGCTGAAGGCGTCTGAGCACCAAAAACGGAGGCCAATCGAGAGATACCAGTCGACCGCGTGGCTCATCAGACGGGCTTGGTACTGACGGTTGCAGACACCTCGAGCGACAGAAACGCGGCGCGACTTGATGGCGCGGTGTTTGGAGGGCCCGCCGGCGTATGGGTCCTCGGAAGACCAGGTGAAAGCTGGAAATCCTCGGCCCGCAAAACAGCTGAGTGCCTCGAAGCCGTGGTCAAAGAGGCCGCGGCTGCGCTGCTAAAGTCGCAAACAGATACCGGGATGCCGGCCAAGAAGACCCGCGCGGTGCTGCGAGAGATGCTCCTCAGCATCAACCGAATGAACGTCGAGAACCGATTCGTCGGGACGCTGAAGCGCAATCACATCCTGGAGATCTTCGAGGGGCTCCGCTCGAAGGCCGGGCTCGACGAAGAGCGTCTCTTCGACGAGTGGCGCGATTGGTGAGGGTGCCCGGCGCGATCGCCGAGAACGCACGCGCCGCCGGCGCCCCGGTCCTCACCCCTAACCCCTCCGACCGTCCACCCGCCATGAAGTTAGGGGCACGATGAGAGGCGACTCCCCGGCGCCACCCGAGCCTTGTCGCCGGCGCCACCCGAGCCTTGTCGCCGGCGCCACCCGAGCCTTGTCCCCGGCGCCACCCGAGCCTTGTCGCCGGCGCCACCCGAGCCTTGTCCCCGGCGCCACCCGAGCCTTGTCCCCAGCGCTATCCGAACTCGACTTCGAGCATGCCCTCTTCGCCGGGGACGCCGATTCGGACGGGAAACCCGTAGTGGCCTGTGCCGCGGTGCACGTAGAGTCGGTTGGCGCCTTTCGCCCACAAACCGTGGTCCGGCATCGAGCCGAAGGCTCCGATCATTGTCCAGTTGAGGCCCAGCGAAAGCAAGCCAACGTGACCACCGTGAGTGTGTCCCGCGAGGGTAAGGTCAGCCGCTCCCGGCGGGACGTACTTGAACGCTCCAGGATCGTGCAGCATCAGGATGCGCGGGGTTTGATCGCGCTGGCCGAGATCTGCGAAGAGCTGCGTTAGGTGCTCCTCGCGCTCGCTCATCCTCCAGTCGGCCCCGATCAGGTCGACCGATCCGGCTCGAGTCTCAACCCGCCGCCACTCGTCGACGAGCAAGGTGGCGCCTAGCTCTAGGACGACTTCTCGGACCGACGCGCGGTCCTCGTGATCGTGGTTCCCGAAACAGAAGAAGGTCTGGTCTGCCAAAGCGCGCAGCGGTTCTAGGGCAGCGAGGACTTCGGGCACGCTTCGCTGTGACTCCATCGTCAGAAGGTCACCGGTGATGAGCACGAGGTCAGGCTTACCGGCTGCAGCGCGTGCGCAAATCCGTTGCAGCCGCTCAGGAGACATGAAGGAGCCGAGGTGCGGGTCGGTAATCTGAGCGATGCGCAGCGCCGTACCAGTCCCATGCGCGACGCGGTCCCGTACCGGTCGAGTCTTCGGTCGGTCCAGTCGAACGACAGCCTCTCCCTGGTCGACGCCGTCGCAGAAAATAGTCACATCGCGCTCCAGGTTCCGAAACGACTGTACCGCCCCGAGTCCGGCCAAGACGAATGGGACCCACCAGCCGTAGGCTGGAAGCCCGACAGCAGATGCCAGTGCCCAGGGGAGGGCGAGTAACGAGCCTGCCATGAATGTGAGGGCCGGCACGCTGACCATCGCGCGATACCAGAGCGGTCGCAGCCGAGGCCTCGACAGTACGATGAAATGCACTGCCGCCATCGCTTGGCCGACGAGAGCGACGGCTACCCAGTCGGCTGCGTGGCCGAGGAAGAGTCCCGCCCAGGAGAGCGAGCACAGGCCAAGGAGAGCGCCCACGAAAACGGCGAAGAACCGGTTGCCGCGGCGGACGCCCGCGATGGTCGCGGTCGACGCCCAAACGGCGAGAATGGAGAGGCCGGTCATCGCCGAGACCCTGCTAGGAGGCCACTAGTAGCTCTGATCATTGCGGCGAATGTCCCAGCCTCGGGGCCCAGAGCCGCTCAGGATGTCGACCTCGCACGACGCGATGCCCGTCTCCGGATCTAGGCTGATCGTGACGTCCGCCACGCGCCATGTGTCACCTTGGCAGCCGCTGCGGCCCTCGGTCATCGGCGCCGTGTCAGGCTCGACGCCAAGCTCAGCGCTGAGGATGCCACCGCAGTAGATGCGGACCTCCGGTAGGGTGTCTCGGACGCTCGAGGCCTTTGAGTATTCGTGCACCATGATACGGAAAGTCTCGCCGTCGTTCGGGTTGTCGAGGTTGATGTTCTCGGGGTCGAATCCATTGATATTGTCGATATCGAGGCGAGGGTTCGGACAGGTGGCGTCGCCGTCTGGACAACCCTCGGTGGAGTCTTCGTAGCCCCATCCGGGAGAGCTGCCGCTCTGGCAGTTCGCGAAGTAGCAGGTGTCATCTCGGTCGCACCAATCGGAGGTCGAGTCCGGTCTGTGCAGGTGCAGGTCGAGGTCGGTATTGCCGAATTCGTCCCAGATCAGCTCGACGCGCAGGCCGCGTCCCTGCGCGTGTACGATAAACGTGCAGGTGAAGACGCTGCCTTCGACGGTGATCTCGAGTGTCACGAGGTAATCGCCAGAGACATCGAGATAGACCGAGGTGTTCTCGCTGTTTGGAGCGTCGGCAGCGTCCGTTGCGGAACCGACCGGAGCCTCGATAATCCAGCGCCAAGAGTCAGCCTCGATATCGCCGGCGTAGATGTCGCCTCCGCGCAGTTCGTAGTTGCTGAGCGGGAACGCGAAGTCTTCTACGGGGCAGCTGAGGAGGACGTCGCAGTCGCCCTCGTCGATGCATCCGTTGCAGTCGTTGTCTTTATCGTCGCAGATCTCGATGCCGGGCAGAATGCCGCCCTCGCAGGAGCCCCATTGTGGATCATCCCGGTTCACGCAGGTTTGAGAGCCGTCGAGGCACGCGCCAATCCGTCGCGAGTTGGGAGCGCCTAGGAAACATGCCTGGGTGGTACCAAAGTCGCATGGGCAGTCCTCGTCAGCGACACCGTTCTCGTTGTTGTCCTGACCGTCACCGCAGCGCTCTGCGACGCTCCAACCTGGAACGAAGAACTCGCAATCGGAGCAGCTCTCGTCGTCGCATGTGCCGCACTCGTTGAGCAGTCCTTCGTCGATGAGTCCGTCGCAGTCGTCGTCGTTGCCGTCGCAGTACTCGGGTCCGAGCGTCTCCT
>JBLHWZ010000182.1:0-11297 GCA_047629415.1 Bradymonadia bacterium | reverse complement strand
TGAAGCTTGGGATGGGGCTACAGCTCGCGACTCAGTTCCTCGTCATTAGCTCCCATATCGCCGCCACCGGTTTGATCTTCTGGCGCACGCGCCGATCGGGTTTCTCGGTGGGTGCCGCGACCTTGGTGGGGGGATTCTTCGCCGTCGGACCGGGTCTGGGGTACGCTGAGGCCTACTTCGGCACGCCGTACTTCGCGTTATGGGCCGCGGTCTCCTGGTTCCTCGCGATCGAGTACGTCTGGCCGAAAGGGGAGCCTTCGCCTAAGCGAGACCGCAAGCTCGGTCTCGCGGTTGCGCTTGCCTCGCTTGCCCTCGGGCTGACCCGCCCCGACGGCGTGTTCATGGCAGGCTTCGTCTTCGTCGGAATCGCGTCCCAGGTGCCTAAAGATCGAGCAATTCGCTGCTTCTTGGCATTCGCCGCGGTGTTCGGAACGCTGGGAATTGGCTATTTTGTTTGGCGGTGGAACTACTTCGGACATCCTCTACCAAACCCCTTCTATAAAAAGGGCGGTTTCCACCTCTGGTTCGGCTCGCTGGCGACCGCGATCAAAACGGTGATTCGGTTCCTCCTCCCGATCCTGCCCCTCTATCTCTTGGCACTTCGTAGGTCCGAGTCCACTCGACTCGCGCTCTTCTCTGCCATCCCCGTCGCGGGATTCACGGGCATCTGGATTCTGCTGTCTGGCGAGATGAACTATCTTGGCCGGTTCCAATACGCGGTCGTGCCGATCGCGGTGATGTCCGCTCCAATGCTCTTCGAGTCTGTGCGTAAGGCTTGGGAATTACCTCACTACAGAGAACTCGAGAAGCGTGGCCGGTTCGTGGTTGGGGTTGGCGCTGTCTGTGCGGGCATTTTGCTGCCGTTAGCGCTCTTTAAGCCAGCGTTGCCAGGAGGCGTCGATGGCCGCGCCGTTATTGCTCAGCAGCTGGCTGGGTACGCCGACCAAGACTACAATCTCGCGACCACAGAGGCTGGCCTACTCCCGCTGCTTTCAACGTGGGACGCGATCGACACCTGGGGACTTAACGACGCGTGGATCGCCCACTCAGAGACAGGCATCACGAACGAGTATCTCGAGGCACAGGACCCCGAACTGGTCCTGATTCACGGCGCCTGGTCGCCGGTCTTTCAGGACGAGCGCTGGGGCGCCGTGCTCGGGCCAGAGTGGGACGAGATGACGGACTTGCTCCGCGATTGGTGCGCCGAGAACGGCTACACGCTCGCTGCGGCATGGGGAGCGAGCCACACGGACACCTTCCAGTTTTGGGTGAAGGACGACTTCGAGCACAGCGCTGAAGTGGTGCACATCATTCAGAGCGCCGAATTCGAATACATGGGCGGCCCGGGGCCCTTCGTCGATTTCAACCACGTCTCAGGCTGGTTGGAACTGGCAACCCCGGAGTAGCTCAGTGCTCAAAAGCATCGGTTCCACCTGGGTTGTGACGGTCGTGACCATCTTGGTCGTCTTTATCGTTACGCCCTTCGTGATCGAGGTTCTTGGCGAGGAGAAGTACGGAATCTGGCTGACGATCACCGCGCTCACGGGTTTCCTCGACCTGATTCGCGGCGGCCTGCCGGCTGCGACAGTGAAGCACTTGGCGGAAGCGGTGGGCGCGACGAATGATCGGACGAGGCCGGCCGCCATCACGAAGGTGGTCCACAGCGCGCTCTATCTCTACGGTTTCATTGTCGCGACCTGCGTCGTCGCTGGTCTCGGAATGTGGATAGCCTGGCGCTTCCTTGGCCGCCCGGTGCCCCCGGTGCTGCAGGATGTCGCGACCGTGGCGTTCTTCATCGTCGTCATCAAAGTTTCTCTCGGCTTCGTGGCGCACCTGCCTGGTGCGATCATGGAGGCTCACGAGGACTTCGTCGCTCGCAACACGATCCTGCTGGGCGGGGTTTTGGTGACCAATGCTCTGATCTTCGGGTTGCTCAGCGCAGACGCAAATCTGCTGTATATGGCGGCGGCAGTGACAGCGGGAACGCTGGTGGAGTTCGTTGGAAACTCGTTCTTCGCGATGCGGCGCTACAAAGGCGTGAGCCCAGGCCTGAGCGAGCGCGACAACACGGCCGTCAACGAGCTGTTTCACTACAGCGCGTGGGTACTAGTACTCGCCGCCGGCAGCCGACTGGCGTTCAACACGGATGCCGTCGTCATCTCGACCTTCGACGCCTACGAGAGTGTCGCCTTCTACAATATCGCCAACCAGATCGCGCTCTACACGTCGGAGTTTCTCGCCGCCGTAGCGATCGTGGTGATGCCCCGAGCGGCCCGTCTTCGGGCCGCCGGTGACTCGGAGGGTCTTAAGAAGGTGTTCTTACAGTGGTCGAAGGTCTCGACCGCGCTCGCCTTGCTGGTGGGCATGTATTTGCTCTTCATGGGGCCGGAGTTCCTCGGGTTCTGGATCACTCCTGAGTACAAGGTTGAGTCAGGTCCGAGCTTGCAGATCCTGATCTTCTCGTTCCTCTTCTTTTTACCGATGCGCGGCGTCGCGATCCCGATCCTGATGGCGGTCGGAGACGTTCGGGTTCCCGCACTCGCGTATATCGGAATGGGCCTGCTGAACGTCGCCATCTCGGTGCCGCTCGTCTTGACCTTCGGGATCGTAGGGGCCGCGATCGGGACAGCGATTCCCAACGTGATCTTTGCTGCGCTGGTGTTCCAGCTTGCCTGCCGAGAGACGCGCGTATCGGTGGGGCGCTATCTTTCCTACGCGGTTCTCAAACCGCTGCTTGGCATTGTGCCCGTCGTGGGGTGGCTCTGTCTCTGCCGCTTCGTTTTCGATGCGGAGGGGTTCATCGGGCTGCTCTACTCGGGCGTGGTCACGGTCGGGCTCTTCGCTGTGGTTTTCGTGGCCTTCGTCTTTCGGAACGACCCCTACTCGGATGTCTGGAATCACTCGCGGGTCCGCAGGTTCACGGGGCGCGGATGAGTGAGGTCACAATCTACGTATTGGATCCGACCGACGCCGATGACGCCGATGAAGAGCGGTCGTTGGCCTTGCTGGACGAGGTCGAATGCGCGCGTTACTCGAGGTTCCGCTTTGCGCGTCATCGACGGTCGTTCGCGCTTTCGCACGGCTTGGTTCGGTGTGCCTTGAGTCGCCATCTCGACGGTCCGCCGCGTAGCTGGCGATTTGAGATTGGGGAGTACGGCCGCCCATTTTTGCTCGGTAGCGCGCTCGCGTTCAGTCTTTCCCACACCGATGGTCTCGCCGCGGTCGCGATTTCCGAGGCCAACGTTGGCGTCGACGTGGAACGGATTGTTACGCGCGGGAACACGCTAGACTTGGCTCGCGAGTACTTCGCGGCGTCCGAAGCACAGGATGTGGAGAGCCGCGAAGGAGCCGACAAGGCCGATCGTTTCTTCGCTTACTGGACGCTGAAGGAGTCTTATATCAAGGCACGCTCAATGGGCCTCGCGCTCCCGCTAGACGGCTTCTGGTTTCAGGATATCGACTATGCGCCTCGAATCGAGTTCGCCCCTGAATTGCTCGCCGATGAGCCGGGACGATGGAGTTTTCGGCGTCTGAGACAGGAGACGCAGGTTCCGCTCGCTCTCTGCGTCGAGTCCGCGACTCTTTCTGTGGTTCGAGTCGAGAACGTTGGTGCGAACTGGATCTGCGCCTGAAACTCGCCTCCGCGCCCACAATCGATAAGACTACACTTCAGCAGTCCCCTACTCGACATGTCTCGCATGAACAGATTGATCATTCCGCTCTTTGCCGCCGCCGCTCTCGCGCTGAGTGCGTGTGCTCCGAAGCTTAGTATTCGGCACGAGGACCCGTCCTACGCGTTTGTGCAGGTCCGCGTCGACGGCGAAACCCGGGGCTTTGTCGCGTACGGCACGACGATGTCGATGCGGCTCGGAAGCGGCTACCACATGGTTGAGGCGATCCCGCGTGGAGAGGAGACGAACCCCTGGGCCGACGACGGCGAAGGCTGGGCGTTCTACATCGACCGCAAGGCGGAGATCACCCTACTGCCCGATATGAGCCGATAGATCGGAACCGATCTTTCGGAGCGATGAAACACTTCGTATAATCCGATAGACATGTCATCCAAAGTTCCTCTCTGTGGGCATGCGCGGCATCTGCGCGGCGGCATCCGCACCCCCCAATCGCTCCCCAAACGGCATTGACGATATCCGGCGATCATCGGCTCAGACCCAAGCTACGAGAGACTCAGACTACGTCGGGTCACGCTGTTGTGGAGCTATCGCGGGAAGCAGATGATTCACAGATCATGGAGTTCGCTAGGCCCGCTGATTTCCCCAAGAGCGTGCGTGTTGCCAAGCGCATCATCGATGTCATCGGGTCGATCTCTGCACTTGTGTTCGGTGCGCCGCTTCTCTTGCTTGTCGGGCTCGCCGTGAGGCTGACCTCCAAGGGGCCCGCGTTCTACCACCAAGAGCGCGTCCTTCGTGTCGAGAGTGGGCGCGAAGTGACGTTCAAGATGCACAAGTATCGCACGATGGTCGTGGACGCCGAGTCTGCGAGCGGGCCTGTCTGGGCCGGAGCTCGGGACCCGCGGATCACCAGCATTGGCCGGTTTTTACGCAAGAGCCGGCTCGACGAGGTTCCCCAGTTTTGGAACGTTCTGAAGGGCGAGATGAGCATCGTGGGCCCTCGCCCGGAGCGTCCGCACTTCACGTCGCAGCTACAAGACCAGATCCCAGTCTATTACGATCGTTCGGTCGCGTTGAAGCCAGGAATCACCGGGTGGGCTCAGGTCCGCTGCCCGTACGATTCGTCCCTGGACTCCGTGAAGACGAAGCTTCTCTACGACCTCGCCTACGCCACTCACTGTTATCGGCTGTCCTCTTATCTTAGAATGGAGATAAAGGTGGTGTTGTTGACAGTGGTCGTGATTTTCACAGGTAAGGGCGCCCAGTAGTAGCGGTTGTACGGATCTTTTTCCGGTCGCGGACCAGGTCGATGGCCGAGAAGGTTTGCCACTCACGATCGAATGGCAGTTGACGTAGTGTTTGTGGGTAGATGCGGGACACAATAAAAATTGTTGCGTGTAGAATTTGCAGACGTCGTGAGATGTAGGGCAAGGTGGGAAAGGTGGGGATATGTGTATTTTTGTCCGGTGCGCCAATAATTGGCTTGCAGTGTGAGTAGTACGCAGTAAATGTGGGTCAACGACGCCGATGTAGGACAACGGAAGCGTCCGGTTGTAGACCCGCAGTGTTGGCCCAAGTGGCCAAGGAGTGAATGCCCCATGCGTCTCCGATCCTACATAATCCGAGAAGAGTTAAATGGCTCAAACGCGCTGCGTTTCGCAGAGCAGTTGGGTGCATCGTCCTTTAGAGGAGTCGCCGGTATCGAGCTCTCGCTTGGCGGCGCGAGCCACGTGGACGTCGCTGGTCTCGCGGTTCTCGTGCGCGTCTACTCGCAGCTTCTCGCCTGCGGCCGCACGCTGGTCGTCCGAGACGTTCCGACCCATGTCCGAGCTCAGTTCGAGCGACTTGGGATCGAGCACATGATCGCCGACCCAGCTCCCGCACGACGCCGGGTCCGACTGCCGCTTGCCGGATTTGGACAGCGACGTCGCGCGACCGCTTAGCCGGACAGGCTACGGGCCCTCAACCGATTACTACCGATCGATCGAACGGCGCCTCACTGGGGTGCCGTTCGTCATTTCGTGATTCGGTATTCTCAGCGTACAATGCAGGCGTGAGCACTCTCGTTTGCATCTTCATCGAGCGCACCAGCAATTAATGCGCTTCGACGCGTTCATCTTCCCCATCTTCTTCGCACTCGTTCTTGTCGGCTATCGACAGATCAAGTCGGTGCGTCTGCAGAACCTGGCGATTCTTGCGGCGAGCTACGTCTTCTATGGATGGTGGGATGAGCGTTTCCTCATCCTCATCCTCATCTCGACGGTGGTGGACTACCTTCTTGGGCTCGCGCTCTGCCGTGCGGATGAGAAGAGAGCGCAGGGGGACGCTGCGGCGGAACCCGAACCCATACGCATGTTCGGGCCGCTCGATGCCGTGGTTCTCCGGTTAGTCGACAAGCTCGCCGGCGACGGCTCGGACGCCCGGCGAAAGCGCTTGGTCTTGGTCTCGGCGATCGTCAACTTGGGGATCCTGGCTGTCTTCAAGTACTTCAATTTTTTTATTGGATCGGCGGTCGGCCTTTCAGAGGCGCTGGGACTGGCGGCGAATCCGCCGATGCTGCACATCATCCTGCCGGTCGGCATCTCGTTCTATACGTTCCAGACTCTGGGCTACTCGATCGATGTCTATCGTCGCGACCAGCCCGCGGAGCGCGATTTCGTCGCGTTTGCTTCGTACGTCACGTTCTTTCCGCAGCTCGTTGCTGGGCCGATCGAGCGTGCCTCAAGGCTGATGCCGCAGTTTCACGTGGAGCGAACGGTTGACGTTAATAAGTGGCGCTCCGGCATCACCCTCATCGTCTTCGGCCTGGTGAAGAAAGTCGCGATCGCGGACAATATGTCGCCAATGGTCGACTACGTCTTCGGCATGGAAGACCCAGGTGCTGTGCCAGCGACCCTGATTTTTGCTGGTACTTTCGCGTTCGCGATTCAGATCTACGCGGATTTCAGCGGCTACTCGGACATTGCCCGCGGGACCGCGAAGCTGCTTGGGTTTGATCTCTGTGTGAACTTCAACAAGCCCTATGTCGCCAAGACGCCCAGCGACTTCTGGCGACGCTGGCATATTTCGCTCTCCGAGTGGCTGCGCGACTATCTCTACATCCCGTTGGGCGGAAACCGTGGCAGCGAATGGTTCACCTATCGGAACCTCGCGCTGACCATGATCCTAGGCGGCCTCTGGCACGGCGCCGCGTGGAATTTCGTGGTCTGGGGCTTCTGGCATGGGTTTATCCTCTGCGTCTACCGCCTGCTCGACATCGACAAGCGGCTCAAAGGGAAGGGCGCTGCGG
The DNA here is from genome assembly GCA_047629415.1 of Bradymonadia bacterium. Classification (GTDB taxonomy): domain Bacteria; phylum Myxococcota_A; class Bradymonadia; order REDH01; family REDH01; genus CBDUJZ01. The sequence continues at coordinate 4,379 of JBLHWZ010000182.1, read as the reverse complement.
TGCAGTTTGCAGCCGTCGTCTTGTTCTCGCTACTCACGCTCTACGGGTGGATGCTCTTCCGAGCCGAGAGCTGGGAGCAGGTACAGCTCTTCACGATTGGCGTGTTCGGCCTGACGCACGCGTCCGGCGTGCTGGCGAGCTGGAGCGATTGGAGCATCGCCCTGCCAATGGTCGCAGTGATCTCCTACTTCAGTCTCCCGATCATCATTCATCACATGCTCTCGCGCGGCCTGCGCGGCGAGAAGTGGGTCTCTTCAAATCCCCACGTGTGGCGGGCCAGTCTGGCCGCCGTCATTCTCTACGGGATAGTCCACGCACGAGCAGATGGCTCAGCCTTCATCTACTTCCAGTTCTGAGGAACGGCGCGCGTTGCGCGTTGATGTCCTCGTAACGCTCGCGTTCGTCGTGGCGGTGCTCGGTGCAGCCGAGTTCGGCTTCCGCACGGTTGTGCCCAACCTCTCCGCGAACTCCCGCACACTAGCTGCCGCTCCACAGCGCGCGCAGGCGATTCGCGAGTTCGAGGGGACCTCCGTACTCATCTTGGGCAACTCGATTTCCGGCGACGGCATCGTCGCTGAGTCTCTGCAGGAGTCGCTCGGCGAGGAGGTGCTGATCGCGCACCAGCCAGCCGACAGCAGTGTCATGCGCGACTGGTACTACGAGTTGAAGAACCATTTCTATCTGGAACAGGCTGCGCCAACTTGGGTCGTACTCCCCGTCGGCGATACACACCCGCTGACCCGCGTGAACCAGCGAACCGAGGATCTCATGTTCTCGTTCGTGAGTTGGTCCGATCTTCCCACGTTCTTCGACCGATCCGAGGCGGCAGCCGACGCGCAGCGCGAAGCGATGGAGATGCCTCGCGACCTCCGACGCGGAGAGCGGCTGGAAGAGAGACTAGGCGTGATCCTGGGCAAAGCGAGCGCGCTCTATGGATTCCGCGGCCGCGTGCAGAAACGGATCATGGTCACTATCGCGCCGCGATACGACGAACTCCGCTACGAGATGCGATCCGCTGGTGTGGCGACGGACGGTACCCACGATGTCTCTACGGACCCACTCTGGACTGAACTCGTCGCCGAGATCACCGTCTCCAACAGCACCTCCGTACTCGTGATCGCGATGCCGTCCGAGCCGCTAGAGTCTGCACTTTCGGGGGAAGACCTCGCCATCATTGAGCAGTACGGCTGGCACGTGATCGCTCCAGGACTAGGAGACGCTTGGTCCGATGAGGACCGCCCAGACGGGTTGCACCTTAGTCACGAAGCCGCCGACCGTTTCACCGCCTTGCTCGCGCCCGAGTTGGACGCGGTCATTAGCGCTGGTGCCGAATGACGATCGCTCTGCAGTTCGTGTTCTGGCTGGCGCTCGGACTCGTGGGATATGTCTACGTAGGCTATCCACTGCTGCTGGTTTTAGCGGACCGATTGGGCCTCCGGTTCGGCCCGAAGCGGGAGTCCGAGTCGTCCTCGAGCGGACCACTACCGAGCGTCTCTGTCTTGGTAGCCGCCTATAATGAAGAGGCTGTGATCGCGGCCAAAGTTCAGAACCTCTTGGAGGCCGGATACCAAGCATCCATCGAGGTGATCGTCGCCTCGGACGGCTCCAGCGATCGCACGAACGAGATCGTCTCAGCGATCACCGATCAGCGGGTGCGATTGCTCGATCTGCCACGTGGCGGAAAAACCTGCGCGCTGAACGCCGCTGCCGCGGTCGCCACGGGCGAGGTCTTGGTGATGACGGACGCGACGACCCACCTCGCGCCTGGAACACTGGAGGCACTGGTTGCGCCGTTCGCTGATCCCAAGGTTGGCTGCGTCGGAGCAGAACTTGAGTACGTGTCCGAGGACGGTAGCGCCGTCGGCAAGGGCACCAGCGCCTACTGGCGCTACGAGAAGAAGCTGAAGTCTCTGGAGGCGAAGGTCTGCTCACTCATCGGGTGTTCCGGTGCGCTCTACGCAGCGCGCGCGGCCGCACATCGGCCCATTCATCCCGAGCTGGACGACGACTTTACGATGTCGTGGCAGGTCTTTGAACAGGGCTACTTTACCGCCTACGCGCGAGGCGCGGTCTCGAGCGAAGCCACCAACGAAGACGAGGCGGCCGATTTCAGAATGCGCGTCCGCGTCGTCATCCGAGCGGTGAACGCGCTCTGGAAAAACCGACGTTTTTGGAATCCGCTCCGCTACGGCTGGTTCGCGCTCCAGTTGGTCTCGCACAAAGTGCTTCGATACGCGGTTCCGTGGTTCCTCGCGGTGGCGCTTGTGCTGCACGTCGCCATTCTCGCGGATGGCACCGCTCATCCTGCGTACGCTGCGTTGGCCGTCGGACACCTTGGGATTTATGCTTGCGCAATGATAGGAAAGTTCTCGATCGCTCGGGACTGGAAGATCCCTCTCGTACACATCCCGTTCTACTTTATGCATGTGAACATAGCGGCCTTAGTCGGCTCCGCGAAATTCCTCATCGGAAACCGGGCCGTGACCTGGGATACCGCAAGATGATCGGCCCGTTGCGTATCGCGGTTCATCCGGGCCGCCACTTCCGGGCTGCGGCGGATCGTGTGGTTGCTATTCTGGAGGGTATCGACGGCGTGGTACCGGCCGGCCGCGGCCAGGACTCGGACGTACACATTTACGTTGGTGGGCTCCCCGCAGAGACGAGCGGTGAGCAGTGGTGGTTGGAGGCTGTTCACAGCGGCGTGCCTGGAGGGTCGGCATTCGGCGCATTGGAGATCGCCGACCGGGTCCCGCTCGCTGGTATCCAGCTTTGCGCTCGACGCGGCACGAAATGCGTCACGCTGGCGGAGGCGTGGCTTCGGACGGATCCTTACTCGCCGTCGCGGATGGTCGGCCGCTTGTGGGACGCGGGGCTCAGCCTCTTACACACCGCCGCGCTCCGCCGAATTGATGCCACTGAGACCGTGCTACCGCGTTCGGTTCCTCGACAGATCGAGCTTACGGCAGCCGACCGCGCTCGCCTTCGCGCTCGTTCCGCGCATGGCTTCACTTCGATTCAGGGAGACGAGATCTTTCGGTCTGACCATTGGAGCATCGGCGTAGTCGACGCGCCAATTCACCGTTTTCTCGAGCCGAACTTCCGGCCCGAAGTCATCTGGAGTCCCAGCGACGGCGCCGAGATCTTCTGCGGCGATCCATTTGGTGTGCCAGAGGGCCGCGGAGTTCGCCTCTATTACGAACGGTTCGACTTCGCGCACGGCCTCGGGACACTCGCGACGCGCACCTACTCTTTTGGCGGATGGGGACCGCAGGAGAACGTGCTGACTCTTGAGAGCCATCTCTCGTACCCCTATCTGATCGAGCATGCGAGCCGACGGTATGTGGTGCCGGAGAGCGGCGATGCCGGACTCACGATGTCGTACGTGCTGGACGAGCACGAGCAGGAGGCGATCGAGCCGAAGCTGATGCTCGACTTTCCAGCGCTGGACAGCACTGTGCTGGAGCACGACGGGAAGTGGTGGCTGTTCGCGACCGACGCTCGAATCAAACACGTCGATGTGCTCCATATTTGGTTCTCGGAGATCAGCCCGCTCGGGCCATGGACTCCTCATCGGCTCAACCCCGTCAAGACCGACATTCGGGCGACCCGACCGGGAGGTACCCCGTTTCGCTTCGAAGGGTCACTCTACCGGCCCACACAGGTCGGCACGACCGGATACGGTGGGAGCGTGGAGATCAATCGAATCGATCTGCTGACCACGCGAGACTTTCGGGAGACAGGGGTGCGGCAAGTGCATCCCTTCAAGGATCGGCCCGACGGGGTACACACACTCTCCGCGGTTGGTGATACGACCTTGGTCGACGGAAAGCTCAGGCGCGTGGTGCCCTCGACTGTGACGGGTCGATTGAAAGGCAAAACCGGTCGCTTTTTTGGTCTGGGCTGAACGCTCAATCTGGTCGTCGCTGATTCCCCGAGCCTAGACGGCTTGCCGGACATGAATGTGTGGACGGTCGCGCCATCGTGTTTGGTTGCTACGCCTAAAGCCGGTGTCTTGCCGGTTAGACGCGATCCTATGATTGGGGGCAAAAACAAAAATCCTCACCTTGAGCCAGGGCTCAAGGTGAGGCACCGACGTTCCTATCTCAACCCCTCGGTCGGTTGCTGATGCTGATGTTGTTGCGTCATGTTCATAGAGGGCAAACTTGCGATGGCCGCGCGGTCACAGGGTCTGGAATCCTGGGATCTGGGCGCGCGCCAGAACGACTGCCGGCGCCCAGTTTGAGTGTGTTGGGCGCCGTAGCTCATTCGATCTCGCTGAGGGGTGCCCTTAGCGTCGTCGTCGAATCGTGGTCGCTCCAACCAAGAGGAAACCGAGCAGTCATCCACTGGAGGGCCTTCGGTTACCTGCCGCTGAGCAG
>JBLHWZ010000181.1:0-11312 GCA_047629415.1 Bradymonadia bacterium | reverse complement strand
CATTCAGGAACGGTCCTTCGAGGAAATCGCAGCCGAGTCCGCAGCGACCGTCGGCTCGCTCTACGCCCGCAAGAATCGGATTAGGAAGAAGCTGATTCGCCTGGCTGAGGAGGATGGTTGGTTCGAGCACCGCACAGCATGATAGCGGCAATCCGTCAGGAAACCTGCCCTGCGGCGTCAACAGGGATGCCCCCTGAAATCCCGCGATGAACACACTGACCGCAAGACTCTTCGAACGAACCATCGCTGACCCGGCCTCGGCCGAGCAACTGCTCGCGGGCTTCGGAACGCGCTCGGGTCACCTGGACAGCGAGGAACTAGCGCTCATCCTAGACGGCCGCCCTGCTCCTTTAGCGCTGGGCCACGCTATCGCCTGTGAAGACTGCACGGGGTCCATCGAAGCCCTGGCGCATCTGCTGGACCTTGAACCGTTCCCTTCAGGACCTTTCCCGAAGCTGGAGACACCGAAGACCGTCCTCTTCGCCAGGCTACGGTCTGGTGAGCGCGGAGAATTGGAAATCACGGGGTGTTCGGGCGCCACTCGTATCCAATCCGCGAACATGATGCGGGCAGGTCGCCAAAACACAGCCGTCTCTCTCCGAGACGCGGCCGATGGAGCAACCCTGGAGATCGGCCTAATTCCCGAACCAGATCCGAACCGGCTCTCGCTGGTCGTGCGGTGGCTCAAGGAGGCTGAGAACCTCTGCGCGCGAGTGTACCGCGCCGGCAGACTGATCGCCGACACGGAGTTCGACGAAGGCAGCGCGCTGTTGTCCAACCTGAGAAAGTGCGACCTGAGGATCGACGTTACACAAGCCAACGTGGTTCTCGCGACCGCTCGGCTCGAGATCGAACCCACGTGACGACCCTCACCCTCGCATACATCCTCTTCGGTGAGACTCTGCAGGTGCTAGGAGCCCGAGCAGACTCTGTGAGAGAGCTTCGGCCCATCGGTTGCTTCCAGCCAGATTGGGTCGCCGTTGACTCAGCTAAAGCTCGAATCCGCTCTCATATGCAACACTCAGCGGAGAGCGGAGAAGTCGCCTCGGCAGTGATGTATGAGGTCCGATCGCTCTGCGGATTTCTCTTTGACGAACTCATCCCCCTTGAGGCAAAGCGCTGGCTTCGAGACGGGGCGGGGTTCCTCACGCTCAGCCTCCCACCGGAACTACTCGGCCTACCTTGGGAGCTGTTGCACACAGGAAAGTCATATCTGGGTCTCTCATGGGCCATGGGGCGAGTCGTGCAGCTCGACTGCGACGCCGAGCCAAGCCGGTCAATCATCGGCCGAAGCAAGCGGGTCCTCGTGATCGCGGACCCAGACGGCGAACTCCACGAATCCTACGACGAAGGAATGACCCTCCGCGCTCGCTTCGGACAGGATGAGAAGTCACGGGTCACCTTCCGCGGAGGCGACGTGGATGCCGCGCTCCTGCGCCGGCAGGCGAAAAGCCACGACATCATCCACTACGCCGGACACATAGACGCAGACGGCTGGCGGATGGCCGAGTCAAAGTTTGGTCGTGAGGCGGTTGAACGACTAAGTGGCGGTGCGCCGCTGCCGGCGCTGATCTTCGCAAACGGCTGCGGAGGCGCTGAGGCGGCGGACTTTTCCGGTTCTATGCTGGAGGCTTGGCTGGCTGGCGGTGTAAGTCACGTGGTTGGACCGCTCTTCGACCTACCGGACCGTTTAGGCCGCCTCTTTGCGGAGGAGTTCTATCAGCACCTCCTAAGTGGGACCTCGATCGGTGAGGCTGCTCGCCTCGCCCGGTGCGAGCTCGATCGGACGGTCGGCGAAGGGGCCACACCCTGGGCCGCGTACGTTCTCTACGGACCACCGGAGGACGCGTACTTTCCGATCGCTCCACGAGCAGAAGAATCCGATGCGCCTGAGATTACTCGCCCCACCCGTTTGAGGTCCCGACCAAGCCCAGAAGCTGTTCGTCGGACCGCCATCGTTGTTCGGGATGACCGCCCCGGACATACGACGATCGACGTAGTCTTCGTGGCCGTACTCGTCGCGATGGCGCTCGCCGTCACCGCTGCGACGTACGCTTCCCAATCTGCCGTGCTGGCCGACTGGGGTGAGACGCACTGGAGCGGGGCTGAATAGACGGTCGATGCGGAGAGGTTCTCGCTGGCCGCCCAGTCGCTTCATCGCCGATCAGCCGCAGCTACGGAGGTGCGACCTCAAACGCATCGGCCAACCTTACCTGACGTCACCCAAAGCCCAAATCGTTGAGGCTCCGCCCAGAGCGAAGACTCGCTGAAGCGGGGGTACTCAGTAACGCCAGCAGATCTTCCCCGTCGTCTACTGAGAACGAGACGAGCCGGGATCGTGGAGCCCAAAGTCCGGCAGGACAGAACGTCGGCAGAGCGCGATCTCATCTCCTGAGAACGGGCCGAACCGGGATCGTAGAGCCCAAAGTCCAGCAGGACAGAACGTCGGCAGAGTGCGACAGCAAAAACGAAGTCAGCCCACCTAGGGGCTGGACTGACTTCGTTTGGGGGGTCCCGTTTACGGGCTACAAACTCCGCTTTCACATGCCATTCCGCTCGGGCAGTCGCAGTCGTTCTCGCAAAAGTCGGGCGTCGCGCGCATCTCGCAGATTCCAGTGCCATCGTCGCACGTGAGACCCTCAGGGCAGTTGCAGCTAGCGCGGCAAGTGAAGAAGCAAGCACCCTCAACACAGCGTTGGTCAGCCCCGCACTCGAGGTCCTCGCGGCACTCAACCGCCGGGTCGTCGTCGCAGTAGCCACCGCGGCAGAGGTAGCCAAATCCACATTCAGCGTCGTCGGCGCAGCGGTCGCGGCATTGTCCATCTACGCAGAGAAACTCGTCGCCACCGCAGTCCTCGCCAGTGCGGCACTCGGGCTCCGGGCGAGGAGCGCAGATACCACCGCGGCAGACTTCGTCGGCGGCACATGAGACATCCTCAGCGCAGCTCGCTCGGCAGAAGCCATCAATGCAGAGGCCACCGCCCTCACAGTCCGACGAGAAGGTGCAGGCGTCACGGGGGGCCGGCTCGACACACTCAGAGTCGACGCATACTTCCGTCTCGGTGCAATCGCGGTCCGAGGCGCAGCCGAGGTCTTCGCACGACCCGTCAGCACAGGCCTCACCTTCGGCGCAATCACGATCCGACGCACACTCGGCAGTCGACCCTGCCTCGCACATTCCATCGGCGCAGAGTTCGCCCTCGGGGCAATCGCGGTCGCTGTTGCAGCTTCCGAGGGCGGTGCAGGTACCATCGACGCAGAGGTCGGGGGCCGAGCAATCGCGATCGGTCGCACACTCAGCGGTGACCTCCTCTACGCAGCTTCCGTCGCTGCAGACCTCGCCGCTGGCGCAGTCTGAGTTACGGTCACATGTCGCGACCGACACTCGATCGTCACAGGTGCGGCCTTCGGGTACGCACTGATTGTTGCCACCTGCTGGAAGGCACTGAAAGCCGCCTGGGCAGTCACGGTCCGCTTCGCAGCCACGGCCGCAGAAGCCCGTATCTGATTGCTCGTCGAGGTCGAGGCACAGCGCGCCGGAGCCGCAATCTGAGTGACCAAGGCACGGATCGCAGAGGCCCGAAGGGCTGGCGGGGGTCTCAGCGGCGACACATCTGTCGCCAGCGCCGCAGTAGTATGCGCTGGCGCAGTCTGTATCTCTGACGCATTCACGGTCATCGAGCACGGGGACGTAAGCGACCGTCGGTGCGACCGCGATGCAGGTGTCCTCGCAATCAGTGTAGCATTCGTCCCAACAACCCCAGGGATCGCAGTACGTGTCGCAGACGTCCCAGCAGGTCGTTTCCACGTAGGCGCAGCTATCGTCGTCGACGAAGAAGCAGCCAGAAAGCACCGACGCGAACGTGGTACAGGCGAGAAGAGTCAGGAGAGAGCGAATGTTCATTGGATAACCTCCGAGGGCATGATCCAACGGACCGGATCAAGCAGAGTGGTCCGCGTATGACGCGACTCAGTCACGTCTATTCACAGATTGATGGATCTTTTATCCGACAAAAACGAAGCACGGCGCGTGCCCTCTTCGAGCAAGCGCCGTGAATCCGAGTGAATTGCCCTTAGGAGTCGAGAAACGCCCGGAGAGCGTCACACTTTGCTGGCGCGCGGAGCTTCGAAAGGGCCTTAGCTTCAATCTGACGGATTCGCTCACGCGTCAGAGAGAAGTCCTTTCCGACTTCCTCGAGCGTATGGTCGCTCTTCTCGCCAATGCCGAAGCGCATTCGGAGGATTTTCTCTTCGCGTGGGCTCAGGGTCGACAGCAGTCTCTTCGTGTGCCGGCTCAGTTCGGTCTCTGTCGCCTTGTCCACCGGGGACTCGGCATTCTCGTCGGGAATGAAGTCGGCGAGTTGGGAATCATCCTCGCCAACGGGCGTCTCCAAACTGATCGGAGACCTCGAGATCTTAAGAGCCTTGCGAACCTGTTCGACGCTCATGTCGAGCTTGTCTGCCACCTCTTCCGGCGTGGGCTCCTCACCCCCTTCCTGCTCAAGATACCGCTTGGTGCGAATGATGCGGTTGATGGTCTCGATCAAGTGCACAGGGATTCGGATTGTCCGGGCTTGGTCTGCGATGGCGCGGGTAATCGCCTGCCGAATCCACCACGTCGCGTAGGTTGAGAACTTGTGTCCACGTTGGTACTCAAATTTCTCGACGGCTCTCATCAACCCGATGTTCCCTTCTTGGACGAGGTCCAAGAAGTGCATCCCGCGGTTCACATATTTCTTCGCGATCGAGACGACGAGGCGGAGGTTCGCCTGGATCATCTCAGTTTTCGCGCGCTCGGCAAGTTGCTCACCAGCATTCATGCGGGAAACGAGCGCCTGAAGCTGCTCAGCATCCATCGCATACCGCTCTTGCAGCGTCGTCAGCATGTTGCGGGCGCTGACGAAACGGTTCTCGAATTCCAAGAACCGATGGTCGTCGATGTCCGAGCTTGAGGCGCGCATCTCTGCCAGCATCGACTCAATTTCGTCGGCTGGACGTCCGAACTGCCTCTCGCACTCCGCGATGCGGCGTTGGCACCTGCGCATTGTCTCAAGAGCGTCCCGGAGGGATTGAGAGAACTCCAGGATTACGGCAGGATCGAGTTCGTGAGTTGCAGCCGCATCTCGCGCTGCTTGGGCCGCCTCGTCCACCCCTTGTTCCGCAGTGATAGCAACGACGAGTTCGTCGTATCGTTCGCGCAATATCGCAGTGCGCAACTGGAGATTTCGGAAGAGAACCTCACCGTCGAGGTCAGCGGGTATATCAGACGGTGGGAGAAAGAACTTGGCACGAGCCATCCCTTCTTCCACGCGGCGCTCGATGTCGATGAGACACCAAAGGCCAGCAGGAGAGCTAAAAAGCGAGCCGAAGAGTTCGTCGCGGCCCTTCTCGATGCGCTTCGCAATCTCGACCTCGTCTTCCCTGGAAAGCAGGGAGACCGACCCAATACGCTGAAGATACATCTTCACCGGATCCAGGGTTTGGTCGGCGTACGTCGGATCCACTACGATCTGGTCGGAGGTGGTCTTTGCTTTGTTCGAGCGAGCAGTCGTTTGTGCCATATCGATCTTGCTGGAGTCGCGAACGGGGCGAACGACGTGAGGTGTCGAACGCTCTGTGAAGCTAGAGCAATGCTCGTGCCAATTTGGCAATTCGATTCAGATCAACACGGAAGCCTAGCTATAATCAGTCAATGCGAGCCTCATGAACGTAGGTTCAGCCTCGTTCGTCGGCAAGGCGTGACACAAAACGCGACACATCTGTCTTGCTTCCGTGTCTCAGAAATGTGCGCGGCTTCAACCCCACCGGGCGCATACTGTTACCTCGCCCCGCAAATCTTGCCGAGATTTGCAAGACCGAATCGCAAACATTGCGTCTTACACCGCCGCACCTTGCGGATGGGTCGCGTCATGCTAGACAGCCGCTGGCGTCGCGTGCGGGCACGCACGCTGCTCCGCGCGCATCATCAATTATGAGAGCTGTGTCCGACCGACTTATCATTGGTATCGATCCGGGAAGCGTGAATCTTGGCTACGGACTCGTTCGAAAGAGTGGGAACCAGATGATTCGCGTGGCATCCGGCGTCGTAAAGTGCGGGCGCAAGCCGCTGCCCGAGCGGCTCGCGCTGATCTTCTCCGAGCTGTGCCAAGTCTGTAAGGACCACCAACCAACCGAGGGAGCCATCGAAGGAGTGTTCTTCCAGCGCAATGCGCAATCGGCGCTGGTGCTTGGCCACGCGCGCGGCGTCGCGATAGTTGCGCTCCAGCAGACGAAGATCCCAATCGCCGAGTACGCGCCGACCGAAATCAAGAAGGCACTGACCGGCACCGGTCGAGCCGAGAAGGTGCAGGTGAAACGCATGGTCAGCATGATGCTGCAGCGCTACGAACCCGCCTCCCTTGATGAGTCCGACGCCCTCGCGATCGCGATCTGCCATCTCAATCGACCTACCGACCTACCAAAGAAATTTCGATGATTGCATGGCTCAACGGCGTGGTTCGGACCAAAGGCATAGACTCAGTCGTACTCGACGTGAACGGGGTGGGTTACCGACTCCTCGTATCGCTCCGCACACTGGAGCGGATGCCGTCGGTCGGTGAGGACTGTCAGCTATCGGTCCATACGAACGTTCGCGAGGACGCTATCCAACTCTTCGGCTTTCTGAATGACGGAGAACGTAGCGTTTTCCTCCAGTTGCTATCGGTGTCCGGAGTTGGCCCCAAGACAGCTCTGAGCGCACTCAGCCTCTATCCAGCGGACGAACTCCGCTCGATCGTCGTCGACGGGGACCTCACCCGCCTCTGCCGAGTCTCCGGCGTCGGGAAGAAGACCGCGCAACGAGTGATTCTGGAACTTGGTGAGAAGCTCATGGGCATCGATATCGAAGGTTCTCCCGCGCTGGGCGGGAAGTCTCAGATGCTCGACGACCTGCGCCTCGCCCTGGCAGACCTAGGTTATACGTCGAAGCAGGCAGAGAAGCTCACTGAGTCCTTGGCCCCGAAAGCAAAGCAAGGTGCGAGCTTGGAAGAGCTTCTCAAAGAGGCTCTCGGACTGGTACGCTCCTGAACAGATGTTTACCCTTTGCCCTCGTTCGGGGACAAACGGAACGACTGAGACCAGTCGAGCTTAGGAAGAGCCTGCATGACCGACCCGCGCGATATTTCCGGAGAGTCTCTCGAGGAAGAGCCTCGCCTTGAGCCGGCGCTGCGTCCGACGTCGTTCGACGACTACGTAGGGCAGACAGCCACGAAGGAGCGATTACGCATCGCTGTTCGAGCGGCACGAATGCGCGGCGAGTCCCTCGACCACGTGCTCCTTAGCGGCCCGCCAGGACTTGGCAAAACCACGATGGCCGCCATTCTCGCCGAAGAGATGGGTGTCAACATGCAGACCACAAGCGGGCCTGCTGTCGAGAAGAAGGGAGACCTCGCAGGAATTCTGACATCGATCGAGGAAGGGGACGTGCTCTTCATCGATGAGATCCACCGCCTCTCTGCGGTGATTGAGGAGAACCTGTATCCCGCGATGGAGGACTATCACATCGACGTGATGATCGGGGACGGGCCTCACGCGCGCAGTCTGCAGCTGACGCTGCCTCGTTTTACCCTGGTCGGAGCAACCACCCGAACGGGACTCCTGACCTCACCACTGCGCGGACGCTTCGGGATCATCGAGAACCTGGAATTCTATACCGCTCAGGATCTCTCCCGAATCATCCTTCGCTCGGCCGGACTGCTGAAGCTAATTGTCGATGAAGACGCTGCCGCAGAGATGGCCCGCCGGAGCCGCGGGACCCCACGCGTCGCGAACCGGATCCTACGGCGTGTTAGAGACTATGCAGACGTCGAAGAGCTGGAGGTCATCGATCGGAGACTCGCAGCACACGCGCTCGATCATCTCGATATCGACGAGCTTGGATTCGATCGCATGGACCGCCGCTATCTTGATGTGCTGATCTGCAAGTTTGGAGGAGGACCCGTTGGGCTCGACACCATCGGCGCTGCGATGGGCGAATCCAGCCACACGATTGAGGACGTCCTCGAGCCGTTCATGATCCAGGAAGGCTTCGTCCAACGCACTCCGAGAGGTCGCGTCGCAACTCGCCGCGCTTTCGAGCATCTAAAGGTGCCAATGCCGAGCGGCTCACGTCCACTCATCCCTGGACTCCTGGACTCCTGACCATGACCGACTCGGACCAGCTTTTCACTGACTACCTGCTCTCGCTCGGGATCGACTTGAGCGCGGATGCCGAGACGGCCGGCACTCCACGCCGCTTCTCTGAGCTTTTGAAGGACTGGTTCGTGCCGGATACCCCAGTTCCAATCTTGCATCCCATCCCAACGGAAGCCGGGAGCGACGACCTGGTTATCGTCCGGGATATCGCGTTCCACTCGCTCTGCGCTCACCACATCACCCCATTCTTCGGCACGATCTCGATCGCCTTTGAGCCCGACAAAAAACTGGTGGGGTTCGGCGGTCTCAACCGACTGGCGCAGGCCCTGGCACGCCGCCCGCAACTCCAGGAGCGTTTGGTCGCCCAGATCGCGGACGCGCTCTTCGAGCAGCTCAGTCCGAAAGGAATCCTCGTCGTGTGCCAGGCCCGACAGATGTGCATGGAGCTCACCGGAACACCTGCACACACGGAAACCGTGGCGATCGCCTCACGCGGAACTCTGAGGGGAAGTGCGGGCAGACCGCTCGCCCTACAGCTCTCCAAGTGACCGTACTTATCGCCGGCGCTGGCCCGGCCGGCTGTTCGGCCGCCATGTGGCTTACGGATCTCGGGATCCAATATGTTTGGATCGACTCGTCGGACTCAGTCGGCGGAACGCTGAAGCGCGTGGGCAATCCGATTCGAAACTATCCTGGGGTTGTCGCCGAGAACGGGCCGGCTCTGGTCGAGGCCATCAGAACGTCGCTGGAGCACGTTTTCGTCAAACCCCGGTTTGGAACGGCGCTAGGCTCGGTCCAGCCAAACGCTGCCGGTGTTCTCTGCGAGTACGCAGGGGTACAGATCCAGCATCAGGCGGTGATCATCGCGTTGGGCACCCGCCCTCGCCTTCTCGGGCTACCAAGCGAATCCGGTTATCGAGGACGCGGCGTCGAGATCTCCGTGACTCGCAACCTGCCCCGTTACGCGGGGCAAGAGGTCTGCGTAGTCGGTGGCGGGGATGCCGCCCTCGAGGGGAGCCTGCTTCTTGCCGATGTTTCGCCCCTCGTGCACCTCGTGCATCGCAGACAGGCGTTCCGGGGCCAGACTCGCTTCGTGGAAGCCGTTCGAGCTCATGAGAGAATTCGAATCCACCAGTCGGAAGTTGTCGGCCTCCGTGGAGGAGACTCGCTGGAGGCTGTTACTCTCGCTTCCGGAGAAGAACTTCCCGCATCTGGGCTCTTCGTGCGAATTGGCGTGGAACCGGTGGCACCAGTCGGGGTAGCAACGAGTACCGCAGGGTACATCGTGGTCGACGACCTATTCCGGACCTCCGCTCGGAGAGTCTACGCGTGTGGCGACGCCGCCTCCCCCGCTCACCAAAGTGCAGCATGGGCCGCCGGAAGCGCTGGAGCGGCCGTACGGTCGCTGATGGATGAGCTGAGCGTCTCTCGAACCGGCTAGCCGGACACTTCACGAGTAGGCGCGGGAGCCTCAGTCGGTCCGCCAGTGAACTCCTGGTAGATCAGTAGTCCGAGCACCGAAAGTGCGGCGAGCAGCAGGATGACGCTGACCACAATCGCAATCTGTCGTCCGGCCCCGGGCGGGGTTCTTCGTGCGTCAGAAATGTGGGGCGGGGTTGCTCGGCGCTCACCGCTCGAACTCGCCGGCAGCCGGTCTCCCGCCGTGATCATCCCGGAATTCGCCGCGACAGAGAACAAATCGTCACTCTCCGTCATCGGCCGAGACGGCGGACGAACGCGATCGGGTCGTGCATCAGCTGAGTTAGAGGCCGACGTCGAACGAGACCGATCGATTTCGACTTGCGCCGGGTCCGCGGCGAGCGGATTCACGCCTGCCATCGCGGAGGCGAGAAAGTCATGGGCAGCGCTGGCATCTAGCTGGAGGGTCTCTTCGCCCGTCGGGGGCGTGATCCCGCGCGTTGCGACACCTTCTAGATCGACGGACGGCGAAAATGCCATTGTGCGATCGAGCGCTGGTCTGCGTGCAGGCGGCTCCAGCACGCTCCGGTCGACCATGTACGGCGAATTTAGAGGCTCAAAAGTGCCGCCATCCGCGGTGTACATGGGCTCCGATGGATCTGAGGCGCCTTCAACTGCCGTGTCGGCACGATCGGCTCTAGACTTCGAGGGAATCGACTCAGCACCTGCCATCGCTGCGGGCATGAACACCATTGTCCCGCCAACTGCGGGGGAGCCAGCGTCCGGCGTAAACACGTTGGGCCGTGGAAGCCCGTCGCTCACTGGAAGCGGCTTCAGGCGATCCGCCGGATTGACGGCTTTCACCGAGATCGGGCTAAGCCGATTCCGGGGCTTTGGCGAGGGGGCGCCGTCGTCACGGGCGAACTCACGAAAATCGAGTTTCACGGTCCCGGACGCCGGCCCCGCCGGACGCGAAGAGAGCGCCGGCATCGCCTGAGTTGTCGCGTAGGCGGCGTCTGAGACCGGGGCAAGCGACGCAATCCGCAATGCGGGACTCGAATCGCTTCTGAGATCCGATGACACTACAACTCGTTCTGGCTCTGCGCGCTGATTCTCGTACGAACCCGCTGAAGCCACCGGCTTTCTGGCGTTCCGTTGCACCGACCGCCTCGCGCGCTTCTTGCGCAAAATCCCGAAGCCCGGAGCAACGGGGACCTCCGGCTGAACAAGGTCAGGAAGCGGCCCCGCTTGGTCAGGGCTCGCTTCGACAGAGCTCGCTTTGACAGGGCTCGCTTGGACAGGGCTCACTTGGACAGAGCTCACTTGGACAGGGCTCGCTTCGACAGAGCTCGCTTGGACAGAGCTCGCTCGGACAGAGCTCGCTTGCTTGGGTGCGATCCCACCAAACGCGTCCTCCACCCAAGAGTCCTCGAGTTCGCCCAAAATCGGGGTCGACTGAATTCCGCGGGGATCAAGGGAGACTTCAGCAACCCGGATTCTCGTCGCGTTGGGCACACCAATCTCGTTCGGCGCCCCCACGATCGTTCTTGTACTGACGGGCCCTCCTGGGCTCAGTCCAAGAATGGGAGAGCGGATGCCAAACGAAGTGTCCCCAGCCGGTGAATCGTCGGTGCTCGTCGGGACAGCGCCGCCCGCGCGCGGCGTGGGATCCAGCTGGACTCCATGTACGGTGGTGCCCAGCGCCAGGCCCATCATCGTGT
>JBLHWZ010000180.1:0-11319 GCA_047629415.1 Bradymonadia bacterium | reverse complement strand
GGCGGAGAGGCGCAAAACGCGGTTCTCGACCCGTTCGCGCTCCAGCCCCACTCGCGCGCCGACCTGACGAGCGAGTCGCTCGGAGAGCGCATCAACGCAGGCCTCGGCCTGCGCCCATCGTTCGACGATCCGCTCCGCGGCCTCTGTCGGTGTCTTGAAGGACGTCGCTACTTCGTCGAGCACGGAGCGGTCTTGCTGGTGCCCAATTGCCACGACGACCTTCGTTCGTGACGCGCAGACGGCGTAAGCGACGCGCAGGCTATCCCACGACGCGAGTTCTGTTCGCGATCCACCGCCGCGGGTGATCACGACGAGATCAAACCGGTCCTTAGACTTCTCGATCGCGCGCAACGCGTTGGTGACGGTCTCTTCCAGGTCCGCGCCTTGGACGCGCACGTCGAAGGGCACGATCTCGAATCCGTAAGGAGCGCGTTCCAGCGTATGAACGAAGTCGTGGTAGGCGTCACTCTGCGCACTGGTCAGCAGCGCGATCCTACGGGGAAGCAGTGGCATCTCGCGTTGGAGCTGGCGCTCCGCCACGCCCTTTTCGCGCAGGGCTCGGAGGACCTCCTCCTTCCTCAGTGCGAGCTCTCCAGCAGAATAAGCGACGTCGATGTCTTCGACGATGACCTGGATCTTGCCCCGCTCCTCGTACATCTCGACTCGCACAAGCAGTCGAACGCTGAGCCCGTCAGCGAGCTCGATCCCACTGCTCGCCGCCCGCGCCTCGATTCGCTCCCGCGCGCTCCCGAACATGACCGCACCGATCATTGCCTCGGCTCGGCCGATTGCGTTGGTGTCCAACAACTCGAAGTACGCATGCCGCCGATGGGCATTACGATTCCAGTTGGCGAGTTCACCTGCCACCCAGATCGGTCCTGGAATTCCCTGGTTGAGTGCCTTCGAAATCGCTTGATTGAGCTGGCGAACACTTGTCGTCGGCGGTCCGGCCTCCTCGCCGAGCAGCGGCTTCACTTTGTCGCTGGTTGCGAACCCGCGTGCGACCAGCACCGGGACTATCGAGGCAGCGGTCTCAACAGGAAAGCGCCAGGTCTTCGAGGTCCAGTCGAAGCGCGCGCGAGGCAGCGACTTTACGAAGTCTTTGAGCGCGCGGTCGAATGAAAAGCTGAGCTCGAGCTCCTCATCGGCTTCGTTCAGCTCGATGAGTTGGCTCATCGAAGCCCTCCGCCAAGTCGGGCGCCGAGCAAGCAGAGGGCGATGCCGCCGATGACGCTCACGGCCGCGTAGACAGCGGCGCTGCGGGCACCGAGGTTGCGCGCGACGTTGACAGTGTCCAAGCTGAAGGTCGAAAAAGTCGTGTACGCGCCTAAGAAGCCGGTCAGCAATCCGAGAGAGACCGAAGGGGGCAGACCCGTGGTGCGATCGAACGACGCTTTTAGAAGTCCCATTAGAAAGCAGCCAACGAGGTTGGCTGTCAGGGTGCCCCAAGGTAACGCGGGGCCCATCACCGCGGTCGCGCCGAGCGCGGTTCCCCAGCGCGCAATCGCGCCGAAGAACCCGCCGAAACCCACAGCGGCCGCAGCGCCGAGCATGTTTGTAACATTCTGTGGCACGCAGCATCGAAACCACTCCGACGACTCAATTTCAACTCCCCTGCTCCCCCAAAGAGTACAATGAGCCAAGTCACTGTCTACGTAACGAACTACTGCCCCTACTGCGACGCCGCGAAACGTTGGCTGAAGGGAATGGATATCTCCTACGAATCAATCGACGTGACGAATGATCCCGAAGGGCGGATCAATCTCTCGAAGAAGTCTGGCATGCGGACCGTCCCTCAGATCTTCGTCGGCGAGACGCCGGTCGGTGGCTACCAAGAGATGCGCGCCCTCGACAACAAAGGTGGATTCCGCCCGTTGTTGGATGAAGCAGGGATTCCGTACACTGTTTCGTAGTCCGGGCAATTCTCTGGTTAAAAACGAAGAAAGGCTGCCGGGTAGGCAGCCTTTCTTCGTTTCGTCCGTTGGCGTTTAGCCTTCTTCCGAGCGGAAGGTGAACGGATAGGTGACGACAACCATACCGCCGTCGGGCTGGTCGAAGCGCATGCGTCGGACTTCACGGAGGATACAGGACTCTACGTCGCGGTTCCCCATCGAGTTCTCCTGAACGGATGCCGAGGAGACGCGACCGTCGAGGTCGATTGTCCAGTTGACCGAGACGCGGCCACCGAGGTCGGGATCGTTCTGCAACTCGCGCTCGTAGCAGTAACGGATACCGCGGGAGTGCCGACGAACAACTCGCTCAATCTGCTCACGGGAGAGGAAGCCGTTCACGTTGGGACGACCACGTGACATCGAAGCTCGAGGTGCTCGGTCGGAACGACGTCCAAGCGAAGCGCCCTGGCCCTGACCGCCACCGGTATCGATGGAGCCGACGCCGCCAACGCGGCCGAAGCCGTCGCCGCCGCCACCTCGTCCGCCGCCGCTAACACCAAGACCGCCAACACCACGACCGACAACGAAGACGTCGCCTTCACCTGCGGTCGCGAAATCCTGACCGAAGGTGTTGGAGAAGCTGTCGGTGGAGCCGAAGACGTTGGTCATTGCGCCGGTAAGACCGATCGCAGCTTCCATTGCCATTCCGAGCTCGGTGCTCTGAAGCTCGTCGACCATCGGGCCGTCGTGGTCAGGAAGAACGGAGTCTTCGACCTCAGCTTCTTCTTCACCGAACTTACCCTCTTCGCCGCCAGCGGCCTTCGAGGTCGTCTCGTCGAGCGCTTCCTCTTCCTCGATATCCTCGATGGCGTCCGGGGGCTCATCAACGATGATGGAGACGAAGCGGTCCGGAATTTCGATCGTTCCGGCGTTCATCGAGAGGTCAGCGAACAGGAACGCCGCGATCAGGAAGACAACGTGTGCGACCGCCGCGAAGAGCGTGGTCGAAGCGATGTTGAAATCGATCCCGGCGAGTCCACCGCCGCCCGCGAGGGCAGCGTTGTCGTCGACGTATTGGAAGTAGAACGCGACGTCGCCAGCGGTGACGACACCGTGGTCGCCGGCGCCGATGCTCACCGGGCGTCCGCCCTCAACCTTCTCTTCCTTGCCACCCTTGGTGACAACAGCAGAGGCGCCCGAAGGCACGGTTAAGGTTCCGGAATCGCCCGACGTGTTGAACAACACGTGCTGGTCCCCATCACTGGGAACGGGAGCGTGGAAATCACTGTTCTTGAGACCGCCAAACGTCACGTCACCGCTCCGGAACTTTCGTTCCTTCATCACGGTGCCGTGCCAAACCAGCGCTACTCTAAGGGCCTTCCTCATTTATACTCATTCGACGGCCTGTGCAGATGTAGGTGTATCTGCGCCAGGGTTCAGGACCCGCGGACCATATTCAGAGGCCTCTACGGGGTCAAGTGCTTCGCTCGGGTGGGCCGAAGAAGCCGAAATTGGCTCGCCTCGATGTCCTAGCAACGGGGTAGACAGTCAGCGTCTCAGAGAGTTCCCGCCACGTGCGAAGTTTTTGGATCTTTTCCTGATCTCGCTCGTGTCGCGGAATTTCTCTGCCGGAGACGGAACTTCACGTTTCTCGATCTGTCTCTCCTGTACCCCGCCGACATGCGGTGGGAACAACCAAGTCGATGTGTCCCTGACCCGCTTTCGGTGAATTCACCCAGCTGGGACGGGCACCCGAATTCAACGAGGGAAGACCTATGAGTCTCGCACTTCGCGCTGCGCTGGTATGGCGTGGCACCATCGTCTCTGAGCGGATCTGCCCGGACGGCGCGCTGCTCGTCGGCGACTCGTCGGCCGCTCACTTCAACGCCCCGCTGCTCGGAGACGAGATCCTCGCTGAGGTCAAAGGGGAGACCATCTCCATTTACGTGGACCGGCAAGCTACGTTCACGGTGCGTGAAACCCAGGGTCTCACTCAGCACACCGGCCCGGTCGACGTAACGCTGCGGCCTGGCGAGAGCGGCATCCTGCGCGCCGGTGACCTCGCTGTGTTCTTTCAGTGGGTCGACATGGACGAAGCCAGCTTCCGCGGCGGATACCTGGCCGACTACAACGTGCTCTCCGCTCTCACAGGATCCGCCGCCGCGCACGCCGCTTTCCTTGTCGCTGCGTTCCTACTCGCCGATCCATCGGTGACCGGACCAGAGTTCAGCATCGACTCTGCGATCGTCTCGATCCTCGTGGCAGAGCCACCGGACGCGATCGACGAGGTTGAACTCGACGATCCAGAGTTGGTCACCGACGCCGCGGGTGCCCCTGCCAGCGGCGAGGAAGGGCAGATGGGAGCGGAGGACTCGGAGATCGAAGAGACCACACTGGCGCAGCATGATGGCGATGTGACCGAGACTCTTGAGCAGACCGAACTCGGCATCGCGATGAACGCCGCGATCGGACTGACCGGCGCGATGACGAACGTCTTCGGTCACACCGATGACTTCTCCGATAGCTTCGGCACCAACTTCGCGCTCGCCGGTGAGGGAGATGTTTTCTTCGTTGGCCGTGGACCAGGCGGTCTCGCCCGAACGGGATTCGGTCCTGGTCGAGACGGAAACGGCCCGCCTCGATTCACGGAGGTCGGCAGCATTGAGGGTCCACCGGGGCCCGGCACTGGAGCATCTATGCGGACCCGTGCGGCGCGGGCGCGCAGTGGCAGGATGACGAGCTTGGCGCCTACGATCGCAGGCTTTCTTCCCCCGAGTGCCATCGAACGAGTTGTCCGCCGCCACTCGAGCGGCTTACGGCACTGCTACGAAAGAGCGCTGATCGGGGACTCATCGCTGAGTGGCCGCGTCAGCGCGAACTGGACGATCGACTTGGATGGCCGCGTCAGCTCCGTGTCGATCATGGAGAACGGCGTTAGCCCGGAGGTCGGCAGATGCATGGCTCACGAGATTCGGCGTATGCGCTTCGATCAGCCAGACGGGGGCATGGTCGTTGTGACCTACCCATTCACGTTCCGTTCGGCGGATAGTTAGCGAGACCGCTAACGCTTCACACCGCACCCGCACTTCCGCGAGCGTGCCTCGGTCACCCCAATCATAAAACTGGCAGACTCCCGCCCAGCCCCATTCAGGGGGGCCGCGAGGGCTTTAGCCCAGAGCGCTCATAGGCCCGTCGTTCACGGCGGGTGTAAAAACGCGTCCCGCCGTGGCCGCCGCGGCCGTGTTCGCGTCCCGTCGTGGCCGCCGCGGCCGTGTTCGTGTCCCGCCGTGGCCGAAGCTGACGGTCAACGCCGCCGCATGTCCGCCTCAGCTCGCGATCTCCGTCGCGGCCAGCCGGAGTTCGGGTGTCTGCGTATCCGACCCCGGTCGCCCTTAAGGGAAGCAGGCAGCCTCGTACTCGACCTCAAAACAATTGTCCGCAGGCGGCTCTGCGCCTTCTGTGAAGACGATCGCGTTGGCGTCGCGATCGTAGGACCATCCTGATGCGCGCACCGTACGCGAGCTGCTTCCGCAGGAGGCCAGGTCGTAGACTTCGATCGTGGTTGGGTCTGCGACTCGGCTCAGGAAGAACTGGCGGCGAAGGCCGAAGGCGCGGGTTCCGATGCTTTCCAGTGCGACGGAAAACTCCGAGTCGCAGATTGAGGCGGATTCACCGCTCGTGGCGTCGGTTACGTCGATGTAGCGCTCCCCTTCCGCCGCATCGCCGTCGCCGGAGGAGCAGCCTCCTCTCGGACCAACGATTGCGGAGGCATGGAAGAGAGTGTCGTTGAGCGTGCCTTTGATGCTCAAGAAGAAGTCGATGAAGAAGGCCAAATCGGCGCGCGATTGGTCTTCTTCATCGGATACGAACACGATCTCGAGTGAAGCGTCCTGCCGCAGGAACCCGCGGTTGTAGCCGCCGCAGGCGGAGCCGAGCGTGGGGTGAGAAACACAGGAGTAGGGCGCCACACAGTCCTCATCGCAGGGGGCGTCGAGGTCGGTGATGACGGGGTCGGTGAGCGCGATCCGGGCACTCTCGAGTCCAGACTCCGCCGTCCCTGGATCTCCTGTTCCGACGCGCACGTTTGTGGCGAACACACTGGCGTAGCTTGGAGTTGCGGGCGTGATGATCCGCGGGTTGCCGAGCAGTTCGCCTGGCTGGCGACTGCCGCCGCCTGCCGGATCGCGGACGTCACCCTCGATTTGGGTCGTGACCACGCCGATTTGGAAGTCGCTGTCCCAGGTGTCTGCGGCGCGAATGAAGGCGTCGAAGTTCCGGGCCAGGTTCGATTGTTCTTCGCCCATGGAACCAGAGTTATCGACCACGAAGAGTACGTCGACAGCGCGTCCGGAGACCTGCTCGAACGTATCGACGGTGCGCGAGAAGTTCACGCCCTCGCCGCGGATCGGAACAACGATTCGGCCTCCCCCTTCGCTGGTCCCTTCCACCACGATTCGGCAACGATCTTCGCCGAGATCGACAGGTGCGTAGGTCAGGTCGACCTCGATGAACTCGCCGCGCACGAGCGATGCTGGAAGCGATGGAATTCCGCTGAGATCGAACTCACCGGTGCAGCCCTCCAGCCCAATGCCGTTGACCTGCACCTCGGCGGAACCGGTGTTGTAGATACGCACTGCCTGGGTCTGCGAGTTGCAGCCGAGCGTGACCAGGCCAACATCGAGGTTGCCCGGAATGACCGAAATCTCTGCGATCGCGCTGCGGCCAACGAGATCGACGCCGCAGCCGGTTCCACTTCCACAGGTGACGTCTCGGACATCGGCGAAGGGGTCTTGCACGCGCATCGTGATGCGTCCGCGGTCGCCGAAGGTCTCGGAGAGTGGGGTCAACGTGCGTGGGAAATAGCTGGCGGTGAGCGTCGCTTCGTCTCCCGGCGCAAGCGTGAATGGCGCGGCGGGCTCAAGGGTGACGAAGTCGAAGTAGTTGGAAAAGACGATGTCCAAGATCGAACGATCGAGTGAGGCGGAGACCACCTCGCATGGGCCACTGCCACGATTGCGAAGCAGCGATGTCCCCTCCGCCAACGTGCCTCGAGGCACCGTGCCGAAGTTGATCGTAGGACCGAGTAGCGAGAGCTCACACTCAGGGGAGTCGGAGCGGAACGCCTGAAGCTGCACGATGACTTCCGCAGTGGACGGGTCGTTCAGCGGAATGACGAAAACGGAGCCAAAATAGGCGTCATCGTCCACGTCCTCGAGTCGTGGCGGGTCGTAGCGCATACGCAGCGTGAACGACTCGGCGGCCTCAAGCTCGGTGGGCATGAGATCGATGTTGAGCATCTCGAAGGCGCCGAATTCGTCTCCTCGAAAGATGAGCGGGTCGAGCAGCAGCGTGTCGCTGCCTGCGTTTCGGATCACCACCTCTTTGTCGACGGTCGAGAAACCAGGCGCTGCTGCGCCAAAGTCGACGAGTTGTGGGAAGACTTCGAGACGCGGCGCTGCAGGCCGGCCCGCGAGCCGTACCGATTGGATTGGAACGTCAGGGTCATTCGAGCGAACGACCATCGTCTCGACGTCGTTTTCGTTGTCTGCGGGGGTGTAGCTGACGACGATCTCTACCGAGTCGCCTGGCTCCAGGTTCGCCTCGCCGAAGCCGTCGTAGGGCTCGCCGGCGATGCTGACGATCTGAATCTCGTCGTCTCCATCCAGCGGATTCGGCGCGATGGTGGTCGAGTCGATGGTCGCGCGGGCTTGGCCATCATTTCTGGCGATCACGATGTCGGTGACCGTCGAGCCAATTGGTACCGCGCCAAAGCCGATCTCCGGCGGGGCAAGCACCAGATAGGGGGAAAGTGAGGTGCCGACGAGGTCCAACAAGAATAGCCCATCATCGCAGTTGTCTGCATCACAGCCGATCATCACGCGATCGGCGTGCTCGCCGCCTGTCGCGGGCGCATATCCGACGCGGAAAACCAACTCGCTGTTGGCCGCGACCTGGAACGGGAGCGGAGGAATGTCCTCAAGGCTGAAGTGCCCCAACCCGGTAGCCAACTGCATCGAGTTGACCTCGAAGGGGCGCGAGCCGAGGTTGAAGAGCGTCACATCTTGGTACATCGCTTCGTGGAGGCGATCGGCCGTGAACTCCACTGGGCTAGGTTCTGCGAAGAGGCGTGAGGACTGCCCCTGGGAGCTAACATCGATCGAGACCTGCGGCTCAACGGTCGCGTTGGAGTCGATCAGCAGGGTCGCGTTGTCCACGTCGGGATCGGTCGGCGTGTAGATGATGGCGAAGGTCGCGGACTCGCCGGGTCTGACTTCGAGCCGGTCGAGACCCTGTGTCGCGAACTCTTCCGAATTACCCCGCCAGGCGTGTTCGTCGATGACGAGCAAGGTCTGCCCAGTATTCTCGACCGTGAGCCAGCGTTCCTGGACCTCTCCGATGGCGATCGTGTCGAAGATGATGGTGCGTGGCTCGATCTGAATCTCAGCTTGCTGCCCCTGCGCGATGGATCCTTCGCCACAGCTGGTACAACCGGGCAGCATAGACGCCGCGATCGCGCTGAGTGCAATGAGCGCGATCGGAAGAGAGTTCACACGATGCATCGTTCCTCTGTAGTGTTTGCAGGCGCGGAAAGTATCAGCGCTCCCAAGCGTGGTCAACGCACGAAAGTGGCCCGCCAACTCCTGATTTTGGTGCGATTTCAAACTCATAGCACGCTCGCTTTCATTCTCGCTGTATCGCTGCTCCCCGCGTGTCGTCCCTGCGCTCGCGTCGAAAACGAATACAGCAACCGGCTGCGCGATGAGTTGGCCATGGTGGGATCTGGCCTCACCGTAGACACCGGGCTCACCGATCATGTTCGAGTCACGCTGACCGACTCGGCCTTTCAGTATGCGGCGGCCTCGCTCGGCGAGGTAGAAGTCTTTCGACCCGCAGCGCGCCAAATCACCGTGCGAATTCCTGGCTCCCGGACGATCGTCGTCGAAGGTGAACTCGTCGCTCGGCTGATCTCGGTGCAGGCGGTCGCGGCAGACGATGGGCGAGTGATTCTGATGACCGTCGACAGTATCGTCTCCTATGAGATCGATGGTTTGGAACGACGGTCATCGTTCATCGCCACCACGGCTCGTACTACCATTCGGGCACCGCTCGCCTTCCTCCCTGTAGATGGTACCGCTTTGCTGGCAGTCGATATGGCGGACGCACAGCTCGCGGAGCTTGGCTTGGAGGGTGTCGAGTTGGAGAGTGCAATCCCGGCGGACCTGGCCGAGTCGCTGGCGACCTCATTGATGGAAGAGGTCATCGAAAACGCGCCGGAATTCTTACCTGTGCTGACGTTTCCCCGAATCGATCTGGCCTGGTCGACGCTGGAGGTCGCACCGAGCAGTCTTCTGGTCGACTCCGAGACTGGTGCGATCACAATGGGTCTGGTCACTCCGCTCCGCCCTCGGGGCCGAATGGCAGCCTCCGCACCGCCGTCCGAAGACGGCTTCGTGATGGATTTGCACCCGGACCTGTGGCAGTCGGCGATGACCCATTTGCAGGCCGTCGGTCGGATGCCGCGCAGGTTCAATGAAGAAGGCGATCCGACCATTACCGGTACGATCGGAGTTGGGGTCGATTGGGCGATCGCGAGTCGTAACCGTATGGAACTGAAGTCGACGAGCTGGTGCTTTGGCGTGACCCGTTGCCGTGTGGAGTCCCACGTCGCTGACGGTCGATTCGGCGCTGTGAACGGCCAAGTTACGGTGTCCTTCGCCGGGCGCGCCGAGACCCCAGAGAGCTGGGAGCCCTCGATGTTGGCCGCCGCACGAGATACGGCCGCGTCCCTGCTAAACCCTACTCCGCTACGGCTCGAAGCGGGGTCGCAGCTGAACCTTCAGGTCGAGCGGGCGAGCGCGAGCCCGAGCGGCATTCGCCTCGAGGGCACCGTTGACTCGCGTCCTGCGGAGGTCTTGTAAAGAGCGCGCCGAAGCGACCGCGTCTACCAGAGACCGCGCCGTAGCGAACGCCGGAATGAGGCGATCGCTTAGGGACCTATTCGATCGTGACGGTCCCGAGCCGAATGCGGTCGGTGCTGTCGCCACCTTCGATCAAGAGTCGATCGTCGCCTCGGAAGAAGCCGTAGTGCACGGAGTATTCGCCCGCGCGGTCCGCTCGGCTGACTTCGACGGTGAATGCATCGGCAACGATCTCTCCCTGCACCCAGTGTCGCATCGGGTAGTAGCCGTGAACCGGATCATGGTCGCCGTTGATGCGATTGCCGCCGTAGTCGACGTGGATGAACGCCTCGTAGTTCGAAGTGGGACTCTCTAGGACCTCGAAGAACGCGGTAATCGTGAGCTCACCGCGATCGATCGGGTTCGGGTCGATCATGCTCGCCACGAGGCGCAGCTTACCGTCGACGACGACCTCTTCGGTAGCCAGTATGGCGCCTTCCGGGAGGGTCTCCATGGTGAAGACGTTTTCGGCGATGACGCTCTGTTCGGTCTCGCCTCGCTCTTCGTGCAACTCGTTGCTGAGCAGGAGGTATCGAGTCGAGCGACCATCCACGACATGGAAGGCCTGAGCGTCGTCGCAGACTCCCTCTCCTTGCCGGTCTTGGCGGACTGCGGAGTGCGCTTCGGCGAGGTCATCGAAATTGATGACCGCGAAGACTCGCTCATCGGTCTCACAGAAGAGCGTGCGAAGCTCGGAGACTCGGTTTAGGCGTTCGATGTTGCCTTCGCCCAAGTAGTACGAGTTGTCGTTTTCGCTGATTCCAGCGACGTAGAGCAAGGTCTCAGGGTCTCCTGAGAGCTCCTCGAACGTGTCCATCATCCCCTTTTGCGAGAGGTGATTGGTGACGCCCGGAATATCGACAAAGCTGAGGTGGAAAGCCCACGCGACCGTGGCGATCGTGAAGAGGGCGGTGCACGCGACCGCGACCGTCGAGCCGAACCGAAGCTTGGAGACGAGGTTGCTGATCGGCTGATAGACAGCATCGAGCAGGCTCGACACCTTCACGAGCAGGCGCCGAACCGGAGTAATTAGTGCGCGGACGAGCTTTCCGCTTCCTGCGAACTGCGACTCAGGGATTACGCCGCCCATGTAGCTGGCGAGCCTTCGGATATTGTCGATTGGTGTCGTGAACGAGACCAGAATAACCATCGCCCAGAGCAGCATGAAGTACGAGACGTTCTCGAACGCATACGTGGGCGGGAAGTCGACAGAACCGTCGGTGAGGAGCCGCTCGAAGATGACGTGAGGGCCAGGGCGTCCCATCTCTTGGTCGAACGATCCGCGCACGTCTTTGCTGGTCATCGCCAAGAGCAGGAACGCGGACAAGCCGGCGAGGTAGAACACCATTCGGCGTTCCATCATCGCTTCGCGGAACTTCTGGTCGCCTAAGGCCAGCGCGGCGGTGGCGACCATTGGGAAGGCGAGCGGGAATCCGTAGTTTCCGGTGAGGGACGAGGCCAACCCGAAG
>JBLHWZ010000179.1:0-11423 GCA_047629415.1 Bradymonadia bacterium | reverse complement strand
GTTCAGCCTCGAAGATGTCGTTTTTGTTCGCGAGACGCGAGCTATTGCCCTTCAAGCGGCCGACGAAGTCACTGAGAGATAGCGTTGAAGGAGGGGTTACCAAGCCGTGCATGTGCTCAGTCCAGCCTCCGCACGCGAGCGTTTCAGCGCCCAGGTTAACGGCCACTCCACTTATGATTTGGGCGAACTGCTCCCTCGCGGCGTGGTCAATCGTCGGCTCCCTCTCGTGAGTTGGGAAAACTAGGTGGACGTAAGTGCGGTTGAATCGATGGTTCTTGCCCATGGCCTCGAACGGAGTTGATCACGCCTCGCTGGCGCCAGCTGGACATCACTCGTTGTCCACCGACGTTGTCGACGAGCGCCCAGTCTCGTTGCGTGATTTCCACATTAGCGACCGACCCTCGCGTCGCCCCCGCTCAGACGTATCTTTTGCGCTCGAGCAGTCAGGTGTGGTGGGCGACACACCGGTCGGCGGCATTTCTCACGTCGAATGCCTCAAGCGGCGATGCAACGCGGGGCTTCTCGCGGAGACACTCGATTAAGGCCGGAGTAGTCTGCGGCCCCTCGCCGAGGGATCTATTTGGAGAGCGGGCTGTGCTCTTCGATCTTACGAGTGGCATCTTCGAGTACGTCCTCTGAGTACTCATCGGCATAGTCGAGGGCACGCCGCCACGCGTCGAGCGCCTCCTCACGGTCTCCGAGCTGGAGGTGGATGTCACCGAGGTGGTCCCAGATCACAGCGTTGTCATCTACGAGTTCGAGGGCCTCGAACTGGATCTCAAGCGCTTCCTCGAATTGCCCACGCCGGTAGTAGACCCACGCGAGCGAATCGAGCATGTGCCCGTTTTCTCCCCTTAGGAAGAGGGCCTCACGGATGTAGACCTCGGCCTGATCAAGGTTCTCTCCTAGCTCTGCCCAGGAGTACCCGATGTAATTGAGTGCGTCGAAATTGGAGTCGTCCAGGGCGAGTACACGCTCCATCAGCTCGATAGCCAGCGGGAAATCCTCGATTGCGTTTGCAATCCAGGCAGCTGAAGTGATGACCGAGGCGTTGAACGGGCGTGTCTCGGCGACGGTTCGGGCGTAGGCGCGAACGAGCGGATCACGGCCGAGCGTCCGAAGCTCCGCTCCACTCTGCGCGAGCTGGCGGCTGTCGACGGAGACCATGAATGCGAGATGTGAGAGGGCCCCTCGAGTGGCCTCCGACACAGGCCCGTCATCGACCGCATCGCGGTCGAGCAAGTAGGCCTGCCACGCAGTGCAGGGCCAATACTCCCAGAATTGTTCACGGCAAGAGACGGAAGCGGCAAGCGCGTCGTCCCACTGCTCGGCCTGAACAAGCAAATCCAGCTGGAGGTAAGCGTCAGACGGTTCGGGGCTCGGCTGATTCAGTGCATTGCCAAACGCCTCCGCGGAAGCGACTAGGTCGGTGCTGCGGAGCGCGTATCCCAAGGAACGCCAGGCGGTGGAGTTCTCCGGAAGAATCTCCGTGAAGGCCTGTGCGCCAACCAGCATTTGCGCGGGATCGTCGTTTGCTTCTGCTAGCGCGATCCACGCGATGTAGACATCCTGCCTGGCATGCTCTCCGGGATGAGCCGCGAACACTTCGTAGGCATCCGACGATTCGCCCTGGGATGCATGCATCGACGCTCTGGCGAGCGTGACATCGGCTGCGTCCGCACCGAGGTCCTCCGCCAGGTTGCACGCGACCAGGCCTTCGTTGAGCGAGTCGTCGACGTAGACGAGAACCCGCGCCAGCGCGAGGTGGAGCGTCGGTGCATCGGCGTCGTGTTCAACCGCCCTTCTTAGCTCGGCGGCTGACTCATCCCAATATCGCAGATCTGCTAAGAGCTGCGACCTTAGAAACGCCTCGTAGCTATCGCTATCAACGAGATCGACATCGGGGGCGGGTCCAACCGTGACGATTGGCCCGCCGCATGCCGCAAGCCCAACGACCGCCAGGAGGAGCCAATGCCTCACTCGGCCGCCTCGACATCGTTCGAGCAGCTGTCGGCGACCGCGAGACCCATGTCTCGGATCATCTCGTGGTCCTTCTCATGGTTCCAACCGCCGGTCGTCAGGTAACTCCCGACCATCGTCGAATTCGCGCCCGCCATGAACATCAACGGTTGCAGCGCTCTCAAGTTAACCTCGCGGCCCCCCGCGACCTTGATCTCAGACTTCGGCATCAAGAGCCGGAACATCGCGACGCACTTGAGGATCTCAAGTGGCTCCATTGGTTCCACATGCGAGAGCGGCGTGCCCTCGATGTGGTGGAGAAAGTTCAACGGCACCGTATCGACCTCAAGGCCGCTCAGTGTCATCGCTAGCTCGATGCGGTCGGCCCATGATTCGCCCATGCCGAAGATGCCACCTGAGCAGACCTTCAGCCCCGCCGACTTCGCATGTTTGAGCGTGTTCACCCGATCGTCGTAGTCGTGGGTTGAACAAACTTTGGGGAAGAACGAGCGCGAGGTCTCGAGGTTATGGTTGATCTCGACCAGGCCCGCTTCTTTCAGCTGCTTGGCGACCTCAGGATCATAGATGATCCCGAGTGATGCGTCCGCCTGAATCTCGCCATCCGCAGCAACCGCGCGGACCGATTCGAGGACACGATCCAGGAACCTTCCAGGCTCAAGGCTCTTCGTCGCCGTAACAATACCGTAGCGGGTCGCCCCTTGTTTCGCCGCGACCCGTCCACCCTTAACGATGTCGTCCTGGGGCAGGTAAGGGTAAGTTTTGATCTCGGTCGTGAAGTGCCGGGACTGCGCGCAGAACGAGCAGTCTTCGGGGCAATGACCCGACTTGGCGTTGATGATTCCGCAGAGGTGCACCTCGTCGCCAACCTGCTCATGGCGGACGCGATTTGCGAGCGCTAGGAGGTCCATGAGATCGGGGCCCTTGAGGGGCTCAATCTGCATTGCTTGTTCGGTAGAGATTCCACCGGAGGAGTAGTCGTGAGCTCGCAGCTCGTCGAGAATAGACATGGCTAGCTGTGCTCCCGTCGGATTGCCTCGATCTCGTCAACGCTCTTCGGTACCGCGCTCGTCAGAATGAGCGGGGCGCCGTCAGTGATGACGAGGTCATCTTCGATTCGTACGCCGATTCCCCGGAAGTGCTCCGGCGCAGTCGTGTCATGCGGCGGCACATAGATGCCGGGTTCGACGGTGATCACCGTGTTCACCTTGAACGGCTCTCCGACGTCGTCCTCCACGTAGTAGACGCCCACGTCGTGCACATCCATGCCGAGATAGTGCCCGACTCCGTGCATGTAATACGCCTTGAAGGCTTCGGTCTCGACGAGGTCGTCGACGTTGCCGGACATCAAGCCGATGTCGACCATATTCTGGGTGAGCCGACGGCTCGTCGCGGCCTGCAGGTCATGGTTGGTCATCCCTACGCGAGACGCTTCGATGGCCATGAGTTGTGAGTCCAGAACGGCCTCGTAGATGGCGCGCTGCGGGCCGGTAAACGCTTTTCCGACCGGCCAGGTACGCGTGATGTCCGCGGCATACCAATCGAGTTCGCAGCCGGAGTCGACGAGCAAGAGGTCGCCGTCACGCAGCTCCTTATCATTCTCTACATAGTGGAGGATGCACGCGCCCGGACCACCTGCGACGATGTTGGTGTAGGCTGGGCCGTACGCTCCATGGCGACGGTAGAAGTGCTCGATCACCGCTTCGATCTCGTACTCCATCTTGCCAGGCTGGGTCGCCTTCATCGCCTCAACGTGCGCAAGCGCCGCCATCTCTCCGGCGCGGCCCATCAGTTCCAGTTCCCCGGCGTCCTTGTACATCCGCATACGGTGGATCAGCGGCGTCGGGTTGCCAACAAGAGTCGGCGCGCGGCTCGGCTTCTTGCGGGAGGCGCCAAGCTTCCGCATCGCGGCCATCACTCGGACATCAATACCGGTATCGTCACTCCACGGGAAATACACCCGCTCACGATCCGCGATCAGCCCTGGAAGGCGTTCGTTCAGCTCCGAGATGTCGAACGCTTGGTCCGCCCCGAATTGCTCGATAGCGCCCTCGGGCCCATAGCGATGCCCGTCCCAGATCTCTTTGTCCTTGTCTCGTGGACGTACAAAAAGCGTGAACTCACTCTCACCGCCCGGCGTGAGAACCAAGACCGAGTCAGGCTCCGCGAAGCCCGACAGGTAGAGGAAATCCGACGAGGGACGGTAGCGAAACTGAGTGTCGTTCGAGCGAGTTCGCTCAGGCGCTGAGGAGAGCACGAGCGCGCCTCCGTTCAGCTGGGACATCAGTTCTTTGCGGCGGCGCGCATAATCCATAGACGGGCGGGGGCGAGATCGTAGCGAGGAACGAGGCATTCGGGCGTTCGGTCTAGCCGAGGGTCGCAGGGGCGGCAAGCCGAGCAATGGCGCGGAATCTTCTTGCCGATATCATTCGTTCTGGTAGCCGACGGAGCAGTAAACCTGGAGAAACCCTATGTATCCTCTCACTCGGCTTCTAGTGCTCGTCGCTTCAATCGCGACGTTCACCGCCTGCGCTGCCTCCATCGACGATGGAGAAAACGGCGAAAACCCGTCCGACAACGATCTCACCATGATCGATGATGGACCAACTGGCGACGTCGATCGAGTCGCGGATGAGGGCAAAGAAGACGGCCTGGGAGCCCTCGGGCCGGCTGTCGACTGCTGCGCCGATACCGCCGTTTGGGAAGTACGCAATCAGTGGACGCAGTCGAGCACGACCGAAGCCCGCCTCGCTGGTCTCGCTTGGACCGCGGATTCCGGTCTCGACTGGGAAGAAAAGTACCGCCTATGGGTCGCCTCCCTCGGAACCACCGATGGCGAGTGGACTCAGACGTTTGAAGTGACAAACCCGTGGGGCAAAACGCTGCCCGCTCCTGTTCTCGAATGCGCTGAGGTCGCCTACTTCCTCCGCGCGAGCTTCTCCGCTTGGTACGGCCTACCGTTCTACGCCGAGGCGCGTGATGCTCAGGGCCCGCTCTACCTCGGTCACTTCGGCTTCGTTCGACGTGACGGCAGTCGCCACGACCGCTCACCCCGCTTCGCGCGCTACTCCGACTGGAGCGGCGATCACGCACACGGCTCGGTCCCCTCGGCGTGGCCCTCCGACTCCACGCTGCGCGGAAGAGGTCTCTACGGCGGTGGCGACGAGGTCCCGTTCCTCGACGATCTGCGAGCTGGCGCCTACTTCGACGAAATGTTCCTCAACAAGCGGGTTGGCTACTTCTTGCTCGTGTTGCTGACGAATTTCGGCTCGGTCCACCTCGCTGACACGAAGATCACGTTCCACGTGAAGGCAGAGGCGCTCCAGGCGGGCGACGTACTCATCGAGCGCTGGCAGCGCCGCGGCATCGGTCACACCGTGCCGGTCATGCGAGTAAATGAGGTCGTTGAAGGTCGCTTCGAAGCGTGGGTCTCTTCGGGCTCCATGCCGCGCCGCCAGCCCGTCTGGGAAGAACCAGCCGCCGCGCGCCGCTACTTCACGAACAATCTCTTCGGCGGTGTTGGCCAGTCCAGCGACGGCGAAGCCTATTCCGCCCTCGGAGGAGGACTCCGACGCTGGCGCGTTGCCGTCGAGCACCAGGGCCGCTGGCGCAACACGGTCTCTGAGTCCAGCCGCGACGTCTGGATCAACTCTGGCGATCACGATTCGCTCGCCGCGCGCACGGCTCGTTTCGGCGAGCTTCTCGATGAGGTCGGACCCGAAGAGCAGCGCGACGTTCTAATCTCAGTGATCGAAGCCAAACGCGAGCATCTCTCGCGCTACCCAGCATCTTGCTCGGCTCGAATCGCCCGCGAAGAAGCGTTCGAACAGCTCTACGAGCTCATGGAGACCGAGTTCTCGATGAACCGCACACAGGTTGACGAGAACTACCGAACGCTCGCCGACTACGTGTTCGCGGAGCTTAAATATGAAGACTCCAGGACCTGTTGCTGGAACTCGTCGACCTCGGACATGTACGACATCGCTATGGACTACAACCGAGGGCTCCAGGAGGACGCCTGCGCTGAGCCGGCCGTCTTCATGATGCGCGACGGCGCGTACGATGTGTTCAAGACACACGCCGACTCGCTCGGCCGCGGCGCCGAGTGGATCACCTGGAGTGCAGACGAGTCCTGCCCGCAGGCTTCAACAGTGACCACCGACAGCGAAGCCGAGCACGCCTGGACCACCTTCTGCGACCTCGGCGCGATCGTCGACCCCGAGCCGGAACCCGGCAACGCAGAGTGCTCCGACGGAAACGACACATTCGTGACCGCCGAAGCGATCGGCGCCGACGGTACTCGCGGGCGCATCTGTTCCGGCGACGACGATTACTTCCAGTTCACCACGACCAACGCCGGCGAAGTCACAGTTAGTGTCAGCTTCCGCAACGCCGATGGAGACCTGGAGCTAGCGCTACTGGACAGCAACCAGACCTCGCTGCGCTCATCGACCACCACGTCCGATGTGGAGACGGTCACGATGACGCTGCAGCCTGGCTCCTACGTCGCACGAGTGTATGGCTACAGTGGCGCCGACAACCTCTATGAATTGACGCTGCAGCTACCCGCTGGAACGGTCGAGGAGCCAGTCAGCGGCGACGGCAACGACTCAGTTGCTACGGCGGTTATCATCCAGGCCGGCGTCGACACGCCTGGCGCTATCGATGAGCCCGGAGACATCGACTACTACCGCGTTCCCGATGACTTCTCTGGAGTCACCGCCTCGTTTACTCACGCCAACGGCGATCTCGATATCGCACTCGTGCGCGAGGACGGAACGGTCGTCGACACTTCGCAAGGCACCGAGGACTGGGAGTCGCTCACGACCTCGGGTCCAGGTGTCTACTACCTGAAGGTCTACGGATACGGCGATGCCACCGGCGCCTACTCAGTAGTCACTGCAAACTGAGGCCGCGGGGCGAGCGCTCTAGAGCCGACTCGGCAAATTCACGAGTCCGCTTTAGTCGCAGAGCCCCAGATCCGAAGCCCACATCCCGGCATCGGAGGCGAAGAGTCGGCCACAAAGCAGTCGGGACTCGACTCCGATCACGTCGGGAACCGACCCAGCCTCGGCCGCGAGAATACGAAGCTGGCGGATGGATCCTTCCAGTGCGCCGGAGGGAAAGAGCTGTTGAGTCGTCTCGAGCGCGTTCAACGCCTGCGCTGTTGCGGCCAACGACGCGGACGGATCACCAGCGTCCAGCAGCTTGTGGGCGTGCACGTACTGAACACGCGGATCCGACGGAAAAGCGGTGGCCGCCTCGCTAGCCGTTGCGAGCGAGGCGGATCGCAGCCGGTCAACGTCACCCTCACTCATCAAGAATTCCAGCGAAGCAAGGCCGAGCGTCTCCTCCTGAAACCGGCCGCGAAGCTCATCGACACCCCACACTCCGAGCAGTGCCGCTCCCGTTATGACCAGAGCAGACAAGCGAGCATAGGTCGGCTGAGACCGCGGAGTCCATTTCCGACCTGTGAACGCATACCAGGCAACTCCGACGAGCACTCCGCCGGCGTGAGCCAGGGCGGTCGCAGCGCCACCCGTCAGAGTAGCGAGCATCGCGAAAATCCCGACCAGACGTAGCTGCCCTGTCGCCACGCTGCGGGCCTTCCGATGCGGCCTGTGAAGGGTCGACGCTACCCCCAACGTCCACAGCGCCGCGATGCCTCCCGATGCACCGACGGAAACGACCTCGGGCGAAGAAAATGCACTGCTAAACACAGCGCCGGCTGCGCCTCCCAAGAGGAAAACCGCCGCGGTGTTCGCTCGGCCGACGAATCGCTCGCAAATGTTACCGCAGAGCGCGAGCCCAATCAGATTCCCGACCAGGTGGCTGAGGTTCTCGTGAACGAACGACGCCGTGACCAGTCGGAACCACTCGCCAAACAGCGTCGCGTCCGCC
Source organism: Bradymonadia bacterium (assembly GCA_047629415.1). Classification (GTDB taxonomy): domain Bacteria; phylum Myxococcota_A; class Bradymonadia; order REDH01; family REDH01; genus CBDUJZ01. The sequence continues at coordinate 3,545 of JBLHWZ010000179.1, read as the reverse complement.
CCTCCCAACGCTCGGGCCAGCGGCGCGTTCAGGCCAAGTAGGCCATTGCGCGGTCCCTCATGCACCACTTGCTGGAAGACGAACATCGCGACCATCAACAGGAGCAGGAACGGCCAACAGCGGCGTCGAGTTGCCGGAGTCGCCGGCTCGTAATTCGGTCTGCCGTCTGCCCCAGCCCTAAGCCAAACTTCGATCGTCCGTCGGTCATCCCATAGGCCCTGAAGAGGCGCCGATGAACGAACGTTTCCGTTGGCCGACAGATGCCAGACCGAGACATGAACGCCGCCCTCACCCCGCCACCCCGTCGGGAGAAGCTCAGTGGACCGCAGATCGGCCTCGGTTGATTCTTCTCCAATCCACCAGATCGCCAGGCGAACCGCCGGCACCACACCCCAGCTCTGTCCTACGTACTCGGAGGCTTTGGCGCCTTCGCGCAGCAACTCCTCTTTTGAGTATGGGATCACGCGTGAGCTAGTGGTCGCGTCGAAGATGAACCGCGCCTCGAGCGTCTTACCGTCCGAGAAGGTCATCACCATGTCAGCGTCCCCCGCCAACTCATCCAGCTCCTCCGGACAGCCCGGCGCGAACCCGTCCGCCACCATCTGGCTGCACAATGACATGACGGCGTCGGACACCACATGACCGTCCTGGCCTGAGGCCGCGTGATCGGACGTGTTCCTCGACCGATCCGACCCCACAGAAACAGAGACCGCGCTGATCGGACTCGAGGCGAAGCTCAGCTTGCTAGTTGCCCCACGGCGGTTGGACTCGATCGTCACGGCGGAGGAGGAAGAGGGTCAAGGCCAAGAGCCCTATCACGAGAGCCAGCGCGCTGTCCTGCGCCGGCGACTCGTTCGCCTTTGCTGCGGGACCGATCGAACCGATTCAGAGGGTGGCCGAGCCCGTGACGCTTCATTGTCGGACGCGCAGGTGCCGCCTAGGCTTAGAGCCATGATCACAGAGTTCGTCCGGACGGTCGACACGCCTATTGGCTCGTTCTCAATCTCGTCCGACGGAACGAGCATCACGAGACTGCAATTCGGACGACACCCCGAATCTGACGGGTCGTGTTCGGTCCTAGGCACAGGCGTCGCCGAGTTGAACGAGTACTATGCCGGTCGATCGACGAATCTCACAAGCCCGATCGCGCCGGGAGAGACTGGGTTTCAGAACGATGTCTGGGGGGCGGTACGGACGATCCCCTATGGACACACCAGCACGTACTCGGAAATCGCCAAGTCGATCGGGCGGCCGAAGGCAGTTCGGGCCGTAGACGCAGCAAACGGCGCCAATCCGATCCCGCCCATCATTCCCTGTCATCGCATCATTGGCGCGAGTGGAGACCTCGAAGGATATGTTGGCGGACTAGATACGAAGACCGGATCACTACGTCTCGAAGGATCGCTGCTCTTGTAGAGCACCTAGAGATCGCCGCGGCCGCAAAGATCGCCGCGGCCGCAAAGATCGCCACGGCCGCAAAGATCGCCACGGCCGCAAAGATCGCCACGGCCCAAAAGATCACACCGAGCCCAAAAGATCACACCGAGCCCAAAAACGAAAAGAGGCCCGGTCACCCGGGCCTCTTCATCATACTAGCCGACGAGTCGGCCGAGTAGCTTACTCTTCTCCGGCGCCGAGGCCCGTGCAGGTGTTGAATGCGTCAACGCAGCCTGCTTCGACCTGGCAGGTAGCACACGCTTCGCCACCTGGATCGGTTGCGCACGGAGCAAGGCACTCGCGGATCGAGCAAGCGACGATGTCGCCGTAGCAGCCAGCGCATTCGTTGGAGAGAGCGTGGTCCGCGACGATGCATGTGATAGCGCACTCGCGCTGAGCTGCCTCACCGTCTTCGCCAAGGCAGCCAAGGCCACAGTCGCCAGCGGTGCCGGCGACTGCCTCGTCTCCACCGTCAGCGAGAACAGCGGTGTCGGCGTCGTTGGTGCACGCGTTAGCTTCCGCTCCCGTGTCTTCCATGCCGCCATCTTCCATGCCGCCATCTTCCATGCCGCCATCTTCCATGCCGCCATCTTCCATGCCGCCATCTTCCATGCCGCCATCTTCCATGCCACCATCTTCCATGCCACCATCTTCCATGGTGTCAGCTGTGCCGAGATCGGTCGTACCGCCGTCGGTTGCCGCGGTGTCGGTCGCGCCGGCATCAGATGTGACGACTACGTCGTCGTCGCTGCAAGCAACGCCGAAGGCGCCAAGGGAAAGAACGAGCGAGAGTCGAAGGAGATTGGACTTAAACATGTGTTGTTCCGTTGAGGGAGCCCCGAGTGAGGGCTGATGTACGTTGGCGCGGCGCTTATCTCGCTAGTCCGGTGGACTCAAGGGAATTCACGCGATCGCAACCTCGATGTCACACAAAGCTAACAGGAACTTGAATCAGACGCGAAATTTGTACGGTGGGGTGCGAGACCGACCTACATCAGTTGGCTTGGGTTGTCGTTCTGCTCCGCGGCGCATATCGTTGCGGTACCCGCCCACTCGACAAACGACACATGAAGCGATTCGTACTGGCCCTCGTTCTAGCGCTGCTCCCTGTTTCAGCGTCCGCGCAGGACATGACCGCTGACGAGATCATCGACCGCGCGCGGGAGACCGAGGCGACGGGGTTCCAATCGGGTGAGGTCACGATGACGCTCATCATCCAAGATGAATCAGGGGAGAGCCGAGAGCGCCGCCTGACCGTTCGTGGAATGGATGACGGCGATGACAGCCGCGCCCTCGTACGAGTCGTCTCTCCGCCCGAGCAGGCAGGCCAGTCCTACCTCTTCCGCGAGAACACCGTGGGCGAGGACGATGTTTACATCTACCTCCCAGCCATCGATGACTCGCCTCGGAGGATCTCCGGGGACCAGAAGAATGGCTCATTTATGGGCACTCACTTCACCTTTTCCGACCTCGAAACCCGCGATGAGAGCGACGCCGTCTACACGCGCCAAGAGGATGAGACGATCGGGCGGTTCCCCGTTTATGTCATCGACTCAACCCCCGGCGCCTCCAGCGATTCGGAGTACTCGCGAGTACGAATGTGGATCCGTCACGGCGACTTCATCCCGCTGAGAACACGCTTCTTCGGTGATAACGACCAAGAAGAGAGGACGATCTTCACCGAAGAAACAGCCGAGAATGACGGACGACTCTACGTCCGACGCATGACGCTTCGCCCCGCCGACGGCGGCGCAACGACGATGATTCTCGACGATGTCGACTTCAACGCTCCCGTGTCGTCGGCCGAGTTCACGCCGCAGAACCTAGCGAACTAAGAGGAGGTCAGGTGGTCTCTGCCCGAAGTGGCAACCAGATTGGCCGTGGACTAGCGACGATCTGCGCGCTCTTCGTACTGGTAGCGGGCGTTCCAGCAGCAGCACAGAGTTCGCCGTTCGCGGCGGTACCAGAGCCGCCGAACGGCGCGAGTCTGGCTGAAGCCGAGGACGCCGAAGCACGAGAAGAAGAGAACTCGGAAGAAGAGAGCTCCGAAGAAGAGAGCTCCGAAGAAGAGAGCTCCGAAGAAGAGAGCTCCGAAGAAGAGAGCTCCG
>JBLHWZ010000178.1:0-11599 GCA_047629415.1 Bradymonadia bacterium | reverse complement strand
CGACCTTAGACGCCTCTCCTGGAGACGCCTGCGGCGAGTGTGGTGCCGGCATCTTTGTCTGCGCCGGCATCGACACAGTTTCCTGTGACGATGCGGGTGGCGTTAACGCCTGCGGCGGTTGTGCCGAGCTGGTGGCTGATCCTGGCGAAGCCTGTGGCGCATGCGAAGCAGGCGTCGTCGTTTGCGACGAAGATGGCCGTGCTGTCTGCGATGAGCCGGATACCTCCACAACCAACGCTTGCGGTGGCTGCACCGAGCTCGCCGCTGAGCCAGCGGCGCCCTGCGGTCCTTGCGGTTTGGACGTGTGGATCTGCGGGTCTGAAGAGGCCGTCGAGTGCTCTGGAGCGACCGCCACGAATGAGTGTGGTGGGTGCGAGGAGTTGGACTCTGTGCCAGGCGCCCCGTGCGGCGAGTGTGGCGGCGGGTCGCTCTCATGTGAGGGGTCCGACGCGCTCGAATGCGACGATGACGGAGGGCTGAACCCTTGCGGCGGCTGCGCTCCTCTTGACGGCACACCGGGTGCCGCATGCGGTGCATGTGGAACTGGCGCTTGGGAGTGCCAGGCGGACGACCGCGTGGAATGCGCGGGCGACCTCGGCGATGCGGCACTAAACGAGTGCGGGGGCTGCGCCGCGCTGGCGGCTACCGTTGGCGATGACTGCGGAACCTGCGGCACCGGTTCGCTGGACTGCCTCGGCCCGGACACCGTCTCGTGTGTCGGCAATGCGGGCGAGGCAGCGCTCAATGAGTGTGGCGGCTGCGATGAACTTGACGAACCGGTGGGATCAGCATGCGGTGAGTGCGGTGCTGGCACCGTCGAGTGCAACGGCTTTGGTGGAACTATCTGTGCCGCCGATGGCCCTGACCTCAATGCGTGCAGCGGATGCAGCACGCTCGACGGTGCCCCCGGCTCCCTGTGCGGTGCCTGCGGTTCTGGAAGTTACGAGTGTGATGGCTCCGAAGCCGTGGCCTGCGAAGGAGACCTTGGGGATGCCGCGTTTAACGCCTGTGGTGGATGTGAAGAGCTCGCTGGGAGTCCCGGGGGCGACTGCGGTACCTGCGGAGGTGGCAGTCTCGCCTGCGATGGCACTGGCTTGGTCTGTGCTGGCGATCCTGGCGACGACGCGCTCAACTCCTGTGGCGGCTGCGCAGAGCTGGCCGGCGCTCCGGGCGCGGTCTGCGGATCGTGCGGCGACGGACTTTGGGAGTGTGACGGCGGAGAAGCAGTAAGCTGCGGCGGCGGCGGCGGCGACGGGAGCAACGAGTGCGGAGGATGTGCAGAACTGGGCGGCAGCGTCGGTGAAGCGTGCGGTACCTGTGGCTCAGGCGCACTCGTATGTTCAGCCGACGGAGACTCTCTCGACTGCTCGGGCGACGCGGAGGATGAGGCATTGAACTACTGCGGAGGTTGCGAATCATTGGCGGGGAGCCTTGGCCGCGTCTGCGGCACCTGCGGGTCCGGGAACATCGAGTGTGTAAGTCCCGATGTGATCACCTGCGCCGGAAACGAAGGCCTGTCAGCACGCAATGAATGCGGGGGATGTACAGAGTTGGACAACATTGTCGGTGACAGCTGCAGCGATTGCGGCGGAGTTTGGTCCTGTGACGGTTCGGACGCCTTGGAGTGCCTCGCCTCTGGAACGGCGAACGGCTGCGGTGGCTGCGACCCATTGGGAGGCGATCCGGGGGACCCCTGCGGAGCATGTGGGGGAGGCGCCCTCGCCTGTGACGGCACCGATGCAGTTGAATGCGTTGGCGCAGACGCCCCGAACGAGTGTGGTTCTTGCGGGGCGCTGGAAGAAGAGCCGGGCACCCGTTGCGGCCCTTGCAGCGTCGACCAGTGGGCCTGCGACGCCGACGGTGGTGTAGAGTGCGATGGCTACACAACAAACGACTGCGGCGGCTGCTCTGCCCTCGGGCGGACCCCTGGCTCGTTCTGCGCGCGTACGGGCTGCGGCCCCGGCGGCGGCGTGGTCCTCTGCGACGATCTCAATGCGGTCAGCTGCTACTGCGCGAGCGACAACTGCGGCGACGGTAACTTGGAGTTCGGAGAAAACTGCGACGATGGAAACCGTGCGAACAATGATGGCTGCGACAGCAGTTGCCAGGTTGAGGGAGCGCCCGACGATGACTCCGTCTGCGGCGACGATTTCTTGATGCCTGTGGTAGGGTTCGTGTTCTTCAACTCCTGCAACTCAGACAATGATAATGACAACGTCGTGACGTCGGAATGCGCGAGTGGAAACGACTCAAATGATGTGGTCTTGGAGTTCATCCTGCTGGATGATTCGGCCGTCACGATTCGAGCCTTTGACTGGGATAGCTCGGTGCCGGTGAACCCGCGCATCTACCTCCGCCAAGACACCTGCGAGGAGGATGCTCCGCAGATCGCGTGTCAAGAGGACGTGCCCTGCGGCGATGAGATTTACGGAACTGGTACCTGCGTCGGCGGCGTGCAGCCGCGTGAGGCACTCATTGAGATTGATCTCGACGCGGGTGTTCATCACCTCGTCGTTGATACCCGCACAAACGGCTCGTTCGTCTGCGGCTTTGTTGGGCTGCTCATCGAATCCGAGCCGCTCTAGGTTATGGTCGGTCGCTAGTAGAAGACGATGGGGTCGACGTTCAGCCGGTTGGCAGCTTGCAGCGCCGCCTCCTCGGTTCCTGCGAGGACGTCGAACACCCAGAACTCCTCTGTCGTTGTGTAGATCGCGGCGTCGATGAACCGGACCGCGTCATCGTCAGGGGCGAGCCTCGCCGCGATGTGCGCCTCGTGCGTGTGCTTGATCAATAAGAGGTTCTATCCGATGCCGATTAGCCCGCTGGAGAGGAGCAGATAGACCTCGCCGATCAACCAGCTAAAGTCGTCGAACTGATAGCTTTGCACTTCGTCCTCGATCAGTGCAGGCGAGTACGCGATCGTGGTGCCGACGAAAGGAAAGGCTGCCTCGAGCCTGGCTCGGGCGTAGCCGTCGCATGGGGCGGCGGCCGAGAATGAAATCTGAACGCGGGCACGGTTTTCTCTGCCGGCCTCAAACCAGGCGATCTCAGTCTCCCGGCCGCCCGCGCGACGTGATGTCGAACCAAGGCTCGACTGGTGTCGGCGCTTCTGGCGTCGGAATGTCGAAGATCTGCTCCGCACTTCGCATCTGAAGGTCGACCCTCGTGTGCCGCCATCCTAGCGATCCGAGCAGCTCGTCTCGGAGTGTGGTGGAGCCGGCGATGACCCGCCATTCAGGTTTAGGCACCAGAGGACTTCGGCTCGCCAGGGGCTGACCCCAGAAGCGTCACTGACCTGAGCGTGCCGAAGGTCCTCTCAGATCTGATCCATTTGGGACTGCCAGCTTTCGCCTCGCTGATCGGCCGCGGAGGCCACCTCAAGCAGGACCTGCGTCGCATCTGCGTGCATGCGGGCCCGCGCGTTCCCAGAGCGCATGCGATTGTCCTCCTCGTCCTCGACGTTCGCTTGAGAGCGACCACCCAATCAACGATGAATCGAGTCGGCGGACGGTGGCTGCCATGGGCCGTCGAGCAATGGCGCAGCGGTGCGCCTATCGACGCCCATCCCATCAAGCTGTCGCACATAGTCGGCGATGCTGGTGTGCTTCCATCCATCCGTATCGAGAGCTTCTAGTTCGGCCGCATATTCGGGGCTGCGTGCGGGGTCGTAGGGTGTAAACGCGGCGGTGTAGGGGTTGCCCGCCCCACCGACGGCGCGCAGCTCTCCATCGTCAAAGAATGGCCAAGTGACCTCGACACCGGGCTCCGGATCCACTCAGCCGGGACCGACGATTAGAGTTCCGCCCTCGCTCTCGTAATAGGGCCACGGGGTCTCCTCGTCTCGGACGTATCGCCAGAGGTTCTTGGGAAAGACACCGAATCTCCTATCCCTATTCGGTAAGAATGGGCTGGCACCCTTCGCCTGCTTGCCCCTTCTGATTGAAGACGACGCTCGATAGCGGCAGGGAGTGCTCCTCGAGGAGCAGGCGGGTGCGCGCAAGATTTCAACGTTGATCCTCCGCTGGGAACGCCAGGAAGAGTTGAGCGGCTTAGTGGAAGCTGACGAACTCCACCTAGCCTCGTTGCGCCAGCTCTCGTAGCAGCCCGAATGTGGCGGGGTGGCGCGCAGCCATAACCTCGATCGCGTAGGCCTGAAGCTCGATGGTGATCCGCCAACTCGCGTGTTGCTCGTACATTTCGCGGATGGGTCTCGGCGTCTGGTCGATGACGTAGTCTTAGACTCGATCGTTGTCCCATCCCGCGTTGTTCGGGAGTCCAAGGAACTGCACCGCGTCGCCTTCGTCGTCGAAGTACTCGAGACCGCCGATCATGTACTCCACGTTAAAGTGGAACATCGTTAGCGCGAAGTGTGTCTAGTCGGAGTTCAGCGCGTCCGGGACCTAATCTTCGCCAGATTCGGCGTCGGGTTTGGCGTCGGAGTTTGGCTGGACGTCGTCAGCGTCGGCTTCTGCTTCCTGAACAGAAGCGTCGATGAAATCCGTCGACAGATCGGCGGCGTTAGCGTCGTCTCCGCCGCAGGCAGCCAGACCGAGTAGGAGGACGCTGATTTTCTTCATGCGAGCACGCTACCGACGGGGCCTGGACGGTCCAAGCTGTATCAAGAATTGCACGGTCGCGGCTGCGCCGGCAGGGGTGTATAGTCCCGTGCCTGCACCCTCATCGCTCAGCTTCTTCCATGCTTGTACGACTCAGCATCTTCTTTTTGTCGCTCAGCCTCTTTGGGTGCGTCGGCGACTCTGAAAGCAGCAACATCGAACGGTGTGTGCCGGGCAGGGTCGCGGCCTGCGCATGTCCAGGTGGTGTCGCCGGTACGCAGCTCTGCAGCGACGACGGAAGATTCGACTCCTGCGTCTGCGGCGAGGTCGTGGCAGATGCCGGCGGGGATGCGCCCGCGGAGGGCGACGTGATCGAGGACGTCGCTTCTGACGTGGCGTCGGACGCGCCGCAGGCGGACGTGACGGAGCGGGATGTCGATTCGACTGACACGGAGAGCGATGTGGAGCCTGACATTCCGGAACCCGATATCGGCCCGACCACCCTCCCGCTAGGAGCCCCGTGCGGGGCAGACGGTGAGTGCCGGTCCGAGTCGTGCGTCGCGTTTTCGGAGGGGTCGTTCTGCACGGAAGCTTGTGTGGGCAGCTGCGTATTAGACGAATGGGTCTGCTTCAATCGGGTCTGCACGCCCGAGGCGCACTGCGAAGTTGACCGGGGTGAGGACGGAGTGGGCCCGGGTTGCGCCGATGCTCGCTGCGGCGGCTGCCCAGAATTCTCGCTCTGCTCAGAGTTCGAGTTTGGGCGTTACGAGTGTGTTTGTGACACCGGGTTCGAGTTGGAGGAGTTCACAACTTGCGTTGATGTCGACGAGTGTGAGTTGGAGATTGCGGACTGCCCTGAGGGGAGACTCTGCGAAAACACCGATGGCGGTTTCGTCTGCGGTTGCGGGGTCGGCTACTTCGGGGCTGACTGTGCGGAGTGTCCTGGCGGCGCAGACAATGTCTGCTTCGGTCGGGGCACCTGCGACGACGGCAATGAAGGCACCGGCGCCTGCGAATGCGAACCCCGATACGGTGGCGAGCTCTGCGACCAGGAGTGTTTCGAGGCCGACGTTGTCGATTGCGCCGATGCGGACTTGGCAGAGGCGAATCTGAGCGGTCGCGACCTCTCGTTCGGAGACTTCTCGCGAGCAATCTTGGATGACCTCAACGTCTCGACCGCGATCCTGACCGAAGCGATCCTGGACGATGTTTCAGCGATCGCGACACGTTTCATCGAGGCTGACCTGACGATGGCCTCGCTCTCCGGTGGCGACTTCACTGACGCGTCATTCCGCGATGGGGTCCTCTCGAGCACGGCAGGCACGGAGATCGTGATGGCCGGCGCCATCCTGATCGACGCGACCGCCGACGACATCATCTGGAGCGGTGTGACGTTGACGGGCGCTGACTTCAGCCGGGCGAGCATGCTTCGGGCCAATCTCAGCGACGCGGTGGCTCGCGAGACAGTGTTTGACTTGGTCGATGCCTCATACGGAGACGCCCGCGGCGCCGACTTCACCGACGCATCCATGGTCGAGTTTGGCTTCTTTGCCGGTTTCGCGACCGGCACTGACTTCACGAGAGTCATTCTCGCTGAAGCCAACCTGGGGGAAGCCAATCTCAGCACATCAGTCATGCGCAACGCGGACCTAAGCGAGGTAAGCGCAGCCCTGGCGAACCTTCGCGACTGTGACCTCTTCGGGGCCATCTTCAACGGTGCCAACTTGGCGGGCGCCATCTTGACCGACGCGGACGGAACGCAGGCGGACTTCACCAACGCGAACCTGAGCGGAGCGAACCTCACGGACATGGACCTGACGAACGGCATCCTGACTGGTGCCTCCCTCGAAGGCGCAACCCTGACGGGTGTCGTCTGGTCGAACACCATGTGCCCAGACGGCACTAACAGCACCGATAACGGCGACACCTGCGAGGGTCATTTCCTTCCGTGAGTGTTGTTACGAAAGACGAGCCGTGGCTGGGCCGGACGATCTGCGCAGAGTATCGGATTCGGTCCCTGCTAGGGCAGGGCGGCTTCGGATCCGTCTACCTCGCTGATCAAGTCGGAGTGGGCCGCACCGTGGTCGTGAAGGTCATCCGAAGATCGCTGACCGAGGAGGACGCAGTCGTGCGGCGCTTTGAGCGTGAAGCGCGCATCGTCGCACGTTTGGACCACCCCAATATCGTCAAAGTGTTCACCGCGGGAGAGACCGAGGAGGGCGCTCACTACGTCGTGATGGAGTATGCGGAGGGGCCAACGCTTCACGAGGAGATCCATCGGGTCGGCCGTGTCGACGAGGTTCGAGCTGCGCGCATTGGTGCTCAGATTTGTGGTGCACTCGCCGCTGCGCACGCCGCGGGCATCGTCCACCGCGATCTCAAGCCTGCGAACGTCATTCTTACCTCGCTTCCCGGCGGTGAAGACCGCGTGCGTGTCCTAGACTTCGGCATCGCCAAGTTGAGCGGGCAGGAAGGTGGGTCCGCGCTTACGGCGTTGGGCGCGATTCTGGGAACGCCCGCGTATATGTCTCCAGAGCAAGTAGGAGGCGGGAAGATCGATGGCCGGTCGGACCTCTATACGCTCGGCGTCATGCTCTACGAGATGGTCACGGGCAAGCATCCGAACGACGCGGCGACGCCGGTTCAGTGCATCGTCCAGCATCTGCAGGAGCCGATGACCCCGCCGCAGATCTGGTCGCCGGGGTTGGAACTTACGGACAGTTTCCGCGATGTGCTCATCAGGTCTTGCGCTAAGGATCCGACAGCCCGATTCGTGTCCGCTGAGGCAATGCAAAATGCACTCCGTCGAGCGGCGGACCGACTCGCGCAGCTGACCGATTCAGCGACGATCCAGGTCGTGCCGTCTCCGCTCAGCACCTTCGGCGATCGACTCACAATCGCGGCTCCCGAGATCGCGCCGAGTCCTGCTCACTTCGCGCCTCCCGCGGCCCCCTCGGCTGCCAGGATTGTGCTCCGGGTTGTCGTTGCGATGCTGCTCGCCGTTGCGGGCGCCGCCGCGGCCATCTCCTTTGTGCTCTCTCCTAATCCGGGCGATGGCAAGCCTGTGTTCGCTCCCGAATCGAGCGAGGCCACAGAACGTTACGAGGCGGTGAATCCGTCCGCCCCTCCCAGCCCGCACGTCATACGCTCGGCAACGGCCGCTCCGCCATCTCAGCCACGCCTTAGGACAGCGGCGGCGGAAACGACGCCCCCAGCGGCGTTTGGAACCGCGAGCGGCTCGCCCCAGGCCGTTCCGACGATCGTTCCACGGCCGATTCCTCCGTCAGAGCCGAAGCCATCGGTGGCTCGTGCGCCGTCGCCGGCCATATCGGTCGCACGACCTCCGTCATTGAGCCGGCCCGCGCTGCCGCTAGCGGAGCCATCGCAGCCTGAAGAGTTCCGCTTTGCCTTCAACGAAGCGCGAGGGTTCCCATTGCCCGCGCGAACGCGCGTTCGCATGGACACGGGCGGACTGTTGAGCACCGAAACCCCATCGGAGCTCGAGGCGGTCGTAGAGTTCCTCCATGAGGAGTTCGATGATGTCTCGATGGTGAACGACAATCTCGATGAGGGCGAGCCTTGGTTCGGACTCATGTTTGACGACGGCCCCTTCACTATGGTGCGCGCGGAAAAGGAAGGCGCAGGCACCCGAATCGATTATTTCCTCAATCCGAACCACGAATCGTAGATGCAGATCCTTGTCGTAAACTGTGGCAGTTCCTCGCTCAAACTCGCCCTCGTCGATCCGAAGACGGGGACCTATGTGGCTTCGGCGAAGGTCGAGCGGATTGGTGAGGCCGCGCCAACCTTTCGTAGTGGCGATGGCGAGGCGACAGCCTGCGCTGCCACCGACCACGAGGCAGCGCTTCGGTTCGCTCTTCCATTGCTCACAAACGGGCACGAGATTGCCGGTGTGGGCCACCGCATTGTTCACGGCGGTTCAGACTTCGACTGCGCGGTTCGGCTGACCGAAGAGAACATCGCGAAGATCGAGGCGCTGTCTTCGCTGGCGCCGCTGCACAATCCGCCTAACGTCGCGGGCGTTCGCGCCGCGCAAGCGCTCCTGCCGGACGTGCCTCACATCGGAGTCTTCGACACCGCCTTTCACTCGACTTTGCCACGGCGCGCGAGGGCTTACGCTATTCCGGCGGAGCTAGCCGAGAAGCACAACGTCCACCGGTTCGGATTCCATGGGACGAGCCACGCGTTCGTAGCCCGGCGCGCTGCTCAGCATTTGGGCCGCGACGTTCGTGACCTGCGAATCATCACGTGTCACCTGGGGAGCGGCTGCAGCATGGCGGCTGTGGAGTATGGCCGTTCCGTCGAGACCTCTATGGGAATGACGCCACTTGAGGGCCTAGTCATGGGGACCCGGAGCGGCGACATCGATCCGGGTGCCCTGATCGCTCTGATGCGCGCAGAGAATCTTGACGTCGATGGCCTCGACCGCCTGCTCAACAAAGAGTCTGGGCTGGCCGGGCTCTCCGGCGTTGGCAACGACATGCGCGATATCGAGTCTCGGGCGGCCGAGGGCGACGAGTCCTGTCGACTCGCTTTGCACGTCTTCTGTCATCGGATCCGAAAATATGTCGGCTCTTACGCGGCGGTGATGGGCGGGGTCGATGCGATCGTCTTCACGGCCGGAATTGGTGAGAACAGCCCGGTAGTGCGGCATCGCGTCGCTCAACGACTCGAGTTTCTCGGGGCCACCTTCGACGAAGATGCGAACCGCGACCTGAGTCTCTCGCCGGCAAGCCCCGTCGCGCCGTTTTCGACTCCGAACAGCCGGGTCGCGCTCCTCGCGATCGCGACCGATGAACAATGGGAGATCGCGATCGAAGCGGCGCACTTGGTGGCCGACAACGACAAGGTCGCGCAGCTGACCATTCCGGTGGCTGTCTCGGCGAGGCATGTGCACGTCACGCAGGAGACGCTAGAGGCTCTCTTCGGACCTGGAGCGACGCTGACGCCTGATAAGCCGCTCTCGCAGCCGGGTCAGTTCGCTGCCAAAGAGCGCGTCACCCTGGTTGGCCCAAAGCGCCGCATTGAGAAGGTCCGGATCCTAGGCCCGACGCGGCCCAAGAATCAGATCGAGATTTCGACCACAGATGAGTTTGCGCTCGGTCTGGACGCTCCCGTTCGGGCCTCTGGCCATGTTGATGGCACGCCGGGCATCACGGTGGAGGGCCCCGCAGGATCCGTGACACTGACAGATGGCGTCATCTGCGCTTGGCGCCACATTCACATGCATCCGGACGACGCAGCTCGGTTTGGGGTGCAAGACAAGGACGTGGTCGACGTGGCGATCAACTCGGAAATGCGAGATCTGATTTTTGGAGACGTACTGGTCCGCGTGTCACCAAAGTATGCGCTTGAGATGCACATCGATACCGACGAGGCGAACGCTGCTGGGATCTCTCGGGGGACGGAGGCGGTGCTGCTCGAAACAGACAGGTCCGCGACGATCACCCGGCGGAAGTAGTTCGCGCGGCGGCGTAGAGTTTCACTGGCCGCGGTATGCTTCCCGCCGGGGTCTTGTCGCGGTACACTCCTGGGTGTGAAGACTACCATCCCAGCACCTGACCCGACGCGTGATCGCGGTCGCGATACGGTGGCTCGCATTCGTGAGCTGCTGGCGACAGAAGATCGTGCGGTTCCGACTATGGAACTCTCTCTCACTCTGGACCTGTCCGCCCAGCTGGCGACCCGGGTTTTGGCGCGATTGGAAGCCAGTCAGGAGATCGGTGATTTCTACGAGTTGAAGGAGGCGATCAGTCGTCCGGACTCACTGCTTGAAGACGTCATCGTCCACGCCCGCGGTTGGGACGATGCGGTACTTCAGGTGGAGCAACGCGGGCGGACGTCCCCGGCAGAGGCCCGGAAGGTTGTGGATTGGGTGGTGCTGCACATGGCGCTCGAAGATTGGCTCAGCTCGGCTCAGTACGATCGGGCACTGCATGAGTTCGCTGCGGTCGCGGGCGTGAAGCCTAGCGAGGCCTACGAGCGAGGCGCAGCCGAGACCTTCCGCACCATTGCAGCGAACCGGGCGACCGACCGTACAGCCGTCACCCGCGCATTCGTCGTCGCCGCTCAGCTAGGGTTCACCGACGCCTACGCGGTCGCCGACGCCCTCGAAACCGAAGAGACCGGTGCTGTGGTGATCGAGGCAGCGCGCTGGGCCGACAAGGGAGACTCTGCAGAGAGTGCCGCTTGCTTAGCTAAGCAGCTTGAGGTCCCTGGCGACGTAGCGGCAGCGGTGGCCGAGTCGTTGGTTCGGGCTTTCCACTCGAGCTAGGCCAGACCGCGCAGATGGGCCGGATAGATCGGCTGCGTCGGCCTTTCGATCGATGGGCCTAATGGGTATAGTGCGAGACGTCTGAAACACGTTTCACTCTATGCGAACAAACCAAGCCTTTTTGGCGCTGATTTCCATCGGAGCGTTGGCACCCGGTTGCACCGACGATCCAGACTCCAGCGTAGATGCTGGCGTGGATCTCGTCAGTGACACTGTCGATGTCGATGGTCCGGAAGTCGACGCGAACCCGCTCGACGTTAGTGACGATGCTGGAGCCGATGCTGACGTCAGCCTCGCTCCTCGCCCTGATCCGACGCTCATCGACTTCCCCGTTGGCCCACCTCGAATCCCGAGGTTGACGGGTCTGCAGTTCGAGAATTCGATTCACGCTCTGCTCGGCGCGGACATTATCGTGCCGAGGAACATCGAGCCGGACCTGGAGACCGCTGGGTTCCTTCAGATCGGCGCGGCCGCAGCCACGATCTCGCCGCGCGGGGTCGAGAAATACGAGGACGCCGCCTACGAGATCACTGGTCAGTTCATCGACGACGAATTTCGGGAAGAGTTCGATTGCACCCCAGCGGGCGCTCGTGATGACGGCTGCGCTGAACCGCTCTTGGAGGACCTCGCTCGCCGCGCGTGGCGGCGGCCGGTTGAGGACGCGGAGCTCGCCGTCCTTGTCGAGATTGCCGGCAACGCTGGAGCGGCGCTCGACGATTTCTACGAGGGGCTAGAGTTCGGAATTGCG
>JBLHWZ010000177.1:0-11659 GCA_047629415.1 Bradymonadia bacterium | reverse complement strand
CCGTTCTATGATGGCGACGGTTGTCCAACACCGGACACTGACGGAGACGGTTTTCTCGACCCCGCCGACCTGTGCCCTGAGGAGGCAGAGAACGCCAACGGGATCGCTGATCATGATGGCTGCCCCGAGACGTTTGAACACATTGAAGTCGACTGTGACTTCATTTTCCTGCTGACCCCCGTCACCTTCGAGGGACGCACCGCAGACTTCGCAGCTGACACGAGGCAGGTCTTGGACGAGGTCTCGTCCGTACTCAGGGACACCGAAGCGACTGCGGTTCGGGTAGAGGCGCACAGCGACGGTGAGGGCTCGGCGGGCGAGAACTTCATACTGACGCAAGGGCGTGCGGATGCAGTTGTCAGCTATCTTGAGGCCGCTGGCGTAGTCGTCGAGCTCTCCGCCTCAGGAATGGGCGAGGAGATGCCGATCGCGGGCAACGCGACCGAGGAAGACCGCGCACAGAACCGCCGCATCGAGTTCTACCCGAGCGGCGGCTGTTTCTAGACCGTCTTGCTGCGTCGGTCGGCTGTTTCTCGGCCGTCTTGCTGCGTCGGCCAGCTGTTTCTGGGCCGTCTTCCTAAGCCGCGCGGAGGTTTAACGGCGGCGTCGCACGGCTAGCAGACCGACCAGCGCCAGGAAGCCGGGCAGGGCGCGTTGCGGTTCGTTGGACGTCGCGCAGCAGCCAGCGACGGATGTCGCCGCGCCACTGCCGGTGTCTGCTCCAGCATCGGTTCCGGTGTCGACGCCAACGTCCCCGCCGGCCGGGAAGTCGTCGCTAGGGTCTAGGGGGTCGCTTTCTCGGTCGACCTCGTCTCCGTCGTCGACTCCGCCACCATCGGTGTCGGCGTCTTCCGGGTCGGTCCCGCGTCCATCTTCGTCATCGTTGTCTAGTCGGTCACCATCGATGTCTGGGTCGCACTCGTCGCCGTCGCCGTCGCCGTCGAGGTCGACCTGTTCTGGGTTCGCGTCGAGGGGGCAGTTGTCCTCGCCGTCGGCGACAGAGTCACCGTCGTCATCGGGGTCGCAGGCGTTGCCGTCACCGTCCTCGTCGGTATCCAGCTGATCAGGGTTTGGGGTGTCCGGACAGTTGTCCTCCTCGTCTGGAATGGTGTCTCCGTCGCGGTCTCCTGCACAGGCATCACCCACCCCGTCGTCATCGCTATCCGCTTGGTCAGTGTTTGGAGTTAGCGGACAATTGTCCTCGCGCGTTGGGACGGTATCGCCGTCGTCGTCGGGGTCCTCGAAGTTCGGGACCCCGTTGCCGTCGGTGTCGTCGTCGTCCAGCTCGCCGTCTCCGTCGAGATCCTCGCGAGCGTTGGACCAGCCATCCTCATCGACGTCGTCGTTTACTCCGTGTGCGATCTCGAAGGTTCTGCCTGCCAATTCAGCACTCATTTCGACCTCCGCCCGAGCATCTGGGGCCACTTCGAAGGTGGTCTCGATCTCGAATCGCTCACGCGAATCCAGCGAGTCGATTGTGAAGGAAGGGGAGAGCGGGAAAGCCTCTCCGTCGATCGCGACGCCATTGATGAACGTGCTTCCCGCGACGTAGCGGAGCCCTTCCGAAGGGTTCGGAATCAGGGTCTCCGCCCCGATAGGGATCGACCCGAGGTTTTCAACGGAGAACACGTAGGTGATGGGATCGTAGGGTGCGAGAACTTCACCGGCGGCTGGATCCGAGGACGCCTCGACCTGAAGGGCGCCGGTCTCGACTAGAGCGGGCGTCGCGTACGCGAGCGCTGAAACGGCGGGTGAAGTCGGGCAGGTCTGCCATCGATAGGACCAGATCGGACGGAACTCGATCGGCGTGCCTGGCACGACGGTGTCGATCGTAACCTCCAGAGTGACCAGAAAAGAATCCCCGATCGCTAGTGAGCCTAGCTCGATGCCATCGAGCAGGCTTGTTGCGTCCGCAGCAACCGCGAACCCATCGACGTCGATAGCCCCGCCTGCCAGCGCGACGCCGTCCGGGAGATCCACGATGTACTCGATCACCTCAGCATCCGCGGACCCCAGGTTTTCGATCAGAGTCTCGACGGCGAGTGTATCTCCAACATCGACCAACCCAAGGGAAAGGGAGACCGCGTCGGTTGTGTCAAAGGAGGGCGCGTTGACGTCGATTTCGAAGGCAACCATTGAGACAACGAAGCTGTCGCCTGAGGTCGTGGCGCGAATGGTCGCCTCGGTCTGTCCGTTGGCGAGATGGCCGCTGGCGCTTGAGATGCCGACCGCCGTGATGTCCCAGCCCTGACGCCCGCCGATGGTGTTCGTTCCGCCGATCGCGTCGTGGTTGCGATCACCAAAGGTTCCGCGGGTATCGCGCTCGCCGTCGGAGTCGTTGATCTGCGAGCCAAAGAAGTTGTCTTCGGGGTTGTACGGTCCTGAGAGGACTTCGAATCCGTCGCCGTTTCCGACCTGCAATGAGTCGCCGGAGAAGTGGGCGTCTCCCTCGATGGCGGCGACGTGAATTAGACCGTCGACCGACCCGCTTGGCGGAGCACAGAATCCGCTCGCGACCGTGTCCAAGGTGGCGTCTTCGTCGACCCAGTCCGCGCCACTAAAGATACTGAGGTTCCGGCCGGGTTGATCCGAGTCGTGGTATGCGACCGCGAGGATCCAGCCTGCGGCGTTGAGCTCATTGACGAGCGCATCCTGGGTGCCGGGGACGCCGCTCACACTGTAAAAACCTCGGCCTCCGGCGCGGACTTCGTCGGTCACAGCGTTGGAGCGCGTGTAGTATCGAACTCCGAACCCAGAGGCTGCGGTCAGGTCGAGGTCCGATGCCGTGAGAGGATCAGGGGCGACGGTGTGGTCGCTCTCCGGGGTACCAAAAGCCACCGACGCGCCTAGTTCATCGGAGACGTCTTCGGTGCCACCGGCCCAGCTGCCGCCCCAGATCACCTCGGCGTATAAAACGACCGCGTCTTCCGGGATATCGAGGAACGCCTCGGAGCCGTTCTCGGTCCACTCATCGGTCGTACCATCGGGGAACGCACCGTCTCGACTGAGAAGATCGAGCGACATGAAGGTCGCGATCGAGCCATGCGCGCTCGGCTCGTTCACGCCGCCGCCGCCAGAGAGTCCGAGCGAGTTACCGGTGACGGCGATGGCGCCGGCGGTGGTCGCGGAGAAGCGGAGTGTCTGTTCTGCCGAGGCGCCCGTTGAGACGAGCATGAGGCCAGCGAGTGCGGCTGCGAGGAGTGAGGGCTTCATTTTGCAAAGATGGAGTTGAAGTCGGCGAAGGCCTTAAATTCGAGGCCGTTTCCGGCCGGATCGCTGAGGAACATTGTGGCCTGCTCTCCGGATTCACCGGGGAACCGGATATGAGGCTCAATCAGGAACTCGACTCCAGCGTCGCTTAGGCGATCGCGGAGGGCGGTCCAGGTTGGCATGTCGAGAATCAGTCCAAAGTGTCGGACGGGCACTGCTTTTCCATCGACGTCGTTGCACGGGACCCGGGTCTCCGGCTCGTCCACGATGTGGGCCGAGATCTGATGACCGAAGAAGTCGAAGTCGATCCAGCGATCGGCCTCTCGGCCCACCGACGCGCCCAACAGGTCACGATAGAAGACACGCGTCTCCTCGATGTCGTGAATGGGGAAGGCGAGATGAAAAGGAGGCAGGTTCATAGGACGAATCGGAACGACGAAGAGAGCGGAACCAGGGCGCGATCGGGAACCTCGCTAGCAGCCGCATCCGCTGCATACGGCGCAGTCGGTAGTCCACTGGCAGCTTGAGAGACAGAACTGCCAGCTACGCGCTCCGCAGCAGCGCCAGTTTGTGCCTTCGTTCCAGTCGCATGAATTGCCCGCACGTAGCTGGCAGGCGGTCCAGCCACACGACGCCGTGCAGACCTGTTCTGAGCAGCTACCACAGGCGCCCGCACGGGTTGCGCCCGGTGTACATTCGCCGCCAGCGCATCCGCTCCAACGGGACCATGCTCCCCATGAACAGCCACCGCCACAGGTTCGCGTCCGCGTCTCGTTGCCGCCGCAGGCACATGCTCGTGTATCGGTATCGGAGTCTCCGGCGACGCACTCCCCGCCCCCTTCGGAGCAAGGGCCATACGGGGACCATGCTCCCCAATCACAGGAGGCGGGATCGCAAGCGCGCGTGCGGCTCTGCGTGCCACCAGCGCATGAGCCGCAGCTCTGCGACTCATCGTCGCTGGCGGCCGGCTCGCACTCGGCCTCAGTGCGGCAGCTTCCCCAAGCGCTCCATGGGTTCCATTCAGAGCCATCGCCGGCGCAGGTTCGAGTCCGGGTCTGCTCGCCTTCTTCGCAGCCGCCGCATGCTTGGGTCTCGTCTTCGACCTGTCCGGCCGTGCAGACAGCGGCTGGGTCACCACAAGTCCATGAGCCCCATCGGCAGCTGGCGTCACAAATGCGGGACTCCGGTGCGGCATCGGCGCAAGCAGCGGGGCGGCTCTCGGTGTCGCCAATCTCGCAGACATCTGAGCCCACGCACTCGCCGCAGCTGTTGTAGGCGTCGGCGCCTCGGTCTCCAACGCACGTGAGCGTCAGCGTGTCGAAGCAAGCCCAAGCTCCCATCTCGCACGTGCCGCAAGGCTCGCCGGGGATATCGTCGAGTGAGCCACAGCCTCCGCAAGCGTTGACCTCTCCAGCGGGCGCCCCACCCTGGCAAACGGTAGAACCGTCCGGCTGACAGGCCCACGCGCCGCTGCCACAGGGTCCACACGCGGCTCCATCCACACCGCCGGATGCTGCGCAGTCCGTGCATCCGTTAGTGGAGGCAATCTCGGTTTCGCATCCGTTGGCATCGTTTCCGTCACAATCCCCAAACCCTGCATTGCAGGCCGAGATGTTGCAGATGCCCTCGACACAGAGCCCCGCCGCGTTTGCAGGTGTGCAGGTCAACGAACACCCACCACAGTTGTCGGGCTCGGACATGAAGTTGAAGTCCTCGTCGACGCTGCCGTCACAGTCGTCGTCCAGCCCGTTGCAGAGCTCCGTGCCACCCTCACAATCGCAGTCATCACCAATGCAGGGCGGTGTGACGGTACCGAGATCGGTGGACCCCGAGTCTCGGAGAGGATTGACCTCGGGGCGGCCGATGTCCTCGGTATCGTCAGGAGTTCCAGTCGCGTTCGCACAGCCGACCAAGGCGAGGGCGGTTGCACCGAGCAAGACAAGCCGTTGAAGCACGTGTGTCATCAGTTCCAAAGAGCGAGGGCCCTCAGGGTAACTGGCCGCCCGCCTGAGTTCCACCAGAACTAACGATCGGACCGTCGACTTGAACTCAGCGACTCACATCGCGACTGGGCTAGAGCCCACGAACGATGACGGAGCCCATTCCAAACACGACGAGCAGCATGCCCAGACAAATGACCACGAACCCGAGTGCACCAGCATAACACCACGGAAGAACCCGTCGACGCTCGGAAGGGCGCAGGTGCACGTGGTTGTCTATCGGGTTCCAGATCCATCCCGGCGCGAGCTCGTCCCTGGGAGCCAGGCAGCGATGGAGTTGGACGTGGTAGAGCACTCCAGTCGGGATCCCGAGGACGAATCCGACGGCTGTCACTCCGGCACCGAGCATGAACAGCGTGGTCCAGGGGAGCAGCATCGAGGCTCCAGTGGCGAGGAGCATGATCGCGACAAACGCGACGACAGCGAGCTCAATCATGGGTGCTAGTCCAAGGCATGGTGCCGACAGTGGGTGGAGCCGGCGGCAGTGTCAACGCTGGGATCACCACTGCGATAGCTTCGACCAGAAGCGGTCTTACGCCAACGGCCAGAACCGCGGTACAATGCAAAGACTCAAGCACAAAAGCCCGAATTGACATCCCCACTCCATCTTCCAGCGGACGCCGAGCAACTACGTCGGCGCTACGAAGAAGGACAACGCGATTTTTCGCACGTCCAGTTGAACGGTGCGGTGCTCGCAGGGATCGACCTCACAGAGATTTGCCTCGACAACGCTTCGTTGGGCAAAGCGAACTTGGAGGAGACCTCGCTGATTGAGGCGTCGCTCAAGAGCGCTAGGCTAACTCGCGCTAACCTATGCGGCGCCAAGCTCTGGGCGGCCTGCCTGGACCAGGCAAACCTACGCGGTGCGGATCTTTCGAACGCTTCGCTTGTGTCCGCTAGTCTCCGTAGTGCGGACCTGCGCGACGCCGTCCTGATCGAAGCGAACCTCTCCGGTGTAAACGCGATCAGGTCGAATCTCATCGGGGCGCATCTGGTCGCTGCCGACGCAGGCGGCGCGAACTTCATGGGGGCGAACTTCGCCGGCGCGCTTCTCATGGAAGCGGACTTCGCCAACGCGAAGCTGTGGCAAGCGAACCTCTGTGACGCCGATCTTCGCAACGCGCGTTTCCCCGGCGCCTCCCTCATTGGAGCACGGCTCGACCGCGCTGATCTCTCAGGTGCGGACCTGCATGGGGCTGATCTCTCCGAGACAAGCCTTCGGCGCACCAACATCAGGTTCCCAGCGGACGACCTCGCAAACGCGGTCGGTTGTAAGATCGATTTCGACACCTATCAGCGATCCGGCTGGGACACGGCTGCGCTCGCGCCATGGTTCGACGCCGGCGCGGTGCTGGTTGATCGTCACCGCTTCCCGCGCGACGTCATCGAGCTCTTTGAGTCCCAAGGCGAGGGTTTGACCCTCTTCCTGCGCTCTTCGCTTGAGCCCTTCGACCGCTTCATCATCGACGCGCTCATCTTCTCGGTGCTAGGCCCCGGCACTCTCTGCCGCGCCGTCGAAGTCTTGCCGCTCGATAACCGTGGTTTCTTCAGATTACTGGGTCCGGACTCGAACGAGCTTCGTAGGGTCGGTCAGGCGATTTCAGCTCGCTTTTGGACTCACGACGACCCGCCATTCCTTCCGGGTCTCTTCCGCCTCCCCGACATGGACGGTGAGATGGAACTCTTTGGGCAACGACTAGAGCGAGTGGAACTGCGCTCCATTCGGGAAGATGCCTCTTCGATTGGCGAAGCGGACACCCAACCACCGATCGATGATGAGTTCGACGACAGCGTCTACAGACCGCTGACAACCGTGAAGACCTGGCGGTTCTAGAGCGGTTCTAGAGCGGTTCTCTCGGTTCGTTTGATGAGGGCGGCTCGACTCTGAGGCGGCCTTTCATTCACGGCCAAGGCAAAAACCAAACAAGCCTGAGCAAATGCCCAGGCCCGTTTGGTGCAGACGCTCGACTTAGAAGTCGATCGTCATGTCGTACGAGTTGCCGTCTACGGTGCCGGTGTCGTCGACTAGCACGACCTCGAGTCGGTAGAACTCGAGCGAGGGCGAGGTGTAGACGATCTGCTCCGTGTCATCGAATCCATCGCTGAAGTCGACCTCGTCACCCGACTCGTCGAGCAAGTAGATGTCGATGTCGCCTTCGTCGTCGTCGAACGCCAGGTCGATTGTGACTGTCTCATCGGTAGTGAGGAGGAACGTATAGAAATCGACGTCCCCTGGGCACGCGAGGAGCGGCGCGAATGATGCTGCGTCGACGAACGTACCGGTCTCGAAGGTGTCGTTGTCCTCAAGGCGGTCGTCAGTCTCACACGTCTCGCCAAACGGAACGCCATCGACACCGATCTGGATATCGTACTCGGCTCCGACGTCGCCGAAGTCCGAGTAGAGTGTCACCCGCACGAGGTACGTTCCGTCCTCGGTAATGTCGTACTCAACCTGCTCGTTGTCACTCGAGGTGACCGACGAGCGAAGGACGCCGCCAATTGAGTTGAGGAGGCGCAAATCGATATCGCCGTCCGCGTGAGCGAACGTCAGGTCGATCGTGATCGTGTCACCGGCGAAGAGGGGGATGCGGTACCAATCTTCGTCATCTTCGCAGACGAACAGTCCGGTGTAGAGTTCGGGGGGAAGCGGCTCCGGGTCGTCTATGGAGTCGTTGTTCTCCAAGCGGTCGGTCGGGCACGCGCTGGAGACGGGCGCTTCTTCGATGTCGAAGTCTAGTGCGTATCCGTTGCCGTCCGTCGATCCCGCGTCGAGGTAGAGGCTGACGCGTACGAAGTAGGTGCCCGCTTCGACCGCGACGTACTCAAGAATCTCGTCGTCGTCGGTGGTGACGCCCGAGGCGACCACGGCGCCCGCGCCGTTCAGGATGCGCACATCGATGTCGCCCTCGGCGTCGGCGAACTCAGCGAGAACGGTGAGCGTGTCGCCCGCGCCAAGCGCGAACTCGTAGTAGTCGTCGTCTCCTGTGCAGACGCGGAGCGCAGCGGTCGAACCGCCGATCACGCGCGCGGTGTCGAGCGTATCGTTGTCTTCAAGGCCGTCGTCGATGCAGGTCGGTGCTGCTTCGTCGATCGAGACGTCGAGGTCGTAGATGGCCGAGCTGCCGAGGTCGAAGGAGAGACGCACGTTCAGAACGTAGCGTCCTGCGCTGGGCGCTATGTACGAGATCGACTCCGCTGAGGTGAAGAGGTTCGTGCTCTCCGCGACGACGGTGCCGGCCGAGTTCCGAAGGTCGATGTTGATGTTACCGTCGAAGAAGTCGAAGTCGACATCGATATTGATCGTGTCGCCAACGCCGAGGTCGAAGGCGTAGTAGTCCTCGTCGTCGGAGCAGACGATCAGCGACTCGTAGGTGCCCTCGTCAAAGTCCCGCGCTGTCGTCACGCTGTCGTTGTTCTCGAAGCGGTCCGTATCGCATGCGGGGCCAGCCGAGGTGACGTCGAGGTCAAGTTCGTAGGTGTTACCGAGCACGTCGTCGTCGCCGAGTAGGTAGGCCTGAACCACGTAACGTCCCGAGCGGGTCGCGGTGTAGTCGATCGTCTCATCGTCGCTGACCGTGATGGCGCTACCGACGACGGTGCCATCTGCGTTGAACAGTAGGAGGTCCACGTCGCCAGCGGCATCTGAGAAGGTCGCCGTGATCGCGAGGTCGTCACCGGCTGCGAGGTCGATCGCGAAGTAGTCGGAGTCGCCAGGGCAGACGACGAGGCCGTCGAGGGTTCCGCCGAGGACAACGGCTGCATCGGCACGGGTGTCGTTGTCTTCGAAGCCGTCATCGCGGCAGTCGGTGGGCTCGCCGCCATCGACGAGGACGTCGAGCGAGTAGGCCGCGCCCGGTGTGCCTTCATCCAAGTACATGAGCACACGCACGTAGTAGGTGCCGGCGTCAGCGATAGTGAGCGAGATGCTCTCGTCGTCGGTGACGGTGGTCGAGGCGGCGATGACCCGACCCTCGGCGTCCTGCAACTGAAGGTCGACGTCGCCGTCGGCAGCCGAGAAGAGGGCGTCGATGATGAGTTCATCGCCAGCAGCGAGAGAGATGGAGAAGAAGTCGTCGTCGCCATCACACGAGATGAGTCCGTCGATCATGCCTGCGGTGATGGCCGCTGCTCCGTCGATGTTGTCGTTCTCCTCGAATCCGTCGTCCGGGCACTCGCTGGCGGTGCAGGCGGTGTCGCCGTCGCAGTCGCTGTCGTCGCAATCGAGTGCGTCGTCGCAGTCGTTGTCGAGCCCGTCGGCGCAGGTCTCGGCGGCCGAGGGGCTAACGAGGCCGTTACCGTCGTTGCAGTCGTTCGCGTTCGTTACCGAGCCAGCGATGGGCTCACAGGAGAGTGTCGCTTCTGCGTCCTCGTCGCCGAAGCCGTCCCCGTCGCCGTCAGGGTAGAAGTTTTGGTCGACCGCGCCTTCGTCCTCGACGTCGTTGCAGTTGTTGTCGAGCCCGTCGCAGAGCTCGGGAGCTCCGGTGTAGATGGTCGGGGCGTCATCGTTGCAGTCGTCCGCGTTGGTGACGAATCCGTCGAGGTCGCCGCAGCTCTCTTGAGCGGTGTCCGGGTCTCCGGCTCCGTCGCGGTCACGGTCGGCGTAGAAGGTGGTTCCGCCGAGCTCCTCGTCTTCCTTTCCGTCGCAGTCGTTGTCCTCGCCGTCGCAGATCTCTGCGGCGCCGGGGTAGCTGTCGGCGTTCGTCTGGTCGCAGTCACCCACTTCGGCGCAGGTCGAGCCCACACCGTAGCCATCACGGTCCGGGTCGAAGCAATCTGCGCAGGAACCGGCGGCTGGAACACACTGGCGGACCGTTGTCTCGGAGACGTCGCGAACGTCGGTACAGACGAAGCCATCGGGGCACTCGCGCGCCGTGCGACACTCGACTGCGCAGAAGTCGCCGTCGTCGAGGACAACACAGGAGCCGCCACAGTCCGAGTCAACTGCGCAGGGTGTGCAGAGGTCAGTCACCGGTCGTTGGCAAGCGAGGTTGCACTCGTCGCTGTCGACAAGGTTTCCGTCGTCGCACTCTTCGCCAGTGTCGATCACGCCGTCGCCACAAGACGCGTCACGGCAGTTCTCGCGGCATGCGTCGGAATTACCGTTGTTGTTGTCGACGCCATCGTCGCACTGCTCGCCGGGGTCGAGAACACCATCACCACACTCCGGCGGAGGCGGAAGATCAGGCGCAACGTCCGGGGTTCCAACTTCGGCATCCGGCTCCGCGTCGGGGGACCCCGTGTCGGACGCGTCGGCGCCCATGTCGCGGCTGGTGTCGAAACCGGTGTCGATTCCAACCTCGATGCCGGCATCGCCGGTATCTCCATCGTCGTTCTTTGAGTCCGACGCGCAGCCTGCGAGGGCCAACGTCGTTGCGATAACTGAGAGTCTAAGAATACGCATTCGCCATTCCATATAAGCGGGTGTGGTCGGCGCGATACAAGGTCACTCCAGCCGTAGCAAGTCCGATTTTTGGGCGCAGGCTGGCGCGGTTGCTCGCGCCGGGCCTGTGAATAAGCTCCTAGAGCCCCCCACAAATGGCGTAATGAAGAAGCTTATCGGATTTCTCCTCTTACTCTCGACAACAGCTGTCGCCGGAGTTTCTGGCTACGTATTCACTCAGAGATTGTCTCCCGAGGATGCGGTCGCGCGAGTTCAGGCGTTGCACGCTGAGAACCCCGATCTGGAAGACCATATCGGGAGGTACGAGTCGGCGATGCGCGCGATCGGAACGCCTTTCCGGGCCATCGGCTCTCTGAGTGGTCTACTCGAGCGGGTGGAACAGGCCCGGGAGTTCTCCGTCGTGGTGGCCGGCACGCAGATCAGACCCTGGCAGAGTATTCAGCAGCACACGCCGGGCGCAGGCCTTGTACAGATCGCGCTCGATTCCGCTGGCGCCGCTGTCCGCCTCGGGTCGTCGGTCGACTCTGAGTGCGAGGCGCTGGAGTCCGCAGCCGTGGCCTACACGGCCGCGTGGGGATCGGCCAACGAAGCCGCCAGCGCTGAGAACGTGATCGCACTCTCCGCGGCAGCCGAGGCCCTTGCGGCCGAGATTCACAGCCTGCGCGATCAGCTCGATCCAGCGACGGAAGCGTTGGCGGAGGCTGTCACGCAGCTCGATGAGGTCAAGGAGTGGCTCAACGACGTGACACCCGATGGAGCCCGCGAGAGCTTGGTAATCGCAGGCATGAGAGCCGCGGTGGGTGCGCTTAGCGCGGCCGCTGGCGAGCCGTATGAAGCGGTCGCAGGGTTCGCGCACTCGATGGACGAAGACGCCGCGATCCTGCTGGAAGTTGCAGCGCTCGATGATGAGCTGCGCAGAGTTTTCTTTGACGAGTTCCTGCGGTAGCGCCGGACTTCGGTGCTCCTCTTCTCGGTGCTCCTCTTCTCGGTGCTCCTCTTCTCGGTGCTCCTCTTCTCGGTGCTCCTCTTCTCGGTGCTCCTCTTCTCG
>JBLHWZ010000176.1:0-11697 GCA_047629415.1 Bradymonadia bacterium | reverse complement strand
GTGACCACATCCACGGTCGCGTGTACTCCCGAGTCTGCTGTCTCCATAGCGGGCGCATACGCCGCCTTCCCAGCGGGCCTCTATCGGGTCATTGACGGGGCGGTCCGCGCAGAGCCAAGCAACTTCCTGGTCGCCGCTGCGCCAGAGCCAGACAATCATTCGACGGGCGATGAACACGAGGGAGCGGGGATGACAGTCACATACCGTCCCGATGGAGCCTGGTGCACCAGCGCTTGGGCCTACGCTGGCGACGAGTTCTCAACGGAGTACTGCTTCGCTGATGGGATCGGCATCGTGGCGATTGATGACACCTTCGCCGGCGGGGTGGTCGTGGACCATCGCGTCCGCGGCCGGCGCTAGGCTTGAGCGAGAACAACTCCACCGCAGAGAATCCAACGCCGCTACAATCGCTCCGACAAAAGAGGCGATGGGGTCGCACTATCCTAAAGATAGTCGCAGCCGGCACCGCTTTGCTTCTGATCGCAGCCCTCGTCGTACTTGCCATGGCCTGGACCGCCATCGGCAAGCGACCCACCGGCGAGAGACTGCAACGTATGCACGCGTCGCCGAACTGGGGCGGGAGCACGTTCGTCAATCCCGAGCCGATGTGGAACAACTTCCTCGGCATGATGACCGAAGGGTTCTCAGCGTCCGATCACACAGCGCCATCGGAGCCGCTGGTGTTTGACGCAACCCCTCCTGATCGCTTCGATACGGAGCCTGAGTCGGGCCTGCGAGTGACTTGGTTGGGGCACTCGACCGTTCTGATCGAAATCGACGGTCTCGTCGTGCTAACCGATCCAGTCTGGGGCGAGCGTACGGCTCCCCTTAACTGGCTAGGGCCTGAGCGCTGGTACGCGCCTTTAATCGCGCTGGACGAGCTGCCACCCGTGGACGTCGTGCTGATCTCTCACGACCACTACGACCACCTCGATTATCCGACAATGGCGGCGATCGCAGACTGGGACGCGACCTTCATCGCACCATTGGGGGTCGGCGCTCACTTAGAATACTGGGGTGTACCCTCGGACAACGTCGTTGAGTTGGACTGGTGGCAGACGCTGCAATTCGGTGATGTCACGCTCCACTCAGTGCCGTCCCGCCACGCCTCGGGCAGGCAAATCCTCGATCAGAACCGAACGCTCTGGTGTGGCTATGCGCTGGTCGGGTCTAACAATCGCGCCCTCTTCTCGGGCGACACGGGGCTCTTCAGCGCTATGTCCGAGATCGGCGAGCGTCTTGGCCCGTTCGACGTCACCATGATCGAAGTCGGCGCCTACGCGCAGGCGTGGCCGGATTGGCACCTGGGCCCGGAGCAGGCGCTCGACGCACACCAGCGAATGCAGGGCGACGTATTCTTACCGATCCACTGGGGCCTCTTCGACCTCGCTTATCACTCGTGGACTGAGCCGATCGAGAGAGTGATGATCGAAGCGGAGCGGCTCGGTGTCCGGGTCGCGACTCCACGTCCCGGTGAGTCCTTTGAGCCGGCTGCGGTCGCTCTCCCCGAGCGCTGGTGGCCCGAGATCGAGTGGCGGACCGCTGCCGAGTACCCGATCGAGGCTCGGGGCCTGGCGGAATAGAGGACGCTTTGGCGTGACTGAGCAAGGGTTGCTCGGCATCCCGGTCGGCACTTGCCCGAACTGTGCTCGGGCGGCTCCTGCGGCAGTGCGCCTACTGCGCAGCGTCCGACGACTCGCTCTCTCGAATGTCCGCCTCCGCGAGCTTCACCGACAGGTCCAGCACCCAACCCGCCGAGAACTTTATGAAACTGACCGCGAGATTGTAGTTATCTTCGAACACATCAAAGAACTGGTCGGTGTCCACTCGGAGGCCGACGAACTCGGTTTCGGTCCTGGCAGAGTAGCTGCGGGGCAGGCTCCCGTTGGCCTCAAGGAACCCGAGGACCGAGCCGGGCCCCATCCGGAACTTGCGAGTTGGGTCCTCGCACGCAACCACGCCATAGACGATCCGGATGCCCCAGAGCGCGTCCTCGCCAAGCTGCCATAGGTCGGACCCGGCGGGCAGGCGCACCTCCTTCTGAATCCGAACGAGTTGGAGAAGGGAGGCGATGTTAGAGTCGGCGTACGGGCCAAAGCGAGAGAGTGAGAGGCGCTGAACGAGGTCCAACGTCTCATCCGGGTAGGGAACCTCCTCGGGCTCGGAGCGCTGGAGGTTGCCTCCACCTTCTAGTCTTCGCTGATACTCGAGCATTTGACGCGAGTTTTGCCGGATGCCAGCCGCGAGGAATCCGAAATCCGTCTCCATCAGTTCGAATATGTCGGCGCGGGTCACTTCGAGCGTGATCGTGTCTTCCAGCGCGAAAGCGAGCTGAGGAATTGGAGAGTCCGACAACACGGGTTGGAATCCGACTGCCCACGGTGCCTTGGAATCGAGGAGTCGTTTGCCCTCCTGAATCACTCGGATTGAGCCCTCGACAATGAAGTGCACGCAGTCAACCCGCTGATCGGGATGGTACACTCGATCGCCCTTTGCCCAGCGTCGCTCCTTTGAGCGCTGCGCCAGATACATGACCCCGTCTCCCTGCAGCGTGCCGAGCGAAGGCACTGACCGAAGGTGAACGAGCCTCTCCATGGGAGTCGAAAACCGATCGTCGCCAATCGACAGATCGACTGCTTGGTCAAAGTCTACGCTGCTCATGTCGCCACCTCTGGGTTCTGTACATTGAGCCACTCAAGTGACTGGCGGACCAACGTACCAAGAGCGGTGTCTTCGCCAGCCTCAATTGCTTCAACCGCCTGCGCGAACTCGGAGATACCAAGCTCTCCGACATGGTAGACCGCCAAACTCCGAATGGACTCGCTCCCTCCTGCTAACATCCGGCGGAGTAGTGGCTCGTACGCGAGACCGCTGGGACGGTAGTGTGCGCCGGCCAACTCAAGCCGCTGCCCGTCGGGAACTTCGTCGACGATACCGAGCACCGGGGCTCGGAACTTAGGCCGAACAAAGCTATCCAGAAGCTCTCGACTGCTGGCGCGAACATCGCCATCTCGCATGTTTAGGCCTCGGAAGATCGTGTGCACGTCCTGCCCAGGCGAGAGAATACCGAGCAAGCGAAACACTCGCTCGATGGCATGGATCTCCTTGTCTGCGAGCATGCGGCAAAGGAGGCCAAACGCGGCGGTTTTTCGCGCTGGGATTTCCGTCGCCCCGCGCTCCAAAATGAGTCGCCAATCGATGAACGCGAAGGCCCTCGAGAGTTCAGCGCTCAGAGCGTCCTCAACTGCCCCTCGATCGATCGTGAGGCCGGGGTTCGCCGCCGTATGACGCCCCAGCGCCCGGAGGAGTTTGTAGCGAACCCGCCCCGCTTGGACCGATGTGAGGTGAGCCTGAAGTACGTCGACGACGCGCTGCGGATCAAATCCAAGAAGCGCATGAGGAACCTGCTGCCGTAACCGAACGTGGGCGCTCTCGTCTTCGAGAGTCTGAACCAGCGCATCGAAGGCAGGCTCGCCCAGAACCCGCAGCGTCCGCCGCACCTCGGTTCGAACCTCGCGACGTGTCAGCAAGCGAATCAATGACGGAACAAACTCCGCCGTTGGCGCCTCCGCCATCGAACGAACGACCGAGACAACTACCTCGTCACTCGGCGAGTCGGCCAGAGCGATCAGGTATGCGGCAAAGTCGCCGATCGGTCCGTAGCCGATGGCGCGAGCGAGCGCCTCCTTCGCAACATCGCTGCCCTCATCGATCACCTTCTGTAGGTAGACCGATGTTTCATCCACGTCAGCGTAGCCAGCCTTCGTCAAGCCAACGAGCGCGGTCGCGCGGACCACAGGGCAGCTGATCTCGATCCTCTCCCTGAGCAGCTCTTCATTGGGTTCGATCGCCATGTGGGCCCGGAGCGCCGCCGCGCGAACGTCAGCGTACTCGTGGTTCAGCAAGGGTCGAACGAGCGGCATGAAGTCGGTTCGGCCGGTGCTCGCCAGCAAGTCCAGCGCCGGCGCGAGAACCTCGGGGGACGGGTGATAGAGAATCAATCCCGGGATGAGATGTGCGCGGTCCTGCTCGCCGAAGAGCTGAAGCGCGATCTTCACACGAGCTGGCTCGCGATCGTTCAACGCCGCAAGCAGCGACTCTAGGTTGGCCAGAGTCAGGTCAGGAAACGCGACTGGACGGAACTCGGCGGCCTCAGAGAGCGTGTCGCGAAAGACACCGAGATAGTGAGGTCTCAGCTCGATTGCCAACGCCACGCAGCCAGCCGCCAGCAGGACGATCGCAACGCCGAAGAAGCGGCTCTCAGCTCCGAGAGCTACTGCCGCGAGAATTGATACAGACGCGATCGCTTGGGCCGTTCGATGGCCCGCGAGATCGATGAAGGTCTTGGACGCATTCCGCATCCGATCGCTCATCGGGACAAAGAGCAGTTCACTCGCGGTTCGATGCAGCGAATGTCTGAGGGCGCCATCGGCCCCCTTCATCGCGACAGCTGCGCCGATGCCCAACCCAGCGGCGACTCCCGAGGCTCCGACGAACAGGAGCGCGGGCAAGACCGCGATCGCTCGAGTGGTCCCCAACACGCGTAGTACGAAACGAACAAGGAAGAGCTGAGCGATCAGCGACAGTATGTTCAGGCCTAGGTAGAGCCTAGCGAAGAAGTACCCAAGCTCGTCGGGGGCGACTCGCAGCGCGACCTCGCTCTTGAATACATAGTCGACGAGGGTGAAGACGATGGTCGCGAGCACTAAGAGACACGCGACTCGGCTGGCGTAAGGGTGCCCGGCAACGTCTTTCGCGTGCCCGATCAGACTGCCCCGCTTCTCTGCCTTTCGGTCGGCGGCCTCTGTAGTCGTCAGAAGCAGTGGCCCGGCGGCCGAGACGATGAGTACGCCACCCGCCACGAGGAGTAACATGGAAGTGGGCAGCACATTCGCCAACTGGCTGGCGATCGCAGAACCCGAGATCGCGCCCACCACACTGCCTGCGCCGATCACGGCGTAGACTCGCTTGGCTTGAGACGCCGTGAATCTCGACCCTAAGAGCAGGAAGAGCCGCGAGAGCGCGACCGTCACCACCACCGCGGACCAAATGTAGAGCGCATAGAGCGCCCAGGTCGCGCCCGTGAGAAGCGGTTGGAACCCGATCGTGACGAGGCCGGAGAGGACCAGCCAACCCGCGAGTGGCTTCTTCCCACCGGGGCCACGTTCCTGCAGCGCCGCAACGCTCAGCGACGCGGCCGCGACTCCAAGATAGACCAGCGGCAGCCGGCTTGGTGGAATGCTTGCGAGAAATAGTGCGTCGCGCGCCGTCTCCAGCAGAGCATGGGCCAACATCAGCGCAAAAAG
Organism: Bradymonadia bacterium; assembly: GCA_047629415.1. Taxonomy (GTDB): domain Bacteria; phylum Myxococcota_A; class Bradymonadia; order REDH01; family REDH01; genus CBDUJZ01. The sequence continues at coordinate 6,391 of JBLHWZ010000176.1, read as the reverse complement.
CGTGACGCTGGCGACAAGGGTGTCGCGCCGCTCATCGGGGCGGATTTGGCGAAGACGTGAAAACATGCAGGGCGAGTATGTAGGGCGAATGGGCAGAGAAGCTAGGTCTTTCGGCGGGGGGCGTCCCACGCAGCTATCGGTGCGTCTCGACCGTCGCAGACTCAAGTATCGTCTTTTCAGACTGCTCGGTTGTTTCCTCGGCGGCGTGCGCGGCGGGTGGAGTCAGCTGTACCTGCTCGCCGCGGCCGACGCGCGCGCTCTGTTCGTTGAGCCAGTCCGAAACCCACTTCAACTCGAAGTCCGAGAGGCCGGCTCGCATCGCCTGCGAATCGGATTTCGTCTCGAGGCTCACCTCGTGGATCACTCGCCCGCCGACTCGAGTCCCCGTGTCCCGCTTGCTTGCGCGCAGGAAGTCGTCGATTGGGCCCTCGACTTCCGACCTGCGAATCAGACTTCTGCGCATGAAGCTCCAGCGCTCGGAGTCGAACGTCGCCTGGTACCGGGCACTCATGGCGTCCAGCGTGGCCATCGAAACCCAAACTCCAAGGCTGGCCATGAAGAAGCTGCCGGCCGCGACCCCTCCGCTTCCGCCAGCAAGAGAAGCGGCCCCAATGAGCGCGCAAATCGACGTCCACGCCGCACCGAAGAGTAAAGCAGAACCTGCAAGTTTGTTCTTGAACCACGGCGCCCGAACAGTCATGGCGGCCGTGCCCGGTCCATGCTCAACCTCAACACGAGAGCGGCCTGGGAGGGGCTCAAGCGAGGTCTCGGCCGGCGGCTTTCGCAACGCACTCAGTGCCTCCTCGGCGGACTGAAAGCGGTACTCCTCGTGTGGCTCAAGCATGCGCTCCAGCCAATCCGTCAACTCCTCTGGGAGGTTGACCACATCCCGGAACTGGATTCGGAGCTGCTCGACCTCAAAATCGCTCGGATCGCGCGCTGTCAGCAAGTGGAGCAAGGTCGCTCCTAGGCCGTAGAGGTCAGTAGCGAGGGACGCCGAGCCGCGGAACTGCTCGGGCGCCATGTAGCCGAACGTGCCGACGACCGTGCTCCCACCTCCGATCGCTTCGTCCCACGCGGCCTTGACCGCCCCGAAGTCGACGAGACGGATCGTCCCGTCATCGGACATCACGAGGTTCGCCGGTTTGATGTCTCGGTGGACAATTGGAGGCCGCATTTTTTGCAGGCCAATCAGGATGGCGAGGACTTGCTCAGCCACGTCTCGTACTGCCGCGATGCTCATCGCTTGCTGGGCAGCCAGTTCGTGCATCGGGGTACCGCCCGCCAGCTCTTGAACCAGCGCGTAGCCGGACTCACCGATCGTGAATGAGTCGATGTACGAAGGCACACCCGGCAGATCGATGCCGCGCAACACCTCCGCTTCCCGCTCGAAGAGTTCGACCGACTTCCAGTCCTCCGCCTTGCTCAGGTCCAGCGTTTTGACGGCTACCCGAATTCCGTCCGAGACTCGGCGCGCCGCGTAGGTTGTGCCCATGCCACCAGAGCCGAGTTCGTATTCAACTTCGGATCCTGGGAGGGCGGGCAGGGTCATCGTTCTACCGGGTTGCAAGCCATCGACAGTTTCTCTTCTGCGCGGAGCTTTCCACCCAGGGAGTCGAAGTGCAATCGCGCATGGTCCAGAACTTGTTCTAGACCACGGCACATGAGGTCAGAGTCTGCTATGAGCGTGGCACTCCCAAACCTAAAGCCTCCGCGCTCAAAGTGATCCGAATCACCCTTGCCCTATCGTGTTCTCTCCTCGTTCTCGCCGCGTGTAACAACGAGCCACGCCAGGGTGAAGAAGGCGACGCTTCCTATGTCTCAGACACTTCCGACGCCATCTCAATCGACGTCCCATACATCGGTGAGGACGCGGTCGAAGAAGACGCAAACGATGTGGGAAGCGCCGACATCAGCGTCGACATCCCGAGCGACACTGCAGTCGACACTGCAGTCGACACTACGCCGGACACTGCTCCGGACGCCGAGTTCGATACGGGCCCGAATCCCAACTGCGAAGAAGGCGAGACCACATGCATCGGCGGCCGACTCGCAACCTGTCTGGAAGGTTCAGTGTGGTTGGCCGAAGACTGCCCTGAGGCCACCGTCTGCGAGGCCGGTGAATGTCTCGGCCCGGACTGCGAAATCGGCGAACGGCTCTGCGCCGAAGACCGGATCATCATCTGCGCCGAGGACGGCTCCGGCTGGCAGGAGGAGCCTTGCGCTACCGGCGAACTCTGCTTCTTCGGAGAGTGCGTCGAGTGCGTGAACGACGACCAGTGCAACGACGGACAGGTCTGTGACACGGGAACGTGCGTGGCTCCTGAACTCTTCATCGTGACCGAGATCGTCGCAGCAGGCGCCGTCGAGTCAGCCTACGACTTCGCGTTCGAAGCCGAAGGCGGCACGACACCTTACGCGTGGCTGATCGGTGGTGATGTCCCCGGACTCTCCCTGGCTGATGACGGAACGCTCAGTGGGACGCCGACTACGCCCGGTACCTACGACTTCACTGTGACCGTCGACGACAGCGGCGGGCAAAGCGCCAGCGGTGAGTTTTCGCTCACGGTTCGAGGCCCGGGTCTCGTGATCCTGACCGAGTCGATTCCCGAGTACGACGAAGGCACACCGATTGATTTCGCTCTTAGCGCAGCAGGTGGAGACGCGCCCTACGGCTGGTTCATCATTGCAGGTGCTCCGCCGGCTGGCGTCGACCTGACCTCCAGTGGCGTGCTGCGTGGTACCCCGACCGAGGTCGGCCCGTTCCCAATGACCTTCCGAGTCGTCGACACCGCGAGCCCGCCGGACTTCGCCGAGGCCGAGCTGACCCTGACGATCACGATCGCTCCTCTGCGAATTGTCGGCGACCAGGCGATCGATCTCTTCATCACCTCCGTCGTCATTCTTCCGTTGATGACGTCTATCGAAGGCATTCCGATTCCCTACAGCACAGAGCTGCAAGCCACCGGCGGCCTTCGCCCCCGAACGTGGGTCGAGAACGACCTCCCGGGCGGAATCGGCGCTCTGCTCGGCGGCGATGGCGGCATCCCCGAGGGACTCAGCCTCTCGGCGGACGGAGTGCTTAGCGGATCCGTGACCGACACGAGCCAGGTGCTCTCTGTGTCGATTCCGTTCACTGGGATCGAGCTTCAGGGCTTCTTCTTCGTCGCCGAGGTCAGCGACTCGCAGGACCCGCCGGCCACCGACAGCGCCGTCTTCCTCATTCCCACGATCCCGATCGGCGGATAGTAGGACGGGGCGACTGAGCCGTTCCCAGCGGAGAGTAAGATGTCCGACCCCGAAACCTCCCAGCGTTCGCTACCCGCCGATCTGGTCGCGAGTCTTCCCGAGCGCCTCGCCGCGGCCGGAGGCGCAGGGATGGATTCGGCGCTCGCGGACCGAGTAAGGCTCTACCTTCGGGTCACCTTCCTGATGAACCTGGCGTTCTGCGCTGCGACCGTCCTCGGCTCACTTCTTGAGCCGGACGTGAGCAGAGAAGCCACCGAGAACGGCTTCTACTGGGTCGTGTTCGGCGTCGCAGCCGCAAGCGGCGCCGCATGGGGGCTTATCTCGTGGCTTCGGCCGGGCTTCATAGCGTCCATCGTGATCAGCGGAGTGTCGACCGTCGTTCTTGCGCTGGTCTACTCCTTCGTCTCAGCCAGTTTCGGTGTCGATGAGCCCATGGTCCGCTCGTTGTTTGCGGTGACGATCGTCGGGGTGATCCTCATGCTGCGGGCCACATTGGTACCCAGCCCAGTGCCCGCCACGATCTTGGTTGGGGTCTGCTGCATGGCCGCGCCGATGTACTACGCGCGCCCTGCCCTCACGGGAGCGCTGGGTCCCCTTATTTGGCAGGGGACGCTTGCGGTGATCATCGTCGCCGTTACGGCGCTGACCTCGTTCACAATCTATGGGATGGAGCGGCGCATTTTCTCGGCGACACAACTAGGACGCTACTCCGTCAAGCAGCGGATTGGTCAGGGCGGTATGGGTGACGTGTATCTCGCGGAACACGCCCTTCTGAAGCGGCCCACCGCCCTCAAGCTGCTGCGAGATGCGTCGACGCCTGAGGCGCGCGCGCGATTCCGCAACGAAGTGCAGGTCGCAAGCAGTCTCACGCATCCCAACACCGTTGAAATCTACGACTACGGCCGCACCCCAGAGGGCGTGTTCTATTTTGCGATGGAGTACATGGAGGGAGCTACGATCGAGCAGATCGTCAGCCAGACCGGTCCGATCCCTCCGCGGCGAGCGATCCACCTCCTCCTTCAGGCTGCACGTTCGTTAGGGGAGGCGCACGGCCGAGGCCTCGTGCATCGCGACGTCAAACCCTCCAACCTCATGCTCTGCGAGCGGGGTGGAAGGTTCGATACCCTGAAGGTCACCGACTTTGGCCTCGTACGCGATGTCGCAGACATCTCTGACGATACGGCGCTGGCCGGGACTCCCCTCTATATCGCCCCCGAGATGATCCTGGATTCCGACGGAGCGATACCCGAGAGCGATGTGTACTCTCTGGCTGCTACCGCAGTGTTCTTGCTCACCGGCTCGCCACCCTTCCACGAGGTCGACGTGGTCGGAGTTCTGAGCGCTCACCTAGCGACGCCACCTCCGCGGGTTGAGTGCGGAAACCCAGCACTTACCGAGCTTCTGATTCGCTGCCTCTCGAAGGACCCGGAGGACCGCCCCAGTAGCGCCGATCAGATGGCGGACGCACTGGAGGCATGCCAGAGAAACCCGGGCTGGTCGCCGGTCGATGCCGAAACTTGGTGGGCGATGCATGGTTCTACGTTGACCAACCCCGTTGAGGAGACACGGACGTTTTCCCAGAGCAGCCGCGGACGAAGCCTCGCAAGAGCAGCCTCCCGCGCCTGAGCAATTGACGCCCGTGGTCGGCTCCCTAGCCCCGCGCGCGCATGGTTCGTCGAAGGCCCGCTATCGAGAGGCTGCCCGACCGGAGTTGCGCTGCGAGTTCGTCGACCCGCTGGTCCGCGAAGCGGCGTTCTGGGTGAGTGCGCGCCGGTGATTGCGCGAGCGTCTGCAGGCGTGAGCGGACTTGGCGTGGCAGGACGTTGTCCAGATACTCCAAGCTGGCTCCACGGCGTCCAGCATCCCCGCCTGAGAGCGCGTCGAGAGCGAGGCGCAGGCCGCTGACTCCGCCGCGCAGGCTCAGGAGGAGAAACGCGGTCTCGACAGAGAGTGCGAGAGTGCGCCCCTGTGAATCCTCACGAAACGGCGAGCTCAGTTCAAACGCGTACTCTGTCACCGCCCGCGGCGTAGACCGGTGAAGCTCCTGCTCAACCCATTGAACAACTCGGGCCTGCGACGGCCTGAGGTCCTTCCGCTCATCAACGAGCCGGAGCAAAGCGATGGCGCAAGCGCGTCGCACCCTCGGCGAGCGGTCGTCCATTCCGGCATCCAACGCCGACGCTGATCGGGCGTTCGGCACCTCCGCTAGCAGTGACGCCGCCATGATCCGCACTCCAAGTTCGTCGCCCGGAGAGAGCAGCACATCGGCCAACGCGCCTACCACCGCTGGCGCGGCTCGATGGAGAGCCGGCTCGATAGTGTCCACCGCCGCGCAGCGCCGAAGCGACGCCCGCAGTGGGGTCTCCGAGAGCAGCGCGACACGCTCTTCCGCAGCACAATGGCGGACCTCAGGCGCGAGTCCAGCGAGGTCCGCTTTAGAGACCCGCTCTCGGACCAGGAGGCGGAGATCAGCGGCTGACAGCCTGAGTCCCATCTCCGAGACTTGGGCGTCGTCGAATGCGTTCCAGTCGTCGAGATCGAAAACAAACGTGGACGCCATTGTACGAGCCCGAGCGGCGGCACTCGCGGCGTCCGAGGGGGGTTGCTCCGGTCGAAGTTGCTCTCCAAGGGCTTGGATATAGGACACGCGAACCGCGACGATCAGCCCCACAAGCATCGCCGCAACGATGCTCGCTAGAATCAAGAGCGTCCCGTTGCTCTCAGGCCCAACGGCAGCAAGGACGAGGATGACGAGCCCACTCGCAGCCGCGCCGCCTAACCGATCGCATCCCAGGTCGATTAACACCTTCGCAGAGCGCTTCTGTCTGGCCGGCATGGCGCCGTAGAGCAGCTCGTATCCGGATCGATAGGAGGAATTCTCGACAACCATCGCCCCTCCTCGCAGGGCGATGTAGGCGACGGCGCCCGGCGCCAAGGCGACCCCAAGCAGGAGCAATCCGACCGCCAGCGGCAAAGAAGCGACGCTTCCAATCACCCCGAATCGCCGCAACACCGTCCCGGCAGCGACCGCTTACAAGACGAACGTCGCTAGGCCTGTACCGGTGTAGATCGCGGCGAAGAACCCCACCAAATCCTCTCCCTGCAGAGCATTCACGACACCAGCTTTGAAGACGTAATCAAC
>JBLHWZ010000175.1:0-11753 GCA_047629415.1 Bradymonadia bacterium | reverse complement strand
CTACGACTCTCGCGGCCGAGTGCTGGCAGAGAACCGACCTGCGTACGATGTCTATGTATCCCCCCGCGTTTTGGCCCACAGCTCGGATGCGATCGCGGTACTGGCCGCCTCGCTCAATCTACCGGACGAGGACCTCGAGCGGTTGACCGGGAGGATTGAAGCGAGAGGTCGGTCCGACGTGTTGGTCCGACGAGACATCACGCGAGACCAATTGGCGGAGTTGGAAACTCGGCGCACAGATCTGCCGGGTGTTTACGTCGTCGTCTCCCAGCGACGCCACTATGGCTACGATATGCTGACGGCTCATCTCGTCGGCTTTATGAATGAGATTCGCGCCGGCGAACTCGAGGACCTTTCTGAGTTTGGATACCATCCGGGAGACTACGTTGGTCGCTCTGGAATTGAGCGGGCTTACGAGGCTCTGCTGCGTGGCGCCCCGGGCCTTCAACGACAAGTTGTGAACGTCACGGGCGATGTGCAGAGCGCGCGAGCGAACCGTGAGCTCCTCGGTGACTACCGGCGCGTGGACGCGGTTCCTGGACGCGATCTCACACTAACCGTCGACATCGAGTTGCAGTCGATCATGGAGGAGGCGATGGTCGACTCCATCAGCGGCGGCGTCGTGGCGATCGACCCGCGCGACGGGGCCGTTCTCGGGATGTTCTCCAAACCCAGCTTTAACCCGAACGCTTGGTCCGGCCGCTTGAGCCAGCAGGAGAAGCGTCTCTCCGACAACGACCCGTTCCACCCGATGCTGGATAAGACCGTCCTCTCCTGGTTTCCGGCCTCCACCTACAAGGTCATCACGGCGATTGCGGCGTTGGAAGAGGGCATCGTCAACGCGGAACACACCGTTAACTGCGAAGGGCACCTCGACTACGGAAACCGGCGCTTCCACTGCTGGAACCGTCGTGGCCACGGTGAAGTGAACCTCTCCGAGGCCCTCGCCCACTCCTGCGATGTCTACTTCTACCAAGTCGGTCTCGAACTTGGGATCGACACCCTCGCCCAATATGCGTTCGAGTTCGGGTTTGGAGAGCGCCCCGGTCTTGGCCTGAACGGAGAGTCGGCAGGAATTGTCCCGACGCGTGAGTGGCACGAGCAGCATTCGCCGGGTGGGTTCCAGTACGGCTTCACGGTCAACACTTCGGTCGGTCAGGGTGATACGCGAACCTCGCCGATGCAGTTGGCTCTTGCATACGGTGCAATCGCGAACGGCGGGACGCTCTACTATCCTCGCTTGGTGGACCGTGTGCAGTCTGCAGAAGGTGATGTCGTCTTCGAATATCCTTCTCGCGTTAGACGGGTGTTTACCTTTTCTGAAGAGCACTTGTCAGAGGTTGTTGAAGGCCTTGATTTGGTTGTGAACGACGAAGAAGGCACGGCGTACGATCAACGGCTGGAGTACATGTCCGTGGCCGGAAAAACCGGCACAGCCCAGGTTCGCTCCCTGGAGTCGGTGCGCCTACTCAACGGTGAAGTCATCCACTGGGACCGCGACCACGCGTGGTTTGTTGCGTTCGCACCATTGGAGAATCCAAGGATTGTTGTCGCCGTGTTTCTCGAGCACGGCGGTCAGGGTTCCTCGGCCGCCGCGCCCGTGGCTATGCGTGTGATCGACCGGTACTTCCGAGAGATTCTTGGATGGGACGCGGCGATTGAAGAGGCCATCCACACGCGTGACGATAGCGAACTGGAGGCTCTGATCCGCGGCGATCAGACAGGTACTCCCTCACTTTCCGTGCTCGGAAACGAGCCTGTTGAATTGGTGGGCCGATGAGCACCATCTCGAGTCCGAGAAAGAAGCGGTCGATGGACTGGATCCTCCTGCTCTTGGTCGCTGCGATCGCTGGAGTTGGACTTTTGAACCTGCGCTCAGCGGCTGAGGTTGCTGGGAACTCATTCCACCTGACCCAACTCACCCGAATGCTACTTGGTGTCGGGGTCGCTGGTTTGATCGCCTCGCAGGATTACAGGCTTGGCGCGCGCTGGGCCTACGTGATCCTCGGCGCTGTAGTGTTCCTCCTGCTGGCGGTGTTCCCGCTTGGGACAACGCTGAACAACTCTCGTCGTTGGCTCGACTTGGGGGTGTTCCTTTTGCAGCCGTCTGAGCTGATGAAGGTCGCGGTCATTATTGTAACCGCGCGGTATCTACACGATCACGAGGCACCCAAAGGACGTAGTCTCTTTCAGCTGTTCGTCCCTGCGGCGCTGTGTTTGGGACCCTGCTTGCTCGTGATGATGCAGCCGGACCTCGGAACCGCACTGGTCATCATCTTCATCTTTGGGACAATGTGTCTCTTCGACGGCATTCGCAAAACGACTCTCGTCGCGATGTTAGTGGGACTGATCATCGCGGCGCCGTTAATGTGGCAATTCGGCATGCGCGACTACCAGAAGGATCGGGTCGTCGCGTTCCTAAATCCGGACGAGAATCTTCAGGGAGACGCCTACCAGGTTAACCAGTCGAAGATCGCGATTGGGTCGGGGCGACTCTTCGGAAAGGGCTACCTGCAGGGAACCCAGGTTCAAAACGGTTTCGTGCCGGAACATGAGAACGACTTCATCTTCGCCCACCATGGCGAACAGTTCGGTTTCGCCGGAAGTATCGGCCTCCTCGGTCTCTATTTCGCTCTGATCGTCTGGTCGCTGCGAATAGCGCGCTGGGGGAGGGATCGGTTCGCAGTATTGTGCGGCGTCGGGGTAGCTTCATTCTTCTTCTGGCACGTCCTCGTAAACTTAGGGATGGTCACGGGGCTCCTGCCAGTCGTCGGGTTGTGGCTTCCGCTGGCCAGCTACGGTGGTTCGTCTGTCTTGGCCGTGAGCTGCGCTGTGGGACTGCTCCTGAGTATCTCGATGCGACGAATCGGACGCTAGGAACGTCGGCGCGCCGGAGAATGGAGCGTTCGGGCGGCGAGACTGAGGCCAAAAACGGAAAAGAGAGCGCTCTTCGCGCTCTCTTTTCCGAAAACGGACGTGGGCTCAGCCTGCGGCTTGCTCCATGAACTCTTGGACGCCCCTCTTGTTCTTGAACCCCTGCATACGGCCGACGATCTCGCCGTTGCGGAACGCGATCAGGGTAGGGAGGCCCATGATGTTGAAGTTGCTGCCGACGTTGTTCTGGTCAGAGTTAACCTTCACAATCTTGATCTTGCCGTCGTACTGAGCGGCGAGTTCCTCAAGAATCGGGTTGAGGGTTTTACAGGGCACGCACCACGTGGCCCAGAAGTCGACGATGGTTGTGACGTCGGAATTGAGAACGAGCTCTTCGAAGTTCGAGTCGTTTCCTTCGATTATGTTACCGGCCATGAGGCTCACGATGTGTGGGTAGCTGAGGGACGGGAAACTAGGACACCTTAGAGGGTTGCGTCAAGGTGAGGTGGCGGAGGTTTCCCTACATTCGGATGAGGCCGAAAACCAGCCATCGGTTCGCTCGTCGAGCAAGGCCCATGCGTACTCTGCGGCTCGTGGCTCCCAGGATTCGGGCGACCGCGTGGCGAGATCCAACTGAGAGAGGAGATCGAAGTAGAGCGACAGGACCGCTTCACTGAGATCGCTCGCGGCCTCCAGCCGAGCGTCTCGGTAGCGCATCGCGGTGAGGGACTCGTTGGACCACACCAATGAGTCCAGCTGCCAGTAGACGACCAGCCGAGCTTCTCGAAGATGGTCGATTCCGGTCGACTGAGTGTCAGAGAGGTCGATGCCATCTGCTTGTAGCGTCTCGTCGAAATCTTGGTCAACGTCGACGGCGTTTCGAAAGAGATCGTCCTCCGTAGTTCGAAGCTCCAACCTGACCGAGCTCGGTAGCAGGGAGGACACGCGCGCGCGGCGGCCGAAGTCAGGTACCACGTCCAAACCGGCGACGATCAGCGCTTTGTCCACCGTGGCGGCCGCACTTGGTAGGCAGTGGTCTTGCGCCGCGGCCGCGCCGGGTACGAGCAATAGGAGAATCGAGAGTCGTGTCCACATAGAGGTCCCCATTGGGTGTTTGATGACGACCTCGTTATCGATAACCCCGCCCGGATGTTGCGCTGAATCGCTACCAGACCCGTGGGAGACTCCCAGAGCGAATGAGTGCGAAGACGTCCATCAACACAGCGATCGAGTAGTGCAGGGCGATGCCGAGCACGAAGCTGCGATGCTTGAGCGCGAGGTAGCCGAGCACGTAGCCGGTCACGATCGCACCGAGGGTCTCGGGCAGCGGCTTGCCAAAGTGAACGATGACGTAGGGAATCATCGAGATACTGAGAGCGTGCCACCCGAATCTCTTGGCGAGGCCGAAGAGGAGGAATCCGCGCCAGAACGCCTCACCCGATAGAAAGATGAAGAAGTACCGAGCCTCGTAGAGGAAGAGGAACTGCCAGGACTCTCCGGCTCGATCCCAGAACGGATACTTGTTCTGAAACGAGGGGTCCCCGGCCACGAACCAGAGGATGGGGATCATGAACGCGAGCAGAAAGCCGTAAAGTTGAATGAAAGTTCGTCCGCCTGCGAGGCGATACCCGAAGTCCTTCGGGTGCTCCCGCAGGATGAGAACGATAAACGCCAATGGCATGAGCATTCGTGTGACCACGCTGCTCGCGGCCGAGTAGACGAACGGCTGCAACGTCGGGAGGTCTGCGTCGATGAAGTAGTGCGCAAAGTAGAGTCGGTACGCGTGGGGCCGCCCGTACTTCATCAAGAGCGTCAAACAGAGGAGGCCGAAGAGCATGATCGCGCCCTCCCGCGACAGAAGATCCCGAGGAGTGTTTGCCCGCCAGGGCTCTCTCTTGGCCCCTGCCACGTCTTCTGTATCGGGCTGATGTCTAAGCTCCTGCTCAGACTCGGATTCGGGCTGGCTGTGTGGCGATTTCTCCATCCGAGCCGCCGTTAGCCGCGCTCCCGCAGGGCGTCGAGCACCTTGTCATGCAGGCCTCCGAACGACGATCCGGAGAGGCCCGCCACCACATCGCCCGGCCTGCACTCGGCTGATAGCAGTTCGACGATTTCGTCGACCCCAGGAATGAGTAGAACCCGCTTTCCGAGCGCCTCAATATCCTTCACCATTTGGGGGATCGAGATCCGCTCCGATTCCGGCAGATCATCCTTCTTCCAGGGCTGACTCAACACGACGACGTCCGCATCGACGAACGCCGGTGGGTACTGATTCTGGAACACCGCTCTCCGCGACGTATTGCTCTTCGCCTCGAAGATTGCCCAAACACGCCGGGTCGGGAAGCGTTCGCGGATTGCGGAGAGTGTGCTCGCGACCGCGGTAGGATGGTGCGCGAAGTCGTCGATGACGAAGATGTCGTCGACGGTTCCCTTATGTTGCTGGCGCTTCTTTACGCCCTCGAACGAGCGGATTGCCTCTGCGGCCTGCTCCAAGCTGACTCCGGCGGCAGAGACGAGCCCACACGCTCCAAGGAAATTCCTGAGGTTGTACGTACCGATCGTCGGCAGCTGGATCTCAAATCCGGCGGTGCCTCGTTCGCCGATACGAGCGACCAGGCCGGTCTCGTTCGTTTCGTGGGGCTGCCCCCAAATATCGTAATCTTCGGAGAGACCAAAGGTCCGGACGGGTGCGGTCGCGTGGGCGGCACAGGCCCGAGCGACCTGATCGTCGCCGTTGACCCAGAGCGTCCCGTCGTCCGGGATCTGTTCGGCAAAGCGAGAGAAGACGTGCCGGATCGAGTCCAAGTCTGGATAGATGTCGGCGTGATCGAATTCGACGTTGTTGATCGTCGCCGTGTGGGCGGGATAGTGCCAAAATTTCGGCACTTTATCGAAGTAAGCTGTGTCATATTCGTCGCCTTCAACAACGAACCAATCACCGGAGCCTAGCCGGTAGTTCGAGTCGAAGTTCACCGTGACTCCACCGATGAAGAACGACGGTTCGAGCGAGGTGGCGTGTAAGATCCACGACGCCATGGACGATGTGGTCGTCTTCCCATGCGTTCCAGTCGCGGTCAGCACTTGCTTCTCCGGAAAGAAGAACGCGCGGAGTGTCTCAGGGAGGCTGAGGTAGGGAAGCCCACGCTCTCTGGTGGCGACTGCCTCGGGATTGTCTCGGCGAGACACGTTTCCGACCACGACGAGATGGACGTTCTCTGGGATATGCGAGGCCTCGTATCCTGATTGGATAGTCAGCCCTCGTGCTTCGAGCCATGTGCTCATCGGAGGGTAAGCCATCGCATCAGAGCCGCTGACTTCATATCCGCGCTCCCGGAGCATTGCGGCGAGCGTGCCCATGGCTGTGCCACAGATCCCGATCACGTGAATGCGCCGGATTGACTCGAGCGCGGGGAGTCTGGGGAACGGACGTTTGTCGGCGGCGGTCATGGCGGTCCATGTAGGAAGACGTCCTGCACGGTACCGCCTAGGATCCCGGGCGCAAATTCGTTGTGCCTTGCTGAGTGGCGTAGCGAAGTGTGCGCCATCCGGAGAGACGCGAATCGGTGTACCTACTGGGGCTCAGGGGGACAGAGCATTGTCTCAATGGCACCCCACCGGAGATGCGACTTCGAGCGATCGAAGTGCTTTGACCATGCGTGGACATCGGCGGTGAACCGCATAGTACCTTGCAGATCGAAGAATGTGTGTAGGTGCGACGACCGATTGCCGCGCATCAGTTCCAGCGACTTGAGTGCAATCTCGGCGGGAGCAGTTGCGCGTTGATCCCAGGGAACCCCCAGGGCGTTCGCAGCGTGCCAGAAGGGGCCCGGCCATTGATCGCAGAGTCGTCCGAACTCATCGGCGGCGGCGTCACGATCGCCTAGGCCGAGCCAGCAGAGCACACGGTTGAGGCGCGCTCCGATGCGCCCGTTCTTGGCTCCGATCGCAATCTTTAGCTCGGCTAGTCCTCGCTCGTACTCGCCGCGGATCCGGTACAGCTCGCCCATATACACGTGGGTCGTGGCCCCACGGACTGGCTCGTAGCGAGTGGTGAGTTCACGAAATTCCCAAAGAGCCCGCTCGAAGTCCCCGCGGTGAACTTCGACCGCAGCTCGGCCAACGTAGCCCCACCGTGCGATCTGGGCCCCGCGGTTCGCGGAGAATGCAGCGAACGCGTCGTCAAAGCGACCCTCCCAAAGGAGAAGCTCTCCCCAGTAACAGAAGGGGTGAGCCGATTCTGGGTATTGCTTCTGCAGTGCGGCGAACTCGGCGTGCACGTCGCTTACGGGTTGCGTGCGGAGCTTCTTGAGGACGCTGGCCGAGGCGTTTCGGCTGGTGTGCTTGATATCAGTCGGAGGTGTTGGCACGCACTCTAGGAAAGAGGCGGACGACACCGGCTGTGGTGTTCTTGTGCGGGTTGGGACCGCGCCCCGGTTTCCGTGAAACGTCCTGAGCGCTCGGCGCGCGGCATCCACCGTTTGCTCGGCTTCGTCGGTGATGCCCTCTTGTGCCGCAAGTTGCGCACGCCCGCTCTCTTGCATGTCGTCATAGACTACGCACCTCAGGAGGGTGTGGACCGTATTCTGAGCAGTGAGGGCGGAGGTTTCCAGGTGGTTTACCGCCAACTCATCCTGACCGAGCCGCTTGAGCAACTCGGCGCTGAACGCGTGCGCTTCTCGGTCGCCGACGTGCTCCACCGAAGTGAACCCGTCGAGCGCGTGCTCGTCTGCTCCATCCAAGAAGTCGGCAATTGCGAGGCAGATCCTCGCCTGCACCTTGTCGTCTTCGCTGGAGGCTTCAGCGCGGTTGACCAACTCTCGTGCTGCATCGGATGCACCGATCCAAAGCGCGAGTCGCGCTCGTAGAAGCCAGAGCCTCGGCGGAGCGTCCCCGCGCAGGGTCCGCGCTTCCAGACCGTGTTCGGCCTCGGCGAAACCGCCAAATCGCATCAGCTCCGTCGCCGCTCGGGCAAACTCGCTGTCATCCTTCAATCGAGGGAGCGCCCACGCGAGGAGTTCGACCGCGTGCGCGGAGTCGCCCATCAGGTAAGCGAGTTCCGCGAGCGTCCTGTAGTGAGTCGCCCGCTGCGCGGCCGGGAGGTTGGCGACTGCCTGTTTCAGGTCGGCGAACGCGGCCGGGATGAGGTACATCTCACGGCGTGCCAGTCCGCGAAACGCTGCCATGTGTCCCTGCAAGTGAGGGGCGCCCTCGGCGTGCGCGATGATCTCGGAGATTTCCCCCTTCAGAGCTACCGCGATCGCGCTGAACCACAGTGGCGTGTGCTCTTGCTCGACTCTCGCGAGGACTTCTCCCCACCTGTGCTCGCAGAACGCGTCGACGAGAGGGTCAACTCCACGAATCGTCGGGGACTTGTCCTCGATGGCCCGGAAGAGGCGGGCGAGGCCGCGTTCCGTATCCGAGGGCTCGAAGTCGGACACGATCTCATTGTTGGCGACCACACCGGCCGTCCACATCGCACGCGACCAGAGCGCTCGAAGCTCGGAGCCGGGATCGACTAACGCATGAGTTGCCTCCGGCGTCCCCTTTAGTGCGACCAGGCAGGTTCGGAATGCCCTCTCGCTCATTGCGCAAACGACCAAGCCTGCTCGGCCGTCGGAGAGCCGGAGGCGAAAAACAAGCGAGCGAGGCGTAACCCGGAGTTCCACGCGCACGGGAGTCAACGGAAGCACATCGATCAGCGCTTGCGGCGCCTGGGTAAGCGGCAAGTACACCGCTGTGTTGCGGTCGGGAGGTCGGCTCAATCAAGTTCGGGAAAAAGAGGCCCGACGAGTCTCGCGAGCGAAGAGAGCAACGTCAAGCGCACGCCACACAGTGGGCCCGCCTGATGCCGTCCCCGGCTGGAGTCTAGAGCGCAGCCAAGGGTTCGTTCGTTTCCTGATCGCGAGCTGACTTTGCGTCATCGCTGCGCTCGCCGTTGAGTGCGGCGAGGTAGTTCGCGTCGACGTCTCCGGTGATGTACTCGCCTGTGAACACGGAGACCTCGAATTCGGTGATCTTCTTGTTTCCCTCGTGAGTCGAGGCGATCAGATCCGCGATGTCTTGATAGATGAGCCAGTCGGCGCCGATCACCTCGCAGATCTCCTCGACAGAGCGGTTGTGAGCCACCAGCTCGTCGGCTGCGGGCATATCGATGCCGTAGACGTTGGGGAACCGGACGGGTGGGGCGGCGGACGCGAAGTAGACCTTCTTAGCCCCAGCATCGCGAGCCATTTGAACAATCTGCTTCGCTGTGTTGCCGCGGACGATGGAGTCATCCACGAGCAGCACGTTCTTGTTCCGGAACTCAAGTGGGATTGCGTTCAGTTTCCGCCGGATCGACCGCTGACGCTGCGCCTGACCAGGCATAATGAACGTGCGTCCGACGTACCGGTTCTTGATGAACCCTTCGCGCATGACCGAATCGATGCCCGCTGCGAGCTGGAGTGCTGCTGTGCGGCTCGTGTCCGGAATTGGGATGACGACATCGATGTCGTGGTCGGGCATCACACGATTGATTTTTGCGGCGAGCTTCTCACCCATGCGAAGGCGGCTTTTGTAGACCGAGATATTGTCGATCAGCGAGTCTGGCCGGGCCAAGTAGACATGTTCGAAGATGCACGGGCGCAGTGTGGCACCTCGTGCGCAGTCCCGAGTGTGTAGTTTGCGATCGTTATCGACGAAGATCGCCTCGCCTGGTCCGACGTCGCGAATTCTCTCGAACCCGACGACATCGAGGGCGACCGACTCGGAGGCAACCATGTATTCCGTGCCGTCTTTCGTCTCCCTCTTTCCGAAGACGAGCGGACGAATCCCGTGCGGGTCACGAAACGCGAACATCCCGTGCCCCACGATCATGCCCACAACGGCGTAGGCGCCATTACAGCGCTGATGAACCGTCTCAATCGCGTCGAATAGTCGATCGGGGCTCAATCGGTATGACGCAGAGTGATGTAGCTCGTGCGCGAGGACGTTCAGCAGGACCTCCGTGTCGGAGGACGTGTTGATGTGCCGGCGGTCGGACTCGAAGAGCTGTCGCTTGAGTTCGTCCGCGTTTGTGAGGTTCCCGTTGTGGGCGAGGGCGATCCCGAACGGCGAGTTCACGTAGAATGGCTGTGCCTCGGCGGAGCTCGCGCTTCCA
The DNA here is from genome assembly GCA_047629415.1 of Bradymonadia bacterium. Taxonomy (GTDB): domain Bacteria; phylum Myxococcota_A; class Bradymonadia; order REDH01; family REDH01; genus CBDUJZ01. Next base: position 1,741 of record JBLHWZ010000175.1, on the reverse strand, counting down.
GCGGTCGGATAGCGGACATGGCCGATTCCCATATCGCCCGTCAGCGTTGCCGCATCAGATTCCCGTAGGACGTCGCGAACGAACCCATTGCCCTTCTTAAGGTGCAGCCGATTTCCGTGGCACGTCACGACGCCCGCGGCATCCTGTCCGCGATGTTGAAGCATGGTCAGGGCATCGTAGAGGGGGGCTACGACGTCCGTCCGGGCAGCGATTCCAACGACTCCGCACATGGGCGCTCTGGGTCTGCAGGCTGAAACGTGTTCTCGCGGAGCGCCCTGCCACAGGGGCGGGTCACTCGCAACTCCCAGACCTGATCCGCGTCCGTAGATGTTAGCGGGCTCGGAGAGGAGCGGAAGGCCAACGTCAAAGGATCTCGAGCCGATTTGCCAGTTCTCCGGCTAGCGTCAGAAGATCTCGAGTCGATTCGCCAGCTCCCCTGCCAGCATGCGTACCTCGGCGCCTCTCTTCGGGTTCTCGCGAATCGCTCTGAGGCGAACAAGTTCTGAGCGCGTCACCAGAGGCTCAAGTGCCCGCAGGCATCCCCACGCGCCGTGATCAGGCGCCTGCTCGGCGCCGGTGAGCAGGGTCTCGATCGCGTCGCTTCCAAGCAGTTCGCCAAGGAGAAACGCAGAGCAGAAAGTCGCCGCCTCATCGGCACCTCGCAGGATCTGGTCCTCCAGTTCGGCGCGATGAACCTGCCCGATAGACGCGACCGCGGCGCGCAGAAGGTCTTCGGCATCAGGTCCGGTGAACCTGAGGATGCGCCGATCGGGATTCACTCGGTACTCGAATGTAACGGTCGAGGCTCCGTCGTCCGTGACCCACAGCGCCCGTGCAGGCTCGACTCGAGCCGGGAACACCTGTGGGTCCATCTCCAATGGAGACAATCCGCACCTCTGAACTAACTCCTCCGCTGCGGCGAACCGAGCGGAGGATGGAAGGACTACCAGCATTGAAGAAGAGTGTGTCTGGCTAGCGGCTGTATTCGTTCTTCAGAAGCTTCGCGATCGTCATCAACTGCATGTTGCTTGTGCCCTCGTAGATCTGGCCGATCTTCGCGTCTCGGTAGAACTTCTCGGCGGGGAACTCCTTGCTGAAGCCAACACCCCCCAAGAAGTTAATGCACTTCGAAGCCGTACTCTCCGCGACCTCAGACGAAATGAGCTTGGCCATGGCGGCCTCTTTCACGAAGGGAATCCCCGCGTCCTTCATCCGAGCGCAGTTGTAGACCATCAAACGCGCGGCTTCGATCTCGCAGGCGACCCGAGCGAACTGGAACTGGAGGCCTTGGAAGTCTGCAATCGGGCGGCCGAACTGCTGCCGCTCCAGCATGTAGGTCATCGCGTAGTCGAACGCGCCCTGTGCCAGTCCGATCATCTGAGCGCCAATGCCGATGCGGCCTTCGTTCAAGGTCTCGATGGCGATCTTGTAGCCCTTTCCTACTTCTCCGATGACGTTTTCGTCGGGAACTTCGCAGTCCTCAAGGATGACCTCGCAGGTGCTTGAAGCCCGAATACCGAGCTTGTCTTCCTTTTTGCCGATCGAGAGCCCCGGGAAGTCGCGCTCGACCAAGAATGCGGTGATTCCCTTGTAGCCCTTCGAGAAGTCGGTGTTCGCGATCACGAGGTAGAGACCGGCTTGCTGCGCGTTCGTGATCCAAAGCTTGGTGCCATTGAGCAACCAGCCGTTCTCGGTCTTCTCGGCTTTGGTCTTGAGCGCGAACGCGTCAGAACCAGAACCT
>JBLHWZ010000174.1:0-11787 GCA_047629415.1 Bradymonadia bacterium | reverse complement strand
GCGATCCATTGCTTGGACCAGACCTTTCGGGCATCGGCGTCGGCGTCGAACTGATTCTTCAACTCCTGCATCACGCGCAGGTTCTGGATCGGTTGGATCCCAGAGCTCACCAGCTCTGCCAGTTGCCAGGCCTTCGCGCCCAAGTAAGGGTCCTGGGGCACCAGCAACGGTTCGGGTCGCGTCTGATCGAGATAGCGAACGATCGCTAGCGACTCCGACAAGGTATGGCCGTCGATTTCGAGGCTGGGCAGGAGGCGGGCAGGGTTGATCGCACGATACCCCTCGCTGTGTTGCTCTCCTCCGTCCTTCACGAGATGAATCGGCTCGTACTCGTAGGAGATTCCCTTGAGATTGAGCGCGATACGGACGCGCCACGAGGCTGAAGAGCGCCAATAGGAGTAGAGCTTGACCGTCATCTTAGCGCTCCGACTGTGAGACCTTTTGGGAAATGCGGCCAAAGATGGACTCGCCGTCTTCGGTGAACATCTCGATATCGATCGTGTCTCCCCACGTCATGAATGGCGTGACGAATTCCCCGGTGTCGATCTTCTCCAGCATGCGTTGCTCAGCGAGACAGCTCGACCCCTTCGAGAGGTCGGCGTTAGAAACAGTGCCCGATCCGATGATCGTCCCGGCCGTCAGCGCACGACTCTGGGTGACGTGTTGAATCAGGTCGAAGAACGAGAAGTGCATCTCTGGCCCGGAGTCCGGGTCGCCGTAGCGCTCGCCATTGTACCAGGAGTTCAAGGGCCGGCTCAGGCGACCGTCCTGCCAGGCGTCACCGAGCTCGTCGGGGGTGACCGCGAAGGGCGAGAAGGTCGTCGACGGCTTCGAGACGAAGAACCCGAAGTTCTTCGCAAGCTCTGAAGGAATCAGGTTTCGAAGAGTTGTATCGTTAACGAGCATCACCAAGCGAACGTACTTGCTGGCCTCTTCCTTCTTCGTGTTGCGCGGAACATCACCAGTAACGACGGCGATCTCCGCTTCGAAGTCGATGCCGCCATCGAGGCTCGGGAAGGTCACATCTTCCGTCGGGTTCAGGAACACGCCACTGCCGCCTTGGTAGACAAGCGGGTCCGTCTCCAACGTTGCCGGCGGCTCGGCGCCACGGGCCTTCCGTACCAGGACGATGTGATTAATGTACGCGGAGCCGTCGATCCACTCGTATGCGCGCGGCAACGGGGAGCGAAGCTTTGTGGCATCGAGCTCTTGGGCGTCGGTTGCGTCGCCCTGCATCAGGATCTTGTAGCGATGCAGCAGTCGCGGGGAGAGCTTGTCCCAGTCGTCCAACGCCGCCTGCAGGTTCGGCGCGATGTCCGCTGCGTTAACGTACGTGGTGCCATCGCGAGAAACGATGATGAGCGAGCCGTCGCGGGTGCCATTGTCGAGGGTTGCGAGCTTCATCGGGAGTCCTTGGTAGGCGGTTGGAGTTAGTTAGATGCTAGTTAGATGCGAGTTGGTCTCGCATTGCTGCGATGGTGTCGGCGTAGCTCTCGCTTTTGAAGATCGCGCTGCCGGCCACGAACACGTTGGCGCCAGCGTTGGCGACCGAGCGAATGTTGTTCACCTTTACGCCTCCGTCGACCTCGATGTCGATCTCAAGGCCGCGGGCCACTGCGGCTTCGCGGATACGCTCGCACTTTCGCAACGCTGAATCGATGAACGATTGTCCGCCGAATCCAGGATTGACGCTCATGATCAGCACCATGTCGAGCTCATCGAGCACGTACTCGATGTCCGTCTCGGACGTCGCTGGGTTCAACACGACACCGGCTCGAGCGCCCGCGTTGCGAATCTGCTGAAGCGTACTGTGCAGGTGCGTTGTTGCCTCGGCATGAACCGTGACGATGTCCGCGCCGGCCTCGATGAAGGCCTCCACATAGCGCTCCGGCTCGACGATCATCAGATGCACGTCGAGAGGTGCGTCGGTCACCTTGCGGAGAGCCGAGACGACCGGGATCCCGATCGTGATGTTTGGGACGAACCGGCCGTCCATAACATCTACGTGGATCCAGTCAGCGCCGGCGTCCAGCACGGCTGTAACTTCTTCTCCCAAGCGAGCAAAGTCGGCGCTCAAGATGGAAGGGGCGAGGAGGTTCGACTTTCCGCCTGGCAGCGCGATGGGCATTACGTCAGCTCGTTCGGGTGAAGCGGGCGAAGAAGAAGCCGTCCGCAGCGATCGACTGCGGCCATAGTGTCGCCGTGCCGTCGTCGTCAATCACAGCGCTCCAGTCCACGTTCGGGTCCGCGTTCTCCGCACTCGGTGGGGTCAGCACGAAGTTTGGATGGGCGGCTAAGAACGCTTCCACCTGGGCTCCCGTCTCTTCGGCCGTCCACGTACAGACGATGAAGAGCAGCGTCCCCCCGTCCACGACGAGCTGTGCGGCGTCCGAGAGGATCCGTGTCTGAAGCTCAGCCATCTCGGAGACGACTTCAGTTTCTCGGTTCCAGCGAACCTCCGGATGTCGACCGATCGTGCCAAGAGCAGAACAAGGAGCATCGACCACGACGATGTCGAAGCGGTCGTCGCCGAACGGGGAAGGGGCGCCGGTACCGAGCTCCCAAGCGGCGGTCTTCATAGCTCGGGTGTCCAAAGCGCGGCTGAGTACCTCGAGCTTCTTCGCAGTCTGGTCGCACGCGGCGACCTCTGCGTTCGGGTAGCGGTCCGCCAGCGCTAATGTCTTTCCCCCAATTCCAGCACAGACGTCGACGAGGCTGTTCGCCTGAGGCGGGAGCGCAGCGATGGCCAACTGGGCGCCAGCGTCGTGGATCGCGACACGCCCTTTGGCATGAGCGTCCGTGCCCGCTGCGTGTCCGCGTACGCAGACGATCGCATCCGGAAGTAGGTCGTGGGCGGCACATTCGATGCCCGCGTCGGTCAGCTCAGCGATGAGCGCATCGCGATCACCCCGTCGGACTCGAAGCGTTGTCGGAATCGCGGCGTTCCATGCCTTCATCGTTTCGATCGGATCCGGCGAAGACTCGAGCAGGCGCTCCGCAAGCCAATCAGGCAGGCCATACTCAATCCCGAACCGCGCGACGTCGGTCGCCTTCGTGGGCGGGTTGAACACGATGGCGCGGTCAATGGCCAGGCCCCGCAGTACTCCGTTCACAAGTCCCACGAATCTCTGCGGAGCGTCCTCCCTCACCGCGGTGACGGCAGCGCTAACGACTGGTCCCGGTTCGCGTCCGAGGCGACCAATCTCCCAGGCCGCAATTCGTAAGTGCGCCAGCGGAGCGTCAGAGAGCGAGCTAATTCCACGGTCCAGAGATCGGTCCAGTGCGAGGTCGACGGCGCGAAGGTCGCTGAGCACGCCATTGACCGTCGCGGTTACCCATCCCTTGTCCCGTACGTCCAACTCGCTCTTGCGTAGCGCGAGGTCCAGAACACGTTGGCTGAAGGCGCCGTCGTCTGTGACGCGACCGAGTACGGAGGCGGCGATGCGTCGGGCGCTCTTCATACGAGCTCCGAGTGTGGGGAAACTCGGCTCAAAAGTACCGTGCTCGTTAACATGTGGACGTCCATGGAAGTGGTCATTTCATTGGCGGCGTCTTCAGCGATCGCCTCGCTTGCGCAGATCGCGGCTATCGCCGGGCCCTGGCCTGAGAGCCCGGCCATCAATGCGCCGGCCCGTCGCGCTGCGGCGACCGTGGGGTGATATCCGGGCAGCTGTGGGCCGACCGCCTGGCCAATCACCGCGTCGTCGTAGATCTCGCCTACTTCATCGAATCGTCCATGCTCAAGGGCGCGAACGATTCCGACCGCAAGCGCAGCTTGGCGCGAATGCTTGCGAGTATGAATCTGAGTGGGCAGCGCGTGGCGAAGTGTGCGCGCATCGAAATCGAAGTGTGGCGTAAGCACGACCACGAAGAGCTCGGTATCTACCCGCAGGAGTTCCGCTCGAGGAGGATGCTGGGTGGATGCAAACCAGACTCCTCGGCGCAGCGCGGCTCCGCAAACATGGGCGCGCGGATGCCTGTTATGCTTTGCATCGTCGGCGATCAGGAGCCTGAGAACATCGGCTTGCTCGGAGCCCTGTCCCTCGAGGGCAGCGGTCGCGACGCGAGCGGAGAGCTCACACTCGGAACCGGTCGCATGGTGGATCGCGACGCCTTCGGATGACGAGGAGACAATCGCGCCGGAGATCTTTGGCCCATCAATGGCCGGTGCGAACTGTTCGGAGCCGCCGCTGCGCGCGACCGCTGCGACGGCATCGAGGCCGAACGCGAGCATCCCAAATGTGGGCCCTATGTCGGACGCCACCGCGTGGGCGACGCCCTCTATTCTACCGCTATGCACAGCTCGCCCGGTTCGATGGTCATCCCGTTTAAGCAGTCCTGCGCAGACATCGCGCGTTTTCCGGGTCGCTTAAGTTCCAGAAACTCGACGGCCCCTTCACCGGCTGCGACGTGCAGTCCCGCCTTCATGGACGCAGCGAGCACTTGCCCGGGTGGTCCGGACTCTTCGACCGATGAGACTCTGGCTTTCATGACGGTGACGACTTCGCCGGCGAGGCTTGTCCGTGCGCCTGGCGCCGGACTCATTCCGTTGATTCGCGCAACGACGTTTTCGGCCTTGCCCTCGAACGACAGCGTCTTGTCTTCGGCGCCGAGCATCTTGGCGTAGGTCGTTCGTGTTGTCGGCTGCGGAGTTGGGATGAAGTCGTCTGACTCGATGACGGGCAGGCACTCCACCAGCAGGTCTGCGCCGAGTGTACCGAGCCGATCGTGCAGCTCGCCTGCGGTCTCCGTGTCCCCGATCATGACGGTCGCCATTTGGTAGACAGGACCTGTGTCTAGGCCACGCTCCATACGCATGATCGAAACGCCAGTCACGGCGTCGCCAGCAGCGATCGCGCGATGAATGGGCGCCGCGCCGCGCCACCTTGGGAGCAAGGACGCGTGCACGTTGACGCAACCCAGGCGGGGCGTCTCAAGCAAGCTCTTACGGAGGATTTGCCCGTACGCCGCGACGACGAAGAGGTCGGCCCCCTCTTGCTGCAAGCGCTCGATAGCTTCGGGCGTGCGTAGGGTGTCCGGCTGGAACGTTGGGATTTCCAATTCCATCGCGGCCGCCTTGACTGGAGTAGCCCGCAGCTTGTTGCCGCGACCAGAGCGCTTGTCAGGCTGCGAGACGACCAAACAAACGTCAACCCGTGGGTCGGAATGAAGCGCCCTGAGGGATGGCACCGCAAAATCAGGCGTGCCCATGAAAATAGTCTTCAGCGGCACCGTATCTCCCTGGCTAGTCTTCGAGTCCGGCTGCGCGACGTTTTGCCATGATCTTGTCGAACTCTTTCAGTGCGAGTCGCTTCTGGAAGGTCTTCAGTTTGTCGGTAAAACAGATGCCATCGAGGTGATCGATTTCATGCTGCATCGCGACACCGAAGAGCTCCTCGCCCTCCACCTCTTGCGTCTTCCCGTTTCGGTCCTGGTAGCTGACCTTCACCCAAGCGGCTCGTTTGATGTTCTCGTAGAGGTCCGGAAAGCTGAGGCAGCCCTCGTTCCACACGAGCGCTCCCTCTCGCTCGATGACCTTGGGGTTCACCAGTTCGATGAGCTGTGAGGGCTCCCCTTCCGCGGCAACATCGATCACCGTCACTCGCTTGAGGACGGCGACTTGATTCGCTGCCAGCCCCACGCCCTGCGCGACGTACATGGTCTCTGCCATGTTATCGAGGAACAGGTGGAGCTCCGCATCAAAGGTCTCGACCGGTAGTGCGGGGGTCGAGAGGGCCTCATGCGGCCAGCGAACGATTTCGAGTAGTGCCATGGTAGGTCGACGGGGAACGGTTGCTCGCGCCTATAAGGCATCAGAGCGTCCGTGTCAGTGAGGAAACGCGAGTCCGGGGCGCTGCCAGAGCGCGGATCGGTTGCCTGCTGGAGATGTCGACAGTAGCTGTCGCCCCATGAGAGTCGTCGTCGCAACAACAGACATTGATTGGGCCGCTCCCCTCACCGCGCTTCTTCGTGAGAAGGGCATGGAGGTGGAGGTCGCCGCAGACATCATCGACGCGATGGCCGTTTTGGCCGAGCCGACTGTCGGGCTCGTAGTGCACAGCAGCATCGGCGCTGATGAGGCGCGGCTTGCGGTCAAGAGCGTGAGCCGCCGCTTCGGAGACCGCATTCGGGTCGTTGGCGTCGGTCCGTTGGAGGGTGTCGAGGCACCGCCGGAGGACTGGCGACCGAACCCGTATCTCTATGTGAAGCTGGTTGAGTTTCTGACCACCGGTCTCGCCGAAAGCGCGCGCGAGTCTGGGGATCATACAACCGCACCCCGGATCGTCGTTGAGTCCGTGCTGAAGGCCCGCACGATCGAGACCCTGGGTGACGTCAGCCGAGTGCTGCAGATCGCTCGATACGGCTCATACTTTGAGCTCCTGGACGTCTCCCCTGACTCTGGAGACGCTGCGATCGTCTCAGCGGCTGCTGTTCTTAGAGAGGTGCTCGACGAGGAGACCGTGCCGTCTCACGTTGTTGATGTCTGCTACGAGGAGCTGGCGGAGGTTCGTGCTGCCGTGGAGGACGCCGCTGGGGTCCTGACCTCCCGCCGAGCTCGCGCCGCGTATGTTCGCGAGCTCGCGGTCGACTAGGCGCGCTCACTCGCCGGTGCCATCGAGTCCGCACTCGCTGGTCGGCGCTGTTAAGCCTGCGCTCATTCACCGGCGCCATTGAGTCTGCGCTCCCTCGCCCGCTCCGCTAAGTCTGCGCTCACTCGCCCGCTCCGCTAAGTCCGCTCTCACTCGCCCGCTCCGCTAAGTCTGCGCTTCCGTGCCAAGCAGAAGCTGTTCCAGTGCGCCGATGCGAAGGAAGCTGCGCGCCTCCTTCAGGTGGCTCCAAAGCGTCGAGTCGAACGTGAACCGCATCGCGCCGTCGGAGTCGAAGAAGGTGTGAAGATGCGAGGAGCGATTACCTCTCATCAACTCGAGCGCGGCTTCGCAGATCTCGACTAGGGACTCACCAGGAGCCGCGTGTTCAGCTCCCGCTTGGCGACTCGCGTGCCAGAATAGATTTGGCCAGCGCGCACTAAGTCTTCCGTATCGGTCGAGCGCGCGCTCCGACTCCCCCCGCGCGCTTAAGCACAGGACTGTGTTTAACCACGCGCCCAGACGAAGCGGCTTCGCGTTGGTGGCGATGGCGAGCTCCTTAAGGGCAAGATCGTGCTCACCTCTCAGCCGGTGCAGCTCTCCGAGGTACACGTGAGTCGTGGCGCCGGGGACGGGCGCGTAGATCGCGGACATCATCTCAAACTCTATGATGGCTTCGTCGAACCGTCGGTGATGCACATGCACTGCGGCTCGGCCGACGTAGCCCCACCGCGCGAGCTGAGCGGGTCGATTGCCCTGGAACGCCGCGAAGGCCTCGTCGTAGCGTCCCTCCCATAGGAGCAACTCGCCCCAATAGCAGTGCGGATGCGGAGACTCCGGAAACTTGCGCTGCAGTTCGGCGAAGGCAGTGTGGACCTCGCTAACTGGGCGATGGCGGATCTCCTTCAGGAGGCCCGATGACGCCAGTCGACTGGTGTTGAGCGTGTCTCCCGGCGGCGTGAGAACTTGGGACAACTCACTTGCCGACAGAACTGGAGAAGCGGTCGGCGTTCGGCTCGGCTCAGGTCCTCGATTCCCTTGGAAGACCCGCAGCGCCTCGGCTGCGGTTAGTGCGGTGTGCTCGCGCTCGTCCTCCCATCCAAGGGCTTTGAGCTGGGCGCTGCCGCTCAACTCCACAACCTCGTCATACACGACAGATCGCAGCAGCGTGTGCACGGGGCTCTGGGCCGTCAGTCCGGCCAACTCAAGGTGTTCGGATGCGCGCTCAATGTCTCCCCTGCGATGCAAAAGCTCGGCAGACCACGAGTGCGCCTCCCGGTCACCTGCGCTCTCAAGCTGAGAAAAATCCGCCAACGCGTCGTCGTCTTTACCCTCGAGGGCCGCCGCGATCCCCAGCGCGAGTGTGATCTGGTGGTCGTCGCCGCCATGGGCCTCGCCTACGAATTTGCGAGCATCCGCCGGCCGACCGCACCAGAGCGCCAGCTTCGCTCGAAGCAGCCACACCTCAGGCGGGGCGGCCCCCTGCGCAGTCCTCGATTCGAGAGCGCGCTCCGCTTCGCCGTAACCGCCGAAGCGTAAGAGCAGAGTGGTCGATCTTATGAACGCCTCGTCGTCTGCCGAGCGAGTTACGGACCAAGCGATGAGCTCGATCGCTTCGTCGTTTCGGCCGAGCAGGTGACAGATTTCCCCAATCATCGTGTAGTGATTCGCGCGCTCCGAAGCGGTCAGGTTTGCGGTCGCGCTCTTCAGATCAGCGAGAGCGGCCTCCAAAAGATTCAGTTCGCGCCGCGCTACGCCGCGGAACGACGCCATGTGACCGACGAGATCACCAGCGCTCGTCGCAGCCTCGATGATGTCGCCGACCCTGCCTACGAGTGCCAGGCGAAGCGGCTCAAACCAACTTGGTGCAGGAGCGGCAGCTTCTTCGGCTAGGCTACAAGCGCTCGACCAATCGCCCGACTCGAAGTCGTCGATCAATGGGTGAAGCCCGTGCAGCCGCACCGACTCGCCGTCGAGGCGCAGGAAGAGTTCGGCCAACTGGATCTCGCCGCTCGTGGGCCGATACGCGGACCAGAGCGTTCGCGTCGCGACGCCAGTCACCCACTGGGTGCGATGCCAATGGTCGATCAGCTCGACGTCGTCGTCGGGCGCTTCGAACGACTCGTGCGTGGTTGCGGTGGCGATCTTGCCCCCACGGACCTCGCCGTCGACGATCGAGAAGGAGACGAGCAGGCCTCCCCGCGAGAGCCGAGCGCGGAATACCAGCGAGGTCGGCGTAGAGCGAACCTCCAGACGCCGCGGAGCCTCCGGGAGCACTTGTAAGAGGGCTGCCGGAGGAGCGAGCACTGGAAGGTAGAGTCCTCGGTCGGGGTTGTCGCGTGTGGACAATACGTATGGGGCGCGTGAGGTAATCGCAGAGTCTCGCGGCGAGTTTTGAAGCCGTCAAGCGGTGCTCGCGGGGAGACCGCCGGACATGGAGGACTAGCTGGTGATGAACTCCGCGACCTTCTCCTTCGGCAGGCCGACAAGCTCGAGCGCCAGAGCCACCGCCTCGGCGGGGGAGCACGGGCCGTGCACGTGGTCGGACCTGCGCCCGTCCAGAGACTCCCCACCGAGACGTTCAGCCCAGCCACCGCTCTGCAGCGCGATGACGGGTCGACCGAGCGCCCAAGCTGCGGCGATTTCGCTCAGCGTTCCTGCGCCGCCGCCGACCGCGATCACGACGTCGGCCGACGACACGACCAGCGTGTTTCTGGCGTGCTGGAGGCCCGTAGGAATCGCGATGTCGACCCACTGGTTCGCGTCACCCGACTCATACGTCGGCAAGATCGCGATGGTATCGCCTGAAGCGTACTGCTGACTCTCATGTGCTCCGCGAGAGGCGGCTTCCATCACCCCACGCAGGCCGCCCGAGACCACTCGAAAGCCCGCATCCACGAGTCGTGTGCCTAGCTCTCTCGCGCTAGAGTAGAGCGCCTCATCCGCTGTCGCACTTCCGATTACCGCTGCAATGTACCGTCTGGTCATCTCTTCTCCGTTGGCTCGATTCTATCGTAACCGCTCGCGTATGACACGGTCGCGGACCGATGGCTCTCGTGGTACGGCGCGCCGCCTAATCCTGCGGAGTTGTCCATGTGGCCAGTCGGTACAAAAGTCGTTCGTGAACACAGCCTAGAAATGGGCGTTGGAGTCGTCATTGAGGAGCTCGGTCGCTTCGTGGTCGTCTTCTTCCCCGAATCGGGCGAGAAGCTTCAGATCTCGCCAAGCGCGCCCGGTACCAAGGTGGTTAATCCTGTCGTTGGAGCACCCGGTCTGCGGCCGGATGGGACCATAGCGACCATCGTGTCCCGCGATCGGGGCATGTTTGAGTTCGATGACGGCGAGCGAATCGCCTTCGAGCAAGTCTGGCCCGTTCTGGACGCTCCCACGTTGTGGCAGCGACTGGAGGCTGGACCCTACGATGCGATCGAGGACGTGCAGAACCGCATCGAAGGAATGATGCTAGATGCCCAGAGGCGCGATGGCGGTGTGCCGAGCCTCGTCGGTGGGCGCGTTGAACTCTATCCGCATCAGCTGGCGACGGCTGCGAGAGCGCTCTCCCAAGGGAACGTCCGCTGGTTGCTCGCTGACGAGGTCGGCCTCGGAAAGACCGTGAGCGCGGCTCTGATTCTCTCCGCCATGGTTCGAACGGGTCGTATTGAGTCAGCCGTCGTCGTCGCGCCTGACTCGCTCACGCTCCAATGGCTTGGCGAACTCTATCGAAAGTTCCACCAAGTCTTCGTTCACGTGGATGCGGAGCGAATCGAGGCAGTGGGTGCGGAGTATGGTGAGGGCAGTAATGTCTTCGATGTCCACCCGCTCTCGATCGTCTCGTCCGAGCTTCTGGAGCAGCCCAGCGTTCGCGCTGCGTTGGCACAGGCGCCGCCTGATCTGGTCGTCATCGACGAGGCGCACCGTAAGGGGTCGCCCCTCGACCTCGCCTCGCTCTGCCGACACTGCCTCCTGCTGACAAGTAGTGCGTTCGCCGGTGGCGCCATCGGCTTTGAATCGTTGGCTCATGCGCTGGGACTTGAGCGAACTCCGATTGGTCCTGCGGGACTCTATCGGCAGGTGAGCGCAGTTCAGCGCGAGGACCTCCCTGCGATGCCCGCTCGAGTGGCTCAAGCGGTTCCAGCCAGCACTCTTGGTAGTCTCGGAGCCGAGGACGAACGGGTCGTCTGGCTTACCGAGAGGAGCAAGGAGTGGCACCACAAGAAGTCGAAGTCGCTGGTCTTCGTTAATACTCCCGAGCGTGCGAATCGTCTGAAGGAGACATTAGAGCGAACCACCGGACTCCGCGTGTGGGCTTTCCACGAAGAGATGGCGAGCGCGGACCGCGATATCCAACTCTCCGAGTTCCGCGCCTCCACGTGCACGATACTCGTTTCCTCAGGCGCGGGTTCGGAGGGTCGAAACTTTCAGTTCTGTGATCGTGTCGTTCACGCAGATCTCCCGGACGACCCACTTGTTCTCGAGCAGCGCATCGGCCGCGTTGATCGTCTCGGGCGCACTGAGGACGTAGGTGTGGTCTACTTCACGGGCTCCGAGAATCGACTCGCCGAGGCCTATGCTAGCCTGGGGCTCTTTGAGGAGGTCAGCGATGGCACGTCTCCGGCCTTGGAGCCGGTTCGTGTTGCGCTCCGCGGTGGAGTTCGAGGTGATGCGCTCGCCCCGCTGATCGCCGAGTATAGGGCAGCGGTGAACGCCGAGGAGTCGTCGCGGCCCATTTTCCCGGACACCTATGATCCCGAGGACGCTGAGGCGACCATGGCTGAGATCCCGAGTGACGCCGAGGAAGTGGTCGAGTCATTTGTGCTCGGCGCCGCCCTGCGAACTGGCGTGGACATGCTTGAGAAGCCGGGTACCGCTCGCTTCTACATGGAGTACGGCGCCAACGCTCTCGTAGACGCCATTCCCGGCGTAACACACGGCTCTCGGTTCCTTGGCACGTTCAGCCGCACGGAGGCGATGGTCGCCAGCGAGATCGACTTCTACGCGAGTGGGCACCCGCTGATCGAAGGGTTGATTTGGGAGTTGGATGATAGCGAGGCCGGGCGCGTCGGCGCGCTGCGCTCCGAGACGCTCGCTGAGCCTTCGCTATTCGTGGCGACCCGCAAGAGCGAGCGACATGCTCCGGAACTTATCCGGATCGGGCCTGGCGGCTCGGTCGAGCCATATCAGTGGAAAGAGCTGCTCGATA